>CAZAHK010000001.1:0-56445 GCA_964484555.1 uncultured Desulfobacula sp.
CATCGGAAAGGATGATGGTTTGAACGGCATTGTTGGCCGTTCCGTCGCCGTTGGCACCAATAAAAGTGATCCCGTTGCTGGCAGATACGGTAGAGATGTCAATGGTGGCTGCATTTTCATTTGCATTTCTCAAATCACCATCATTATTCACAATAAAAAGTCTATTTCCGGCATCTGTCTGCCCAATAAATCCGTCGGTAATCTGTACTCTGAAGGTTGTTGCGCCGGCAGCGCCGCCGAGGCGAAGAACATCCACGCCTGTCAGGTTTGTCCATTCAGACGCACCCACAGTAATAGCAGCCGCTCTACCGTCGAGAATGATGGTATCTGTTCCGGTTGACATGGCGACTGAATCGGAAATGGTCAACCCTGAGGTCGGTGATGTAATCCCTGCTGTGTCGGCAAAAATAATCGTATCATTGCCTGTCCCGGTTGTAATGGCCTGATTGGCTGTCCCCACCCGGGCGATAAAGTCACCCACATATGCGCCTGCTGTGATGGTGGGGGTGATCAGAAGCTCACCACCGGCTACACTATTAAACGCATACTGATAGGTTGAAGTTCCATAGGCAGCACTTGCTACGCTCTCAAGAGCTGTTCTCTGTGTACCAACCGGTGCAGCAGTGAAAGCCAGTGAAAGAACTGTCTGGGCATCAGCGGCAATTAGTCCGGTCTGGTCCAGACCGTATCCGTTGGCTGTTCTATCAAGATTAAAGAAATCCCCGGCTTCGCCACCCGTTACTGTAATGGCTGTACTGATGGTTGCAAAGGAATTCAGATCTACTGTATTTGATTCAGTATCATTATCGGCAATTGTCACGCTGTTTGCTTCGGCTGAAGTCAATTGCATATTGAATCTTGGATCTGTATTGGGTGCATCGGCAAAGGTCAAACCAACCGTATTACTTGCTGCATCTGTTGCAAAATCAACCGTCAGAAGGTTGTTGGCAATGTTGTTATTACCGGTAGTGCCATGCAGATAGGTAATGGCAGCAGCCTGAGCATCCGTATACGAATTCAGGGTTGTGTTCAGCACTTCTGCAGAAGAAATCCATGCATTGTCTGCTACACTAAATGCCTGGCCTTCGTTGCGGATCAGGGTAGTGGTCAGATCGCTGAATCTATTGACTGTGGTGGTGTTGACGGTAACGTCATCCTGAGCTGCAGCCGCATCATGACCGGAACGAATTTCAAGGGTCTGGATATTGTTGATTGCCCCTGAAATAGCGGTAGTCCCATGAATAATAAGGGTGTTGTTCTCGCCTGCGGTTGCGCCGCCATCAATAACATCGCCGGCATCAATATTGCCGCCCTGAGCAATTCTGAAAATATCATTGCCTGTTCCGCCGGTAACCGCGAAATTTACAGGTACGCCGGAAGTGCCGTCCTGGTTGGCATTCATCTCTCCGCCCAGGGTAACGTCCAGAACACCGGTAAATGTAGAAGCATCCAATGTATCCATGGAGCCGGCAACGTTGGCAAAACCGCCTGCATGCCGTGTAGCTTCAACCTGTGTCAGCAATACCGGGTTAACGGTGCTTGCTGTAGCACCCAGAGTCAGATTCTGGGTTCCGGTAATATTGAGTACCTGAAGATCTTCGGTCTGCAGAGTACCAATGGAATTGGCAGTGCCGATGGATGACAGGTTAATGGTTTCATAGCCTTGATCCGGAAGAACGCCATTTTCTTCAAAAATCAACTGATTGATATTCACACCGGACAGATTAACAGCAACTGAATCTGCAGTGCCGATCAATGCTGAGTCAAGATGGGTGATATCGATAATGGCTGCTGGCGCATTGGAATTGGAAATCCCCAGGGTGGTCAGCGGAGTATTGATATTATCCACCTGAGCTACGCCAAGGTCATCGTCAATACGGGTAATATTCAGGGTCGTCAGGCCGGTGGAATCCTGAAGATCCAGTTGGGCAACCGGCACGTCGAGATCAAAAGAGATATTGATGGTTTCGATGTTTCTAAGTTGCGGCATGATATTAAAATCACCAGTTTCCGCATCATTGGAATAGTTAAAGTTCAGGGTCGGGTTTGTCCCGATTCCATTGAGCTCGTCACTGTCATCCAGAGAGTTCATGGTGCTGGTGCCTGACGGGTTCCATACCCGGGGTGCATCAAAAACATTGGCTGCCGCGAGATCCGGGCTGTTGGTCAGCGTGTAGGTGGAGCCTACCGGATAGCTTCCGCCAATGCCTTCAGCGTCTGCAAAGGTCAGGTAGTGGGTCAGCGTAGTCATTCCGGCTGCTTGGATAGCGGCACGAACATCATTGATGTTGCTGTTGACTGTCCAGTTGGTCGGATCTGTGGTCTGGAGCTGTCCGAGCTTTGCGGCCAGATAAGCCTCTTCATTAAAACTGTTTGAAGGGTTCAGACCTTCCATAGATCCATAGCTCAGGTAATGCAGATACGGATTGGCTCCCCAGATTGATGTAAAAGCGGCGGCAGCTTCAATCAAATTGTTGTAACCACCGGTTGCATACATCTGGGCTGCTTTTTCAGCAATGTATTCATTAGCATTAAAATACGCATTTGGGGCAAAGCCTTCAGCCCATCCATAGGCCAGGTAATGAGATTCCGGTGTGAATCCTACGCTTGCCAGGTATTCCTGGAACTGTGCGGTTGTCATACTGCCGAATTGTGCCGGAGCCGCTGCCTGGGCCTGTGCAAGTTTTGCTTCCAGGTAATAAGTTTCATTAAAACCTTGTAATGCCATCTTTTCTTCCTCCATTAAATTAATTTAATTTTTGTGGCCATGCCACAGCTCGAACTGCTTGTATTGATAAGCATACTTTCTATATAAAACGAAGTATACATTGTCAAGCCAATTTCTTTTATTTATAACCGTCTTAACCAATTTTTAATCTCCGGTTATTATTTTTAATTCAGCCTTTGCCAGATGATAGTCTAAAATGGCATTGGTTCGGTTTCCCTTGACCTGGGTCAGGCGCTCACCGGCTTTCAAAAGGGCTGGAATGGTTGAAACTCCTGCCTTGAGACGATGTTCCTCGTTTGCATAATATTCTTCCGACAATTTTAAGGTTTCGCCCGTGCTTAGGAATCGTTGCTCGGCTTCTGACAGGGAAAACATGGCTTTTCGAAGCCCGGTAGAGATAAGGCCTTCGGCTTCTATGATCAGAGAATCAATTTTCCGGGCTTCCGTGTCCAGCCGTTTTTTATCGTACCAGGACCGTCCGCCGTCAAACATCTTCCATGTGGCATAAATACCCGCAGACCAATAGGCATTTTTCTGATCCCGGTCATAGCTTCCCGTGAGTGACTGTGCGTGCTTGTCGTAATCCCTGTTCTGATCTATATATGACAGATCCAGTTGAATGACCGGGAGATATCCGCCGGCGGCAGCGGCTGAATCTTTTCTCAGCATTTCCCGCTGGAATTCCAGGCTCTTGATATCGGGACGCTGTTTGAGCGCCAGAGCCATCAGGGTATCGTAATCAAAAACTTCCGGCGAAACAGCATCATAAAAATCTCCTGAAAACTCAATTTCCGGTTCCATGGACCGGCCCATGAGCGAAAACAAAACCACCCGTTCCCGGTTCACATTATTTTCGGCGATCCCCAAACGCTCCTTTGCATCCGACAGATCGACCTTGGCCTGAAGCAGATCAGCGTAGGGAACCAGTTCTTCTTCAAAAAACGATTCAGCAGCCTTGATATTTTCCTGAAGACGATTTATGGATTCGTTCATCATCTTCACATCCTGCAGGGCCTTCATGAGTTTATAGAAGGTTGTTTCTATTTTGTAGATTAAATTTAACTGTTCCAGATCCTTTTCGGCAATCGCAACCTTCTCCCTTGCCTCGGCCTTTTGATAAGAATTCAAGGTTCTGAATCCTGCGAAGAGAATCTGGGTCAGCTTTATATTAAAGGTATGAATGTCCTGATCCAGATAATCGGCTTCTGTGGGGCCTTCAGATCTTTCACTGATAATTGTAGAAATGGAATAGCCCGATGACAGAGAGGGCAGAAAATCGGCCCGGGCAGATTTTATTCCATACCCGGCAGCAGTTACGCTATCCTTTGCCGCTTCAAGGGAAGGATTGTTCTTTAAGCCGGCAGCGACACAATCATCCAGGGTCATCAGGGTCTGTCCCGCAAAGACAGGTCTGCTCAGCAAAATAAGAATCAGAACCAGCAACACATGAGCCATTCGCAGTTTCAACAGTTTCAACAGGCCTCCGTTTGCAATTTAATCATAACCGATGTCCAGGAATGGATATAGCTATCCGACATCTCCAGGGAACGCAGCACGCTCCAGGATTTCAGAATCTCTTCCCATTGCCTGGAAGACAAGGACACCACATTCTCTTGAGCTCCTTGCCCAATGATTCCGCCATTTTCTGAAATGATCTCTTTATAATGTAAAATCACCATATCGAAAATTGATCGGATATAAAACAATCTTGCTGCAATCCTCAATGGGAAATCCATCTTTATAGCCCAGGTTCTGAATCCTTCCAGAGATTCTTCCCGGGATACAGCCAATTGAGCAGTATCCTCTGTGGTACATACCCTGAAAACATGAGCCAGATATTTTCTCAAGATCAGCGGCGTCCCGTCAAACCATTGAATGAAAGCACTCCAAGGCGTTTTCATCATTGATTAATCCCCATTTCCGGTTGAAGGACCAGATCCACAAACAGATCGTTAGTCACATAAATTTCTTTTTCTGATAAATTCTGGGCCGTTCCGGTCTGGATCACATATTCATTGCCGGTGGAAAGCTCCATAACAAACTGACCTGCGTTATTACTGACTGCTGAAGTTAATTTTTCAAGAGTCTCCTTGTCATAGACGACCATGAGCCGGTCTGGTGCTTCTTCTCCAGGAGTATAACACCCGTTTTCATCCGTGTCTGTATATACAAGCCCGTAAATTTTTGCACGAGATGGATCATTTTTCAAACTCATCCCGGATGCAACAGAGAGCTTTGAGAAGATATAGCCTGAATTTGTGAAATAATAGATTCCTGTGCCGATATCAGTATAGTCTGGATTAAAAATTGTATTTTTCTCAGGATAGGATTTGATTTCTTCAAGGATCAATGCTGAAAATATCCACAAGCTGTAATCATCGGCTTCGGTTTCCGGAAAAACCTTGACTATGGAGGATTCTTGCACTCCCTCCCCTGAATAACCAAAACCTAATGCAGAGGCTGAAAAATCAATGGAAGACGTCAACCCGGCTTTGGCTGTCAAAGATAGGGCATTGTTCAAAAACAGAGGCGATAATTCCCCTGCCGGCCCGGGAATGTCAAGCGACAGATATTCGTAAGCCTGTGTTGAACCGGCCCGCAGTTGGTTGATCATATTGACGATCTGAACTTCTGATGTCAGAAGCGAAGACCCGAAACACAAGGTGATAAAATAGGCATTTCTTATGCTGGTTTTTACCTGGGTAGTGCCCACCTTGAATGAGACCCCGATCAGATCATAATCTGAGGAAAGAATAATTCTTTTGCCTTCATATAAAGGATCCAGTTCTTTTTCAAACTGGGAATTAATGACGATGCCAACTGCCTGATCCGAATCCATATAATTAACAAAAGACACCACACCGCCAAAATCCCCGGTAAATGCGTAATCTGTATGATGCGTGAATTCCGGTTCGCCCCCCACTGAATCTGTATTGTTTAACGCAAAAGCCCTCTGGTTTAAAAAATCAGAGGAAGAAAACGAATTCATGCCGGGCAGACAGGATTCAATCCAGGGAAGGGTTTGGACCAGGGTGCTGCTGTCATATCCCAGACCTTCTGCATAGAGTTTCGGATTCTGCCGGATATAATTGACCAGGGCCACAGCATAGTCTTCATCGCCTGTAGAATTTCCGGCCAGACAGATTCCCGGGACCGGGCAAAAGGCGACAAGCACCCAGAACAGAATTATTTTTATGGTAATCGATTTGATCATGTGCTGAGCTATAGCAAATTTCATACCAAAGCGGAGAATCCTTATTTTACGGGCTTTTCTTTTCGGGTGGCTGGTCATATCCAACCGGACATTGTCAGATCTGGCCAATCCGGCGCAATGTCATAGCACCATTGCCTTTTGAAAATCCTCATGGTCAAAGGCCGCTCGCATAAACTCGAAGGGTTTCCCGGCTTAGTCCTGCCCGGTCGGCAATGATGCTCATCCTCAATCGCCTTCTAAGACGCGCTCTCTTGAATCCCTTGAATTTCCTTGAACGCTTACCATTTATATTTAAAAATAATTCCGGCGTTAAAAGACTCTCTATTGTGCCCGGATGCAGCATCAAACGTCCCAAACCGGGTGCTGAAGATGTTGTTGACAAACAGGTCGATGTCGCTAAATTTCCCGGTGTTGATACGGAGGCGCAGGTTGAACAGCCATGCATCCGGATATTTCCGGGTTTCATCACTTACCGAATAGTATAGCTCGCGATCGGAAAAATATTTGACCTGCGGGATCAGCTTGATATTCTCCGTTATTTTCCAGATCCCGCTTAAATTAAGGATAGTATCCGATCCGGTATCATACCGGTGAGTCAATCTCTCATAATGCTTTTGCTCATTTCCGTCATCATCAAAATAGGTATAATCATTGAACAGGAAGACCTCATCCGGCCCGTCATTGCTCAAAAAAGTGGCGTTCCCGGAAAAAGACAAATTGTCCGTGGCTTCAAATTCCCATTCCAGTTCGATGCCATCAATGGTCTGGTGGTTCGGCAAAGAAACGCCGGCGCCTTCATACCGGTCTCCCAGGACGTGATTATCAATATCGTTCCGGAATGCCGTCACGGAAAACAGATTCTGTTTGTTGGGTTTGTACTGGAGCTGGACATTGAAATTTTTAATCTGCTCAAGCCGGCTTTCCGTGTTTTCATCCAGTTGTTTGGCAAAGGGTGTTCGATACCCCGAACCATAGCTGGTCTTGAGGATGAATTCAGGAGAGATCGACCATGCCGCACCTGAACTGAAACTGGTTTTATCCTGAAATTTTTTATGATTGTCGTTCCTCAAACCCACCCAGAATTCGATGTTCTCAATTTTGTGGCGATATTGGCTGAAAACGGAAAGCAAGCTGTTGTCATAGTCTTTCTGGGAAAAGGGCGGAAGGAAATAAAGGTTCCCGGAGGTCAGGTATCCCGGGAAAAAGCTATTCCATACCAGGATATCATCATAATGGTCTTCTTTATAAGAGGTCCCCACCGTCAACAAGGCATCGGAAGAAAAAAGAGACCGTTCATAAATCAGCTCACCGAAAACGGAATATTCCTCCTGGTCAAACTGACGGTCAATGACTGATTTTTCGAGTTCTACATCTGAGTAGTAACCTGTAAACCGGACACCCGAGTCAATACCGATCTCTTTTTTTGCCTCCAACTTGAACAGCTTTGTATGGTAAGCTTTTTCTTCCTCCCAGATGTGTTCGCGTTCCCAGTCGGTTACGGAAAAAGCCTTGCGGCTGTCCGACAATTTTGCTGAAAGAACAAGCCAGTCTGAAACCGAAACATTGCCGTATACCTCCAGATAGTGAGAATCATCCGGCGTACTGTTTCCAAACCGTTCATCGGCCGGAGATGGCGTAAGACCGTCATTCCAGAACCGGAGCACATTGATATCCGAATCATCTTCCGTGGCCTGACGGGCGGAAAGAGAAAAAAAGGAGGCCCAGTTCCCCTTCTCTTTTCCGTATCGGAGGTATGCCTGTTTGCCCTGGTCGGAAGAAGACAGGGCCACCCCGGTCTCTATCCCTGAAAAATCCTTTCCGGTAAACGGTACGGCATTCACAACACCGGCAAAGGCGTCCGGCCCCCACAGAACCGACCCTGCCCCTCTTATGATTTCAATCCGTTTTACAGAAGCAAGGGATGTTTCATAATCCATAAAATGATTGGATTTATCGGCCCCGGACATCATGGGAACCGTATCATATAATACCAGGGCTGAATTGGGTATACCCCTTAAATAGGGAATTGATCCATCCCGGGTTGTTTCAACATGAAAGCCGGCAGTTCCGTCCAGGGCTTCGGAAATGGTCTGTGCACCGGAATCCTGGATGTCTTTCAATGTGATCACCTTGGCAATGGCCGGTGCACTCCAGGCAGCTTCTTCCTTTCTGGAGGCGATGGAAAGGACATCCAGATCCTCTCCGACAAACATCAGCATGGTATCCGAGGCATTCACCGGATAGACGG
Organism: uncultured Desulfobacula sp.; assembly: GCA_964484555.1. Classification (GTDB taxonomy): domain Bacteria; phylum Desulfobacterota; class Desulfobacteria; order Desulfobacterales; family Desulfobacteraceae; genus Desulfobacula. The sequence continues at coordinate 8,191 of CAZAHK010000001.1, forward strand.
ATGTCACCGTCATAAGGATCATGATCACAATTTTGATGTAAGTTCTGAATGCCATTTATTGATCACCATCTATATTTTTAATGATTACCCTGAGCTTGGACCGGCTTAACCCCAAAAGCTTTGCCGCCGTTGTCTGGTTGTTGCCGGCTGCCTGCAGGGCCTGTCTGACCAGACTGAACTGGACCTGGTGGAGCGGAACCCCTCCGGGTGGCAGCTTGACAACCTCGGGACTGCTCGCTGCCGGTGCAGCGGGCTTTAAAAAGGAAATCGTATCCGAGGTAATTTTTTTTGTATCCCGTGTTAAAATCAGGCATCGTTCAATCACATTGGCCAGTTCACGTACATTTCCCGGCCATGGATATTCTTTAAGCCTCTTACTGGCATCATCGCTGATGACATGCTCTTTTCCAAAGGGGAAGGTTTTGATCAGATACTCGGCCAAAGGAACGATATCCTCATTTCTTTCCCGAAGGGGCGGTATCAGAATAGGAAATACATTGATCCGGTAAAAAAGATCCTGACGGAATTTGTTCTCCTGGACCATGGTTTCCAGATTTCTGTTGGTGGCACAGATCACCCTGACATCCACAGGGATTTCTTCATTGCCGCCCACCCGCTGAAACTTTTTTTCCTGAAGGGCCCGGAGGAGCTTTCCCTGGGAATCCAGGGGCAGGTCTCCGATTTCATCCAGAAACAGGGTACCGCCGGTGGCATATTCAAATTTGCCTCTTCTTCGGGATTCAGCACCGGTGAATGAGCCTTTTTCATATCCGAATAATTCAGATTCCACCAGGTTCGATGAAATGGCAGCGCAATTGACCGGCACAAACCGCTTGCTGCTCCTGGTACTCTGAGAATGGATCTGTCTTGCGATCAGCTCTTTGCCGGTACCGGATTCTCCGAGTATCAGGACGGCAGAATCTACAGAAGCCACATTTTTCACCAGGTTCACAATATCGCTCATGCAGCTCGATCTGTAGATCAACTGCCGGTGTCCCTGAGTTTCCTCAAGTTCCAGTTTCATTTCACGATTCTCGGTTACCAGACGGGAAAAATTCAAGGCCCGTTCCACCGTGATCCAGATTTTTGATTCATCAAAGGGTTTGGTGACATAATCGGCTGCGCCCTGGCGCATCATCTCAACGGCGGAATCAATGGTCGCAAAGGCAGTGATGAACACAACAGGCGTAACCATATCCTGTTGTCTCATCCTGGTTATCAGTTCCCTTCCATCCATTTCCGGCATCTTGATATCGGAGATCACAAGGTCATATGCAGAAAGGGAAAGCTTTTTCAAGGCGTCCTTTCCATCGGTTGCCTGATCAATCCGGTATCCTTTTCTTTCCAGCATCATTGAAAGAAGGATTCTCATTTTGGGTTCATCATCGACAATAAGTATATGGGCCATTATTCCAAACTTCCTTGAATGTCATCATCTTTAAAATTTGAAAACAGGGTCACACAAAACAAGGCGCCGCCTTCAGGTCTGTTTTGAGCCACAATATCTCCACCATGGGCCTTGACCACCTGGTCTGCGAACGCAAGTCCAAGACCTGTCCCCTTGGCCTTGGTGGTAAAAAACGGTTCAAAAATTTTCTTCAACTGGTCCGTTGGAATTCCCATGCCCTGATCTTTAACATAAAGCTGCCATTTTTTCTTCCTGCATTCAACTGAAATATCGATTAATCCTTTCCCCTGGTTTGCCTCACAGGCATTCATGATGATATTGGTCATCCCCCGGGAAAAGAGATCAAAATCAGCATCGGCATAAAAGGGCTCCTCGGGAATAGAAGATCTGATTTCAAGCAAACCGGACTGGTATTGTATTTCAAAACCTGTAACCACCTGATACATGAGCCGGTTGAGATCGATCTTGGAAAAATTCGGCCGGGCCGGTCTTGCAAACATTAAAAAACTTTCAATCAGGTCGTTCAGCCTGATAATTTCTTCTTCCGCAAATGTCAGGGCAATATTCTCAGCCGGAATATTCAATTCTCTCTTCAGAATTTCAAGAGAACTTTTAATAATCCCCAGGGGATTTTTCACTTCATGGGCGATCATCATGGAAAATTTCCCCACTTCCACCAGGGTCTCCTGCTTTGCCATTTTTTCATAGGCCTGAACAATGGTTTTTCTCCCTAAAGCAATGGAGTCCAGCATTTCGTTAAAGGCTTGGGCAAGCTTTATGGTTTCCGGCGTATTGCCTTCCGGGGCGCGGATGACATGATTGCCGAGAGATACTTTTTTTGCAATTCCGGCAAGTGAAATCACAGGGGCCACAAGGGACCTGGATATGATATAAAAAATGAAACAGGAGATCAGAATCAGCACTGAGGCAATGATTAAAAACCGCTGCTTCATTTGTTTTGCCAGATTCTCAATCCCGCTTGTTGAATAGATCACCCGGACCTGGCCGATCCTGTCCCCATTCAGATTATCCGTGATCAGATTCATGGATGTCATCCCATCCTTTGCTTCCGATAACCGGACCCATTTTTGGGAAGTCACAAAGGGCCCCGGGATATCCCGGGTTTCCCGGATGAGTTCCCGGCCCCGGCCATCTTCAATGACCACTCCGGCAATATCCTCTTCTCCAAGCATATTTCGGGCAAGACCCCTTAAGAGCTTCTGTTCATCAATCAGTATCCCCAATTCGGAATTAAGGGCCAGGTACTGGGTCATGAAATCAATCCGCTGGCTGAACCGGGACATGACAAACTGGTTGATGATATTCACCCCCCAGTATCCCAACGTCATTGTTGATGCACTGATCAGAATGACGGCCGTGGACAGGACCCTTGCATGTATGCCGATATTATTAAAAATAATTCACTCCCTTATTTTAATACCGATTTTTTCTATCATTTTCAAATTCATGAGAGTTTGAAATTCCGGGGGTTCCTGAATGCAGATCCCATTTTGAACATATGTGTCAATTTTCCGGGCAGCCTGAACCCCCAGAATTTTATAATCAAAATCAAAAGAAAAAAATGCGCCGGTCCGGATAAAAAAAGAATTATACCCTATCACTCCCTTTGAATTATAAAGGGCAAGCTTAATAATATGTTCGATGATTCGTTCAGAAATAACCGTCTGGTCCGGGATCATCCAGACACAATCCAGATTCTGCCAGTTCTGGGCCAGCACTTCTGTAATCTGGGCTCTGGATTCAACTCTAAGGGGGATAATGGAGATGCCGTATGGCCTTGATGCTGTTTCGGCGGCCTTATAAAACCAGTCATTGATCCGGGCGTCAAAAAGCAATCCGATTCTCTTAACATTGACAAATGCGTTTGAGATCTCCTGAACCTGCCTTTCAACAGGAATTCGAAGTGAAACACCGCATTGAGAACTCCCTGTTTCCAGCAGAGCTTCAGGATCAAGGACCGCGGTAAACACCTTTGACCGATCTGTTTTCAATGACCATACCAGTTTTGCAGCTTCAGGTCCAACGGCGGCATATAAAGCAAACCCGGTATTTTCAAGCTGGGTTGTAATGTGTTGATGATCCGGCGGGTCTGACTCGGGAAGAAAAAAAATTTCAAATTTCTTTTCCTTTTTCCCCAGTTCCTCGGTCATCCCTTCTATGATGCTCACATAGGGTTTGATCCGTTTCGATACAACAATTGCAATCTGTGGGACTTCTTCGGAAAAAGAAATGCCCGGAAATGAAATCAAATGTCCTGAAATAAAAATGACGGCAAAAAGAAAAATCTTATAATTCCGGATATTCATTTATCTTTCCGACACCATTCCCCATTCCGACCCTAATGGATATGTAAAACCTGACGATTTCAAATCCTCTACACCTATCGCATCATTATTACAACAATGATCTTATAACTTTGTGTATAGCAGAACAATCAGACAAGATCAAACACCATCATGCACAGGGCAATTGCATGTAGAGAACATTCATCCGGAAGGGGGGATTATCCGGAAAAAATAACAGTTATTTCAGCACGCCTTTCAAAGGCTTTTTGAGTTGACGGTTTTTTTGCTGCAAATCTGTATTCACCCGTGGACTCGATTTTGAAAATGGAGGGTTTCAAACCATAGGCAACGAGTTGATGAATAACATTGCTTGCCCTGTTGGCGCCCAATTCGAAATTGGACGGATATTTTTTATTATGTATGGGAACCGTGTCTGTGTATCCATCTACAAAAATTTTGACATCATAGGGTTTGAGCAATTCAGCCAATTTCCGGAAAAAGGGTTTGTACTCGCCGGCAATGACGGCGCTGCCGGTGGGAAAAAGAATGGGCAGGATTGTTTCAAGGCGCAGGCAGGTGCCGGAGCCGGTAATTTCCACCCAGTCCTGCAATCCTGCCTTCTTTATAGCGGTTAGCAATTCGGTTCTGCTGACGCCTGTTTTGCCTTTTGGTGAAGAAATCTTTTTGGGCTGGGCAGCAGCCTCTTTTTTTTCAGGCGTATCCGTTTTTGATTCAAGGGCGGCTATTTTTTTATCCACAATACGTTCAAATGTACCGTCCTGTTTCGATTTTTCAATGGCTGAATAATATTTTACAAGGGATTCAAGTCTTTTTTTAGTTCTTGTCAGCTCTTTAATTTTGTCTTCTTTATGACGGAGGGCTGTTTTCAGAGTCATCTGAACTATCCGGCCCGAATCCCGGATCTGGTTTATTTTTAATATCATCCAGTCTGAATCGGCTTTCAGATCTTTAATCTGATCCTCAAGAACCTGAATTTCAATTTTATGTTCGTCTGTTTTATTCTTTAATTCATCTAAAGAATATGAATTCGTATCCAGCAGTTTTTCTTCCTGATATCCGGCTGACCAGCCTGATGCAGTAGAAAGAAAAAACAATGCCGATATGACCGGCATATATCTTCTGAATGCTTTGCACAGCAACACAGACCCCCCCATGGCATCCTCCCGAAATGGATCAATATGTTAAGACGTTAAAACAATGGCTCTCTTTTCCTGCTAAAAAACTAGCTTGAGCCGCCGCCGTTGACGGCGCCTTCTGAAAAAGACGACTTTACATCCTTTCCGATTCCAACGGGCCACCAGACCATCCCATCCCGTGTAAAATTAATTCTTAAACTCATTCTGGCCGTTGTAATCCCATATTCCGCCTGGGTAATCTCCATGATTTCCGTTCCACGAAGCCAGGATTGAGTATGAACCTGGATGGTCTCCTGGTCAACGGAACCTCGGCCGGCTCTTAAAAAGGCATCTACATAAACGCCTCGCAGTTTTTCAACCAGTTGCCGGTATCCGTCGGCCACAGCGGCTCTTTCCGCCATCAAAACAGCTTCCCCCTTTGAACGTGCATTTTCAGGTTCAAGCCCCTTGCCGATGACATAAAAGGTAACTACCTTCTGATTGTCCGCCTCTCCGTTCGGAGGGATCAATACCATTCCCGGCCCACCCACGGAGGAAGACTGAAAGCTCCCACAAGCCAAGAACAACAGTGAGGAAACAAAAAATCCCGATATAATCAAGCCAATTTTTTTCATCTTCCCTTCCCCTTTCAACTGATTATGCCTAAATACCCTGTAAACCTTTTTGCATTGATTCCTCACAATTTTTTATGGTACTGATAAATCGTCAGGATTTACTGTTAACTTTAACCCACGAAGAACATATTCAAAAACCATGCCTGCTGCTTTTAAACCCTGCTTCTTGTATCTGTGGCTTTTCACATTATCGGCCATATGGGTATTCATTCCTGCAACATACCCGGATGAAGGAATAATTACCTATTATATTAAATATGATATCAAGTCATCGAAAAACAAACTGGTTGATGACAATCTATTGATGGTCCCGTCAAAAAACGATTTCCGGGCGGAAAAATTTTCTCAGATTCTTATTTCAGGAGTAATATCTGCCGAGCCCGGAGAATCAAACGAGTCTGCCCAACAGCGGATCAAAGCGAATGCCTTAAAAAATATACTCGTCAATAATGGATTAAAATCCGTAAAAACAAAGGATAATGATACGGTAATCAGCTATGAAGGTGTCATCATGACTCCTTTAACCCTTAAAAAAAATACTTACCTTGAAGAACGAAACGAATACGTGTATGAAGTCAGGGTTGATTTCTGCCCCATTGCCTTTCCCGACAGATGGGAGACGCTGAATATGAAACATCGAATCAAAGGAATGGGTTATGATTTTTTTCAATTGTTCAAATGAACGAAAGGATTGTATCAATGAATAAAACCCGGATTAAAAAAATCAGAGAAACCTTGCTTAAAAAACAGCCGCTTGTGTTTGATGCGCTCGATAAAAAAGATCAGGACCAGATTTTTCAGTTCTGTGAAAAATACAAGGCTTTTTTAGACCGATCCAAGACCGAAAGAGAAGCTGCCCGTCAAATTATCGACGCTGCAAAGCAAAAAGGATTTGTGGATATTGATACGGTTTTGGAAAAAAAACACAAAAATATTAAAAAAGTTTATAAAGTTTTTCAGGGACGCTGCGTGGCCCTGGCCATTCCCGGAAAAAAACTGTCCGAGCGCGGCGCCAATATCATTGCCTCCCATATTGATTCTCCGAGATTGGACTTAAAGCAGAACCCCGTCTATGAAGACCTGAGCATGGGGTTGATGAAAACCCATTATTATGGCGGAATTCGAAAATATCATTGGCTGGCCCTACCCTTGGCCCTTCACGGAACCATGATCAAATCCAATAATGAAAGGGTTGATATTACCATTGGTGAACATCCCGATGACCCGGTCTTTACCATTACCGACCTTCTGCCCCATCTGGCAGGGAAAACCCAGTCCAGCAAAAATATTTCAGAAGTGTTTGAGGGAGAAAAATTAAACCTGGTCGTCGGAAGCCTTCCTTTGGGGGGGAAAGATGAAAAAGACCGATTTAAATTAGGGGTGCTAAACTGCTTATTCGATCAATTCGGTATCACGGAAGAGGATTTTGTCAGTGCTGAAATAGAAGCTGTTCCCTCGGAAAAGGCAAGGGATGTCGGATTTGACCGCTCCTTGATCGGCGCCTATGGACAGGATGACCGGGTCTGTGCCTTTACAAGCCTTGAAGCTTTTCTGGATTCAGAGCCTTCTGAAAAAACAATCATGGCCCTTTTCTTTGACAAGGAAGAAATCGGCAGTGAGGGCAACAGCGGTGCAAAATCCAATTTCCTGGAAGATTTCATGTCCGATCTTCTCCTTATCAGTGGCGAGGATACCGGCAACCGATCCCTCAGAAAGGCCTTGATTCATTCATCCTGCCTTTCGGCCGATGTGAATGCCGCCATGGACCCCGATTTCAAGGACGTTCACGAGGCCATGAATGCTGCAAAACTGGGATTCGGCATCTGCATGACCAAATTTACCGGCGTCGGCGGCAAATCCGGGGCCAGTGATGCCGGTTCTGAATTCGTCGGTAAAATCCGGCAGATTTTCAATCATCACCATATTGTCTGGCAGACCGGCGAACTGGGGAAAATTGATCAGGGCGGCGGCGGCACTGTGGCTAAATTCCTGGCCAAATTCGGGATGAATGTCCTTGACTGCGGCCCTGCTCTTCTTTCCATGCACTCTCCCTTTGAAATATCCAGTAAAGCAGATGTGTACATGACCTATCTGGGGTATAAGGCCTTTTATAAAAATAATGACTAAAAAAACACTCTTTCAAATGATTTCCGGGATATTGACCGGGTTCTTTTTCTTATCCATGACTCCCTGCATTCATGCCGGAGATATGAATGCAGGGATCATTTTGGCGGATGACCAGGGCCGGGTGCTTTATGCTCAAAATAATGAAAAAAATTTTGTGCCGGCTTCGACATTAAAAATCCTGACCAGTCTTGCCGCCATTCACATTCTGGGGGAAGCATATCATTTCCCCACGCATTATGATTATGATGCAGCATCAAAAAATCTCCATATTAAAGGATACGGGGATCCGTTATTGACTTCCGAAATTATCGAAGACTTGAGTCAAGACATCATTTTAAAGGCAAAGATAAGAGAGATCCACCATATCCTTATTGACTCGTCCTATTACGCAACCCCCATTGATATTCCGGGCAAAGGTGATTCTTTAAACCCTTATGATGCACCGGTGGGGGCTCTATGTGTCAATTTCAACACCATTCATTTCCAATGGGATAAAGACAAAAAATGCTTTATCAGTGGTGAGCCCGAGACCCCTTTGCTTGATTTTTTTCATGATGACATCAGAAAAACCAATTTAAGACAGGGACGAATCACCCTCTCACACGAGCAAAGCGATTTATATCCAGGATTATTGCTGAAACATTTTCTTGAAAAAACAATACCCGTCACAGGCTCGGTCCGGGTCGAAACGGCTGCCTTAAAAAATACTGACCCCCATATCTTCCAGTCTCCCCATGAATTAAAGGCAATCGTTCAAAGCCTGCTGAAATACTCCAATAATTTCATTGCCAATCAGCTTTTATTGTCCATGGGCGCTAAACTCTTTGGAGAACCGGCAACACTTGAGAAAGGGGTCCGGGCGGTTCAGGATTTCTCACGCCGGAACTTGGGCCTGACAGCTCTCACCATCGATGAAGGTTCCGGACTTTCAAGGGGAAATAGAATTTCACCCCATGAAATGCTGAAAATATTAACCAAATTCAGGCCTTATCATGGATTGCTGAAGCACGAAGAAAATGAATTCTTTAAAACAGGAACCTTGACCGGCGTCAGGACCCGTGCAGGGTATTTATCAGGAAAAAATGAGAGGCTTTATCCCTATATTATCATGGTAAACGAGGAAAACACCGGGTATGAATCTATTCTGACCCGTCTTAAAAACATGGTAAATAAACTGGAAGATAAATAACGATCAGGAGACGGACCCTTTTTCGATGTATGCATATGCACTGTGATTATGAATGGATTCGAAATTTTCAGCGCTTACGGAAAACCAGGTGATATTTTTATCCGCCATCAGCGCCTGGGCCACGTCCCTTGTAATGTCTTCAACAAATTTGGGATTGTCATAGGCTTTTTCCGTAACATATTTTTCATCTTCCCTTTTCAGTACGGAAAAGATATCACAGGATGCCGAAGCCTCAACCAGTCCGACAATATCCTCAATCCAGATGAATTTCCTGAACCGGGTGCTGACCCGCACTTCGCCTCGCTGATTGTGGGCCCCATATTCACTGATTTCCTTTGAACAGGGGCAGACAGAGGTGACGGGAACCGCAACGATGAGAACAATGTCGGTATTTTTTGTTCCGTTGGAAGACCCGATGATGGAGCAATTATAATCCATCAGGCCCTTTGATCCTGTTTCAGGGGATTTTTTTTCGATAAAATAGGGAAATGAAATTTCAATATGGGAAGATTTTGCCCCGAGAATTGTTTTCATATCCTCCAGGATATTGGTCAAAGATTCCAGGGATACCTTTGTTCTGACCAGATTCAGGATTTCAACAAATCTGCTCATATGGGTTCCCTTGCAATGATGGGGCAGATCCACATACATATTGATCTGGGCAACCGTCGATTGAAGACCTGTGGTTTTATCCAATACTTTTACAGGATACTTCAATCCTTTGATCCCGACTTTGTCAATGGGAATATTCCTGAAATCCGGCTGGTTCTGGATATCTATCATATTTGTCTGTTCAGCAGATACTCCGGCACTATATTCCCCAGGGACCTGAATATATTGCCTTTGATGTCTTTGTTATGGTTATACAAATTTTCCAACATTTGCCTTATCTCAATCCGTTTTGTTCGATCCGCGCTGGGGCAGTTATTCCTAAACTCAGGCAACCCAAGGGATTGAGCAAATTTCACAATATCTTTTTTTTCAGGCTGTTCTTCAATCAGCCTTTATTCCCCATCCTTATCCTTCTTTTTTTTGACCACTATCCGGTTGGCGGCAATTTCTCTTAAAACCGAAACGACATCGCCATTCCTGGATGATTTTACCAACAGTTCGGCCCCTTCTCTGATCTGCCGGACTCTTTTTGCGGCCAGATGAACCAGTGTAAATCTATTGTCCACATTTTTAAGACAATCTTCAATTGTGACTCTTGCCAAAGCAATACCTCCACTATTTAAATAATCTCTAAGATCTCATAAACTCTTTTTCCGCCAGGGGCCTGCAGTACCGCCTCATCTCCGGGCTTTTTACCCAGGAGTGCACTTCCCAGGGGAGAAGAAACCGAAATTTTCCCCTGTTTTATGTCTGCCTCATCAGGCCCGACGATCATATATTCCACTTCTTCTTCCGAATCCATATTCTCCACACGGACCCTGCTTGCAAATCTGACGGTATCCTTTGGAACGGTTTGAGGATCAATTATTTTTGCATTTCCGAGCTTGTAACTGAGTTCACCGATCCGGCCTTCCAGAAAAGACTGCCTTTCCTTTGCCGCATGGTATTCCGCATTTTCAGAAAGATCTCCGTGGGCCCTGGCAATCTCGATGGACCTGATGGTTTCCGGCCTTTCAATGGTCTTCAATCTTTCCAGTTCTTTTTTTAAAGCAGCATAGCCTTGTTTTGTAATGGGTACTTGTTCCAAGTTTGAGTTCACTCCATTTGATTTGTTTTTTTAAAGCGCTTCGCCGATATTTATTTCATGTAGCCGATGATGGTTGATCCTGCTTTTGTCTTTTCACCAATACGAACGGCAACATCGAAATCATCAGGAAGATATAAATCCAGCCGGGAACCAAACCGGATCATCCCGTATCTGTCTCCCTTTGTGATTTTTTCTCTCTCCTTGACACAATTCACAATTCTTCTGGCAATGAGCCCGGCTATCTGGACAACAACATACTCTGCTCCCCCAGGTGTTCTTACAATCAGGGCATTTCTTTCATTATGGACGGATGCTTTATCAAAAGAGGCATTGATAAATTTTCCAGGGGTGTATTTAATTTTCTGCACCGTACCATCAAAGGGGATCCGGTTCACATGAACATTAAACACATTCATAAAAATGCTGACCTTGGTGCAGGGTCCGGTTAAATACTCACACCCGGATTGTTTTTCAATCACGATGACCTTGCCGTCGGCAGGGGATATGAGCCCTTTCTCATCCTTGGGAATATCACGGTCCGGATCTCGAAAAAACCAAGTGATGAACCCTGTCAACGCCAAAGAGATCCAGGCAAACCCCATCCACCCAAAATAAAAAAGCATCCCTGTAATAAGGATGGCTGTTGCAATAAATATCAGGCCGGGTTGAGCAACAGGCAAAACCGCCCTCACCGGCCATTTTGAATTATCCATAATCTTTTACCCCACTTTAATGAGGCGCTTACAATATCAAGGAATGGTTTTTATGTCAATATCCAGGGATTATAATCGGCAATTCCGCATCCGATTTCCGAATATATTTCGGGAGAAGGTCCCTTCCGGATTCAAAAAAATAACGATCTCTCAAACGCATGGACTGAACCAGGGCCGCTGCACTGGTATGATCGAAAAAACTTTGGGTGAAAACCGGCTGGTTTGCTTCCTGTTCGATCATATCTTTATAGGCTTTTGATCCTGAACCAGCAAATAATGCCGGTTTTCCCTGTGTCATGGCAACAGCCTCTCCGGGTCCGACAACGACCTCAGGTGTCTTTGCTATAAGGTGGCCTTTATTAAAATGATAAATCGAACAATAAACCTCATTTCTTTTTGCATCCATCATGGCGCAAACCGGAATTGATGCGCAGGAGAATCGAAAGGCAATGCCGTCAAGGCTTGACACTCCCGCAACCGGTTTGTTCATGGCATAGGAAAGGCCTTTTATGACACTGATGCCGATTCTGAGCCCGGTAAAACTGCCCGGCCCCCTGGCCACCACAAACCCGTCAATATCATCCAGAGTCGTCCCGACTCGATTTTTCAGCATATCCTCAATCATTTTTAAAACCCGGCTGGAATGGGTCACCCGGGTTGTCCGGAATTCTTCATATACCAATGAAAGCCCGTTCACCAGAGCAAGACTGCATCCTTGTTCCGCCGTACTCAGCGCGAGAAGTCTTAAATTATTGAACGTCTTCCGGTCCATCTTTTTTTTCCAGGGCGATTTCAAGGACTTCCTTTATATCCCGGACACAGGTAAATTTCATTTTATTTTTGATCACCTTGGGCAAATCATATAAATCCTTCCTGTTTTTTTCCGGAATGATGATATGCTCAATCCCGGCCTGTAAAGCACCCAGGGCTTTTTCTTTGAGTCCTCCGATGGGCAATACCCTTCCCCGAAGAGAAATCTCGCCCGTCATCCCGACCTTATTGTTCACCTTGCGGCCGGTAAAGGCTGAAATCAATGCTGTTGCCATGGCAATGCCGGCTGAAGGCCCATCCTTGGGGATTGCGCCGGCCGGAACATGGATGTGGATATCATTGTTATCAAGATCTTCTTTGCTGATATCAAATTTATCTGCATTTGATTTGGCATAGGTCAGTGCCGCCCGGGCGGATTCCTGCATGACTTCACCGATCTGGCCCGTTACCAGGAGTTCCCCCTTCCCCTGGTAAAGAGCGACTTCAATATAAAGCTGCTCGCCGCCGACTTCCGTCCATGCAAGACCTGTTGCCAGGCCGACCTGGCTTTCTTCCTGGTCCAGTTCTGCTATAAACTGGGGTGGCCCAAGATAAGTCGTCAGGTTTTGCCGGGTAATTGTAAATTTTCCTTTTTTGCCCTCGGCTATCTTTCTTGCTATTTTTCTGCAAATGGTATCGAGTTTGCGCTCCAGACCTCTCAGCCCGGCTTCCAGAGTATAGTCGGCAATGATGGATTCAATGGCGCCTGAACTGAAATTGACCGATCTGCGAATCAGCCCGTTATCTTTTAATTTTCTGGGAAGGAGATATTTTTGGGCAATGGCCTTTTTCTCCTCCCGGGTATATCCGGGAACCCCGATCACTTCCATTCTGTCCAGCAAAGCCGATGGAATGGTATCGGAGATATTGGCCGTCAGGATAAAAAGTACATTGGAAAGATCAAAGGGCATATTGAGATAATGATCTGAAAATTCAAAATTCTGCTCAGGATCAAGGGCTTCCAGCAGCGCAGACGAAGGGTCGCCCCGGAAATCATTTCCCAATTTGTCGATTTCATCCAGCATGAATACCGGGTTGTTGGTGCCGCACTGACGAAGCCCCTGCAATATTCTTCCCGGCATGGAACCGATATAGGTTCTTCGATGTCCCCTGATCTCGGCCTCATCTCTGATGCCTCCCAGGGACACCCGATGGAATTTGCGCTTCATGGCCTTTGCAATGGCCTTACCAAGAGAGGTTTTGCCCGCGCCCGGGGGGCCCACAAAGCAGATAATCTGCCCTTTCTTATTCGGGTTTAATTTTCTGACGCTCAGATATTCCAGGATTCTTTCCTTGACCTTGTCCAGGCCAAAATGATTTTTATCCAGAACTTCCTGGGCCTTGGGAATATCCAGAAAATCTTTGGTAGCCTTGCTCCAGGGAAGCTCTACAATGCAATCCAGATAGGTTCTGACCACAGAGGCTTCTGAAGAATCATAATGCATCTGCTCAAGTCGCTTCAACTGCTTTTGGGCTTCTTTCTCACAGTCCGGGAGCATTTTACATTTTTCTATCTTTGTCTTGAATTCTTCTATTTCGGCAAATTTGTCGTCATTCTCCCCCAGCTCTTTATGAATGGCCTTGACCTGCTCTCTTAAATAATAATCCCTTTGATTTTTGGAAATTTCATCCTTAACATCGGTTTGAATCCTGGCCTGAACCGTTGAAAGATCCAATTCTCTTGCCAGAAGATCATTGACTTTTTTCAGCCGTTCAATTGCATCAATGATTTCCAGCAGCTCCTGGGCATCTTCCACCTTTGGGTTTAAATTGGAGGCCACCAGGTCAGCCAGCTTGCCCGGAGATTCAATATGGGACAGCAGATCACCGATGTCTCCGGAAAGCTCCCCTTTCAATGCCAATAATTTTTCACTGGCTTCTTTGACGTTTCTCATCAAAGCTTCATCTTCGATGGTAAGCGTTTTGGGGTCGGTGTCTTCCAAAAATTCAATCCGAACTTTGAAGAAAGGTCGTTTTTTAACATATTCCAATGCTTTTGCCTTGGCTATGCCTTGAACCAGAGCTTTAATCCGACCATCCGGCAATTTTATCATTTTCTGCACTCTGCCGACGGTGCCCACCGTATAAACGTCTTCAATGGTCGGTTTTTCGATCTCAGAATCTTTCTGTGCCGTCAAAAAAATATAACGATCATATTCAAAGCTTTCTTCAACTGCTTTGATGGATTTTTCCCTTCCGACAAACAAAGGCAGCAGCATATCGGTGAAGACCACAACATCCCTGACAGGCATCATGGGAATAGTTGTCGGAATATCCTGTATGTTGCTTTCTTTTTCAATAATTTCGATCAGATCATCAATATCTGCCTCGGCCATTCTTACTCCTTTATCCCTATGGAAAAAACAGATGAGTGCTTCTCATCCCGTGATGGTATCAACTGTTTGATATTTATCCACAACCCCTGTAAATTGTGACTGTACAATAAAACAGATTTCAGGTTTTACAATAACCTTGCAAAAAAAAAATAAAAGATGTTAAAGGAAGCTGATAATTTATAACGAGAACAAAATACCATGACCGAATATATGCTTTTCCCCGGATTGTTTGCTTTTATAGTGGGTGCCTGTATCGGCAGTTTTTTAAATGTCTGCATCTACAGAATACCTGAAAATCGCTCCGTCATTTCGCCGGGTTCCTTTTGCCCCTATTGCCATAACAGCATTCCCTTTTATCTCAACGTTCCGATCCTCAGTTATCTCTTCTTAAAAGGACGCTGCAAATTCTGCAACCATTCCATCTCCATCCGATATCCGCTCATTGAAGCCCTAACCGGAATCTTTGCCGTTTTACTGGTTCTAAAATTCGGTGTCACCCCTGTCGCATTCTTCTGGTTTATTTTCATCAGCGCCCTGATCACCATCTCCCTCATTGATATGGATCATCAGATTATTCCGGACCGCATATCCATTCCAGGCATCTTCATTTTTGCCTCATCGTTTTATTTTCTGCCTGAAATGACCCTGCTTCGCTCTTTTACAGGAATCTTGGCAGGTGGCGGGCTTTTATATGCCGTTGCAGCATTCTATTATCTGTTGAGAAAGCAGGAAGGCATGGGGGGCGGAGACATCAAACTTCTGGCCATGATTGGTGCGGCAACAGGGGTTAAAGGGGTCTTGTTCACTGTCTTTACCGGGTCTCTGCTGGGGACCCTTGCAGGATTGGCGACCATGTTTTACATGAAAAGATCCGATACTAAATTTAGGATACCATTTGGTCCCTTCCTGTCGGCCGGTTCAGTTTTGTATGTGTTTTTTGGGAATGAACTGATTCAATGGTATATGGGACTCATAGGCCGTTAGGGATCTGGCCGGATATAACTGACCTCGATCACTACCTTCCCCTTTGTCGTCCTGAAAGGGAGTGCCAGGACATATTTTGATCCATCCATATGAGGAATTAGAGTGCCCTGCCCAAGCTTGATCTCTTTAAACTTAACCGTCACCTTCTTGCCCAATTCAGCAATTTTAGTGGTAACATGACCGGCCACCATATTGCTGATTTCACCTACCGCATCTTTAATGTCATCATTAATTTCCGCCATATCCTCTCCAAACATGGCAGAAACAATACCCAGAATGCTTTTTTCCGAGAAACTGACGGCAGCCGAGCCTGTAAGGTCCCCTGAGATCTCAAGATATCCGGAAATATCTCCTAAGGATTTCCGGTCCATTTTAAAAAATGGGGGCTCGGATTTCACTTTGACAAACGCTGTCGTATCGAGAATATGTAGAGCCCCTTCAATGAAAGGATTAACAAGGGTTGCATCCATATTTTTTCTCCTTTGAAAAGATTTTATGTTTTTTCTTGAAATCCTGCAATATATTTTAAAAAAAAAGCGAATAAAGACTTGACACGCCCTTCTCAACGACGTAACGTACCGTGAAAAGCTGATTTGACTGAATAAAAGCGTAACAAGAGTGTGTAAAGACAAATTTAGTATTTGAAAATTTCTAAAACCTAAAAAAAGGAGTGATCAAGATGAACAAAGGTGATTTAATCAACAAGGTTTCAGAAGTACTTAACAGCAAGAAAGATGCGCAGGCAGCGGTTGACTGTACCATTAAGGCAATAACTGAAGCCCTGTCCGGCAACGACTCTGTCACGCTGGTCGGCTTTGGAACATTCAAAACCGCAAAAAGAAAAGCCAGAAAAGGCAGAAATCCTCAAACCGGAAAAGAAATTAATATCCCAGCCAGAAATGTTCCTAAATTTGTCCCAGGAAAAGCACTTAAAGACTCTGTTAAATAAAATCCATAAGGATTCAATCAGGCAGTATCTGAAATCCGGATACTGCCTGAATAACTTTCTACATTGACCCTATCCATAGATAAAATATTTCTACCATCCGTCGGGGTGGAGCTGATTTTTAATATGAATTCCCTGGAACCCTATTCCAGGTCGTCCATCATCTATGATGTCGACTTTAAAATCGAAACGGTTACAATTGCGAAGCCCCTCACTACTTTTTCAAAAAAGACGGTTTTCAAAGAACTGCATCTGACTACCGTCGTTCAGGAAAAAAACAGAAAAGCAAGATTTGGTGTAAAATGCAAAGATTTTGAACTCATTGATCAATATCTGCTGGCAAACAAAAAAAAAGTACCGGCAGTTATTCTGAATTATAGACTTCCCATTGAGGAAACCAATATTCGATCTGCTTTTCGCTTGCCACTCAGCACAAAATATATCATAAAAACCAAAATACACTATGAGAATCTTGAGTATAAAAGCCCCAACGACTTTTCTGTCAGGGATGTTTCCTTTAACGGTTTCGGCATTGTCATTCCCAAGACAAATATTAAGAAAGGCAATCCATTTTTAGAATTAAAAGTCGGCGAAGAACTATCACTCCAGATCACATTGATCCACACGGACAAAGAAAAACCCGGGGCTGAAATACCGATTCGTGCTCAGGTCAGAAGAATCAATCCCAGGTACTCAGACAGCTATATATTGATGGGGTTGAAAATCATCAATCTTTCCATCCAAAACGAAGGCCTGTTAAACAAATTCATCCATGATGCCCAGATTGAAGAGCTCAAACGACTGAGCAGAAAAGATTAGATATTGTTGATATATTCGTTCAGCCAGGCCATCATCTTTTTTTGATCCGGGTCAGGGCTTAACACTGTACGTTCCAGGTCTTTTAATTCCTCAAGAGCCTCATGACGGCTATATTTTGTATCCCCTCTGTACCCCTTGATCTTATTCGCCCCGGAAACAGATCGCAATTGGACTAAATGGCCTTGATATTCTTTGCTTGTTGCCTGCAAAGGACCCTTTGAAAAATTTCTATCCAGAATACGGTTCGCAAGAATTTTAATCCGCGGACTTTGTATCTGCGCGATAATTTCGTGTTTCCGGTCTTTACCGGCGAGGTGAAATTTATCGCATTCTTTTTTCTCCTTGCCGGAAAAAAAACCATCCTGATAAAGCGATGCATCAGGATCTATATCCGGGATGAAAAGATATCTGTATTCAAGATGGTATTGGATAAATTCAAAGAATTTTTCCCATTGACTGAAAATTTTTTTGAGATTTTCATCGGTAATCTGTTTTGAAGAGGCAGGCATTTTGTTCCAGAAGCGTTCAAGGGCCGGTAAAATGATCAATCCATCACCGGGCCGTTTCCTTATCACATGGGCATCCTCGATATTCAGTGAATCACCAAAACCCGGAATTGTTTCTGAATCAAGACGCATCCAAAGACTTTGGTTTTTATAAGGCAAGGATTGACCTATATGGATGACAGGCGCCATATAATTGACCTTTGAGCCGAAGGATAGGGAAATCATGATGCATATCCTGAAATATCTGCCCTGAATCTGAAAATCGCTTTTGATACGATTGATCCTTGCTTCTTCCTTTGTTTTACTGAAAAAATCAAGGCAATAATGCCAGGTCTCTTTCTGGTAGAATAATTTTTTGCTGAGTTCGATCAAGGACTCGACATCGTTCATTGCTTCATGGGCTCGACCCGACGTGACAAGATTGTTTGCGCCCGAGATCAAATCGAGCTTCAGACTATGTTTTCCTTCTATTTCAGGCCATTTGATAATATCTGAATGAAATATCCTATAAACTATGGTGACGGGCAGGATATCCATCCTGCTGCAACCATTGCCGTATTGATGGCTGTAGGGATCAAGAAGATTTCGATAGAACATGAAGCGCAAAAACTCATCATCAAAGCCAAGCGAATTATATCCAAGACTAATGGTCTCAGGCGTATTCACCAGTTTATGAATTTTAAGCGCAGCCTCGTACTCATGAATTCCAAGTGCCAATTCGTCATTTGTCAGCCCATGAGTCAAGAAGGCCTTTGGCGAAGGTACAATATCCCCCCGCAATTGAATTGTGACAGATTGTCTGTTAATTTCCCGTAAGTGAAGATCCGTGCGGATAGAGGCAAAGGTTAAGATCTGATCAAAGACAGGGTTTAAACCGCTGGTTTCAACATCATAAAATAAAAACGTCTTCATTTTTTATATACAAAGACAAAAAAGGGGCAAACAAATTGCCCCTCCCTGATGATTGTAAGATATAAAAAAACGGCTATCTTTTTGAAAACTGGAAGCTGGCTCTTGCACCTTTTTTACCGTATTTTTTACGCTCTTTCTGCCTTGAGTCCCTGGTGAGGAAACCTGCGCTTTTCAGCACTCCTCTCAGATCAGGATCAAGAATCACAAGCGCCTTGGAGACGCCGAGACGGATGGCACCGGCTTGGCCGGATTTCCCGCCACCCATAACCGTGGCTTTGACATCAAACGCATCGCTTTTTTGGGTAAGGACTAAGGGTGAGGTCAATAAATCTTTTGCAACATTCAGCTCAAAATATTCATCCACCTCTAGATCATTAATCACAATTTTCCCATTGCCGGGCACCAACCATACTTTGGCAACAGATCCTTTTCTCTTGCCCGTCGCGTAAAATATATTTCCGCTATCCATTGATAATTACCGCGTCCTTTTTACTTAAATTTCAATAGCATCAGGTTTTTGAGCAGCATGGGGATGCTGATCACCTGCGTAAACAAACAATTTTTTGCCAAGTTTCCTGCCGAGACGATTTTTGGGAAGCATGCCGCGAACCGCTTTTTTAATAACCTCTTCCGGCTTTTTTGTAAGCAGTTCTTTTGCCGTCTCCGTCGTTAACCCGCCAATATATCCGGAATGGCGGTAATATTTCTTCTGATCCAATTTATTTCCCGTCATGCGAATTTTATCTGCATTGATTATAATCACCCAGTCCCCTGTATCCACATGGGGTGAAAAAAGAGGATTGTTCTTTCCGCGGATTCGATATGCCACCCGTGATGCGAGTCTCCCAAGAATCTTATCTTTTGCATCAATGACATACCAGTTCTCTTTATTATCAGATCTTTTGGCACTGTATGTATATTTTTTCAATTTTCTCAACGCTCCTTTTCATAAACACAATCAGGGATAACTATATTTTTTTTAAAATTTTGTCAAGCAAATTTTAAAGTTCTACTTGTTTCTTATCTATTAACACATGGGGCTCGAAGGGTTTTGAATCCTTGTCCGTCGAAAGTTTACTGGTTGTTTTACAGGTCACTTCAGCATTTAAAACGCCTCCGTTTTCGACGATGAGGTCCTTACACTCAACTTTTCCCTCGCACGTTCCCGTCGAAAGAATAATCAGCTCCTTTGAAGCAGTAACTTCACCTTTAAACTTCCCTCCAATGGTGATACTGGATACTTTTGTCGAGCTGGAATTCACCTGACCGTCTTCGGCTATAATCACCACGTCCCCATCAATGGTCCCAGTGACCTGGCCCTTGATAATCAACTTTCCACTGCTTGATATTGAGCCCTCTATTTTCAACTCTTTATCAATGATTGAAAGATTCTTGCTGTTTTTTATTCCCACTCTAAATCTCCTCAATTGCTTATGGCTGGACATCAATAAAAATTTTTCCGACTTCTTTTCCGTCCAACGTTGTTATCACATGGTAAATTTTACCCTTATTTTGCTCAGAGTACCGTTTTAACAGTGATCCTTCGGATATAGGAATCGCATACCCTCGATCTTCACCGCTATTATTATCCAAATTGCCTACAAATCCTTTAAAATTTACAATATAGCGTGACGGATCAACTTTACCGGAGACAACGTCTTCAATGATCAATACATCTCCCACGCGTACCTTCACACGACTGTGATTATCAACAAATGCAGGCGTATTATTTATTCTGAGTTTATATTTTAAATCCGAAACTTCTTCAGTTTCGGTAATCAAAAACGTGTTTGATGCCTTTGATGCCTGAGGATCAACATCAATGAACACGCTCCCGCATTTATAAAAATCCTTTTTCACTTCGATTCGGGTGGATTCATTGACAACCAGTTGATTTTTCATATCATTAAATTGATTTCCCAACCCTAAAACATCAACACTGAGGCCTCGTTCATAATTTGCGACAATATCATGGACTTTAATGGTATCCCCCTTATTAATTTTCAAGCGCTGCATTTCTTCAACAACAACCGGAATCGAATTATTTACGGAAATGATCATATATTGCATTTCCGGTTTTTTTAAATCAATATTCGGATTTTTGGGAATGATCTCCAGGATATCCATGAATCCATTGATGGCATGGATATGCTGTCTGACTTTTTGCTCCAGAGGGAGTATCTTGGCGGATTCTATTCCAAAGGCCGGAACCTTGCAGGTATTGTAGGCATAATAAGTTGCGGACCTGAGCTGCTCCTTATGAGTTGAATCCGGATGATTGGTCATGTGGTTATTCACATGAAAAAAATGTCTTTTGTTTTCGATACCCGCATTAATCTTTTCAACAACCCGCCCCGCCATCTTTTCAAGACTAACGTCTGTTCCCTGAAGAACAGAATTGTCGATAATGATGGATTGACCGAATTTTTCAGGGTTTCTTTCTTCACTCTCCCAATTCCGGGAATAAAAACCCGAACCTTCATGAAGATTCAAAAAACAATCGCTTTCACAGATGAGCTTTTTCAGAACACCGACAACCTTTGTTTCATAATTGGAAATATTATCATCCAGGAATTTTCGGTTCATATCCTGATTAATCTGTCTTTCCATTTTCAAAATAGAGGGGAAGTTTGCCCTTGGGACTACAATGAGATTCCCTTTTTCAAGCAGGAAATCCGCATAAAAATCCGCTGCAAGATATCCCCCCGGCTCATCACCCTGAATACCGCCGATAATGAGCAATGTTTTCCCGGGTTGGGTCCCCTTGATCCGATACACATGGAGCTCATTTTCCTCACCTTCAAAAAAAACCGTGTGGGTCTTCTGGCTGGACAATGCTTGACCGCACAGAAGAAATGAACAGAAAAAGAGCAAAACAAGGATTCTCATTATAATTGAATTTTTTTTTCTCAAGGACTTACTCATCCTCAGTGATATCAATCAATTTTTTAAAAATAAGCTCGCCCTCACTATTAAAAATAAAAATGGACGCCTTTTTATAAAAATCAGGATTGATTTCACTTTTTATTCTGAATTTTACCGGTTTAAAGTGCGCAATGGAAAAATACTGTCCCTTTTGATATTCTGATGGAATTCCACTTTTAAGAGCTGTGGCCGGTACAACAAGCCAGTCATTTTCAATGGTGCTGTCCGGTTTTAAAACTGTAAATATTCTTCCAGAAACATCTCCCTGATCTTTTGAAATATTTCTGATATCAAATCGTACCAATAGATCTTTTCCTGCCCTGTTCCTGATTACAGCAAATTTCTCAATTAGAACTGTTTTATTCATCGCTTTGGTTTCTGTTGTTTGGTTAGTGGCAGCCTCCATTGCCGCCTGGTCAGTTAAAGCGGCAACGGGAGGACTGACCGATTTTTCTTTTTCAGTTTCAGGCTGAGGATTTGATGCTTCTCCATCATGATTTTCCCTTTTTTTTTCGATACCCGGCTCTTTTCCAAGAATCACAAGTCTTGCCATCAATACTTCTTTTTCGCTGGTCAATTCATCACATTTTTTTTCAGCCGAAATGAGGCGATCCTTATAGGAAAGCGCCTCCCGGGAGAAAACAAAAGATTTGTAAAACAAAACAGTTGAAGTAAAAAACATCACAATGCTGATAAAAAATAAAACCATAAATATATTTTTTATATGATTGCCGGATATGACCTTTCCAAAATTGTCCACAATCAAAATTTTTATTTTTCTATTCTTCCTGAAAGGTTTGGGTCTGGATTTGGCTATTTCTCGTTCCAGCTCTCTTGATATATCTTCCATGATCCGCCTTTGTTCGTCAGGTTTAGCTTTTTTACACCCTGGGTTGATAATCCGCTGGATTTATAGTCCTGAAAAAATACAACCTCGCATGTATCGTTTGTCTGCTTGATTTGAAATTTCTTGCCGGTCACTTTAATAAATGCATTCTTCCCGGCAATGGTTTTCTTTCGTGCAACCCAATTTTTCTTGTTCATCCCGTCAGAATAAAAATGATTCGCATAAAAAGACGCATATTTGTCCATATCTTTTGCAGACCATGCTGCCAACCACTGGTTGACTGTTTCCTGAACAAGCCGGGTTGCTGGAACAGGTTTTTCTTCCTTGACGGATTTTGATGCCGTTATCGGTTTTGTCTCCACTGACGGTTCCGGTTTTGAGGTTGGCTTGCCGGCTTTTAATGCGGCTGCAATCAAAGGCGTTTGAGAAGCCATAAATTCCTTTGAGATATTTTGAAATGTCTCTCCAATAATTTTATAGGCTTGGCCTTTTTTTTCAAGAAACAATTTTCTTTTCCCTAACAGGATTTTTTCGTTGTCTTTTATTAATAAATAATCAAACAACGCCACAAAAACATTTCCCTGATAATAAATGCCGGTCTTGTCTCTTTCTATTTTAAAGCTTGAACCGGTTCCCAAAGACTCTTTGCGTATTTGCATCCATTTTGTCCACCAGTCAATCTCCGGAAGGTATTCATCGGAATAATAGGACAAATACTCATGGTAGCTTCCTTTTTCAACGGATTGAAGCCATTGATCCAGCATGGAACTGATCTCTTGTTCATGTTTGGCAAGCGTTTCCCTGTCTATTTTCCTGAGCTCCTCGACCAGGATAACCGGAGTTGAGTCCAGAGTTATAGATTCCGCCAATTTTTGAATATTTGAATTTTCCAGTGCGATACACCCGTTGGAATCCATGGGCTTTAAAACTTTATTGGTACCGTGTATCCAAATGGCTGAGCCGTCTCTGCCGAGTCTGTTATCCATCAGATTCGGATAATCCAGAGGAAAAGCTTTGGTTCCATATATCGGGGACAAGTATTGATCTTCATACTCATCCTTTAAAAAATAAATCCCCTCCGGTGTTTTTCGGTCACCGGCTTTCTGCTTCACTCCTGCCGTTTCGCCGGTGGAACAGGGAATTTTATATTGGATCTGAACCTCACCGGCTTTGGAACGGTATAGGAACAGCATTTGATTTTTCTTTTCAATTAAAATGGCATTCTCGTTTTCCGGCAGCTTTATAATTTCAGATGGGTGGATATGGTCCTCTGCGAAAATTTCTGAACAAAATATAATACCGGCCAAGTATAAAATGAGCAGATATAACCCTAATCGTTTTTGTATATTTGTTTTCGTTTCCATCAATCTTTGAAATAGACCCTTTGTTTATGGATAAAGCTTAAGATGATCAAATGCTTTCTCCGATGTTTTTCTGCCACTGGAGGTTCGAAGGACCAGACCGATTTTTAACAAAAACGGTTCAACCACATCCACCAGTGTATCGGTTTCTTCCTGCAAAGTTGCGGCAATGGCTTCAATCCCGACCGGACCTCCCTTGTAAAAATCCAGGATCGTTTTTAAATAATTTCTGTCAAGCGAGGTTAATCCCAGATGGTCTATACCCTCAAGACTGAGTGCAGCCTTAACACTTTCGAGGGTGACCCTCCCATGGGATTTGACCAGCGAATAGTCTCTGACCCTTTTTAAAAGCCGGTTGGCAATTCTTGGGGTCCCTCTGGATCTCTCGGCGAGTTCCTTTGCACCATCATCGGTAACAATGGTATTTAAAATAGCCGCAGACCGTTTGACAATCACTATCAATTGGTCCGGCGAATAAAAATCAAGGGTACGAAAAATTCCGAATCGATCCCTTAACGGAGAAGACAACAGACCCACACGGGTCGTTGCTCCGATCAGAACAAATTGTTTCAGGCGATACCGATGACTTCTTGCATGAATTCCTTTATCAAATACAAAATCAACGGCAAAATCTTCCATGGCAGGGTATAAAAATTCTTCAACGATTTTTGGAATTCGATGGATTTCATCGATAAAAAGCATATCTCCCTCACCCAGATTGGTCAGAATCCCAATGAGATCTCCACCTTTTTCCAGGGTCGGCCCTGAAGTGACGGTCAGATTCTTACCCATTTCATTGGCAATGATATGGGACACAGTTGTTTTCCCCAACCCGGGTGGACCATGAAGAAGAATATGCTCCAGAGGTTCATTTCTCATCTTGGCTGCCTGAATGGCAATTTTCAGAGTTTCGACAGTATCTTTCTGGCCGATATAATCCTCAAAGCATATGGGCCTTAAAGAAACGATATCGGAAGACAGTTCATCCTCCGTCTTTTTTGATGTGACAATCCCTTTTCTATCCGAATCATCAGAAGAATAAGAAAGTATTGAGTCTCCCATATTTATCGGTTCTCCTGATAAATTTCATCAAACAGTTCTTCAGGTGTTGAAATCGCCCGGTTTCTTTCAAAGGCTTCCTTGACCATCCTTTTTGCCGATGCAAGGGAATGGCCCAGTTGTTCTACCAGAACATCTTCAACCTGCTGACGGATATCCCTGATATCATCGGTCATAGGAGGAGGGTCAGCCGAGTCATGGCCTTCAACAACAGAAATAAATCTTTCAACTTTTCCATTCAGGGTTGCTATGATTTTTTCAGCAGTTCGTTTTCCGATTCCATTCAACCCTGCTAAAAAATGGGTGTCTTTTTTTTCAATGGCCAGTGCAATATCACTTATGGGCTTACCCATAGCCTTTACCGCTTTCATGGGGCCGATGGCATCAACAGTGATAAATTCCTGAAAAAAAGCTTTATCCTCAAGGGATTGAAAACCGATTAGAACCGGTTTGGGCTGACGTTCGGTCTGATGATAATAAATGTAGAGCTCAATAATGTCGTTATGGGAATTTTCTGATCTGATTCTCTCAAGAACCTGAGGGTTCAGGAATACCTCATAGCCGATATGCCCGGCCAATAATAAAATACCGTCCGAGTCAAAATGCAGAATGGATCCTTCAAGGTATCCGATCATGGTCTGTTTTTATACCTGTAGTACCCTGTTAACGCCAGGCCCAATGCGTCTGAAGCATGAAAAGGGCGGATGGGCTGACCATGGTTCAACTGGTTTCGAATGGCCCGTTCCATCTGGTGCTTGTCGGCATTTCCGTTTCCGGAAATGATTTTCTTTGCCTCACGGACAGGGATCTCTTCCATATTTAAGCCTGCCTTATGGACGGCCAGCAGAATTACCCCTGACACTTTGCCGAGCATAATACCGGATTCAGGATATTTTTCAAGGGAGTAAATATCCTCTATGATCACATAATCAGGTTTCTGTTCGCAGAGAAATTCCAGGATTTTGGAATAAATCTCGTTAAGCCTGAAATGAATCGGATCTTTTGCCTCTGTTGCGATACTGCCAAAAGAATACCCCAGAATATCCTTCTGACTTCCCTGGATGACACCTATCCCTGTACCTGCAAGACCCGGATCAATCCCTACTACTTTAATCATGGGAATAATACATTTACTGTAAGCTTTTTAATTTTTCCTTAGCAAATTTTGCCTCATTTGAATCCGGATGTTTTTTCAGCAATTCATTAAGGATTAGCCTTGCATTGGCTTTTTCACCCAGCTCTGCAAATGCATATCCTTGTTTAAGCCTTGATGCGGCAGTCTTATTGCTCTTTGGATAATTTTCAAGAACTTTTTGATATTCAAGGATTGCTTTTTCAAACCATTTTTCCGAATAATAGCTTTCGGCAATCCAGAATCTTGCATTACCCGCAGTATCAGCTTTTGGATATTTTTTTATAAACTCTTCAAACTGGTTGCGTGCATTGGCTTTATCCCCCTCATCGAACATTTTTTTGGCAACTGCATATAATTCCTGTTCTTCATTCTCGCTTTTAGGTTCCACTGAAGCCGGAGGTCTGTTTTCAGCTTTGTTTTCATCTACCGTCCTATTTTCAGAAGATTTCTCTCCCGGGGAGGTATCTACCGCACGGGATGGTTCAAGGCCTAGATACTTTTCCAGCTCAACCAATTTTTCATAATTCTGGGAAATTGCATTGTCTAATCTTTCGAGTCGCTTTTCAAGCTCTTCCTTATCCTTTTTACTGTAATTTCCAAGATTATGATTCATTTCTTCCAAAGCGTTCTCAAGCCTTTGATTATTTTCTTTCAGGACCTTAATATCGTATTTCATATCCGCATAATCTTCAGGCCTGATTCCTTCTTTTACTTTTTCCTGGATGGTTTCAATCTCTTTATCTTTTTCACTTTGTGCATTTAATTGTTTTTTCCTTTCCATTTCCATTGCAGCCACCCGGTTTTCAAGGGCTACAAATTTTTGGGGTTCAACACATCCGTAAAAAACAAGGAAACCGATTACAATACAAAAAAAACGATAAATTTTCATAAACCAACTCCACCAGTCAAAAGGTCTTAATGATTCAGGCGCAATACTTTATCTATTAAAGCATTACGCCTGAACGTATTAACGAATATCCAATCGACTACTTAACGGCAAAATGAGCGCGCCTGTTCATAGCCCAGGCGAGTTCTGTTTTTCCTGTATCAACTGGTTTTTCTTCGCCGTAACTGATGGTGTTCATGCGGGATGCTGCTATGCCCAAGTCTACCAGGTAGGCTTTTACAGCAGTTGAACGACGGTCACCCAAGGCAAGGTTGTATTCGGTTGTACCGCGTTCGTCACAATGACCTTCAATGGTGACTGCTGCGGAAGCATTTTCGGTCAACCAAGCGGCTTTATCTTTTAACAAAGCTTTTGCAGCGGCTGTCAATTCTGAACTATCAAAATCAAAATGGACGTCCTCGTTTTCAAACGCTTTTCTTGCTGCAGCTATCTTTGCTGCTTTTTCTTTTGCTGCTTTTTCTGCGGCAAGTCTCTCAGCTTCAGCTTTTGCCTTTGCATTAGGATCTTC
This sequence comes from uncultured Desulfobacula sp., assembly GCA_964484555.1. Lineage (GTDB taxonomy): Bacteria > Desulfobacterota > Desulfobacteria > Desulfobacterales > Desulfobacteraceae > Desulfobacula. The sequence goes on from CAZAHK010000001.1 coordinate 35,459, forward strand.
TGTGGTTGCTGCGCCTGATACTGTACCGGCATCAGAAACAACTGCTTTCTTTGCACATGAAACCGTCAGAAAAAGACCTGAAACAAGAACTGCCATCAATACATTTAACCAAAATTTGTTTTTCATTTTTTCCCCCTTTTAATTATTAAATACTACATACCTTCTCTTGTACTATCTGAAATTGACCAGTCCGGCTGGGTCTGCTTGCCATTTATGCTCAAAAGCCTCCTTTGGTCGGTCCCTGACGCATTCATGACAAAGATCCTTGGTATATCCCCTTCGCGTGTTGACGTAAAGGCCAACATACTTCCATCAGGTGACCAGACCGGATCTTCATTATCACCTGAATCCGCAGTCAACTGAACCGGAACGCCTGAGTCAATACTCATAACAAAAATATTGATTCGATTCTTTTCTATGCCCACATAGGCAACTTTTTTACCATCCGGACACCAAGCCGGCGAGGTATTATTCAAACCCTCAAACGTCAGCCTTTTAACACTTCCGGATCCAATATCCTGAATATATATCTGGGGAGTTCCTGCACGTTTTGATGTAAACGCAATTTTCTGCCCGTCCGGTGAAAACTTTGGTGATACATCAATCCCCAAACTGTCAGTTAATCTTTTAATCACTTCTCCATTGATGGTCAATAGATAAATTTCCTGATCCCCTGAAAAACTTAATGCGGCTGCAAGTTTGAGCTGGCCCGGCATCCAGTCCGGCGAGATATTCATTCCTTTTAAATTAACGATAGCCCCCCGATTTTCTTTAAGATTCTTAATATAAAGATCTGGTTTTCCCTTTGCATAGGAAACATAAGCCAGCCATTTCCCATCCGATGACCAGGATGGAGAGAGGCTGATACTTTTATGCGAGGTAATCTGTTTTATATTCTGTCCATCAAAATCACAAGTAAATATTTCCTTATTCCCATCTACGGTTGAAACAAATGCCATTTCAGTATTGAAGACTCCGTATTTTCCTGTCAGTGCAAAGGATATTTCACTGCAAAACATATGAATCATTCTTCGGATCTGTGATTCGGGGCCGGTATATACCTTCCCCACCAGAAGCTTAGAATTAAATGTGTCAAAAAGCCGCAATTCAAATTTAACATTTCCCGGACTTTCAACAAGGACTCCGCCTGTTATTAATAATTCCGCACCTATACCGGTCCAGTCTCTGAAATTGATTTCAGAGAGCTGGATTCCGGATTGAGCCGGATTGGCCAGAAATGCAACCGGGTCCATGGTTTTCAGATAGCCTGTAAAATTCAATGCCTCATTGAGTATCTGAACTGCGGTTTTCCCATCCCTTACTTCTTCCGCACTGTTGCTAAAGGCTTTAAAGTCCGGCACGGCAATGGGTGATTTTTTCAACAACGGATTGCTGATATTGATATAGGTAACCCCATGGCAAACCGGCACCCAGAAACACACGATAAACAGAACACAAAATATACCCTGTGAAGCATTTTTTTTCATCATAAAAAAGACCATATTGTTTTTAAGTATTAAAATTTTATTTCAATCCTTGGGGGGTAAAAATCACCCCCAGATCATAGGAATACATTCCTGCCGGTAAAGGCTTTAAAGGATTGATCTTCAAAATCGCTTTTTTTGCAGATTCATCCAGATATGGATTCCCTGATCGCGTCTCAAAGATAATATCCCTTATTTCTCCGCTTTTCATAATTTTGATAATAATCCTAACCTCCAGATTCCGGTCCATTCTGGCAAGACTCTCATTAAACACCCAATTCTGCTGGATTCGAGATCCAATCTCCATCAGATAAATCTGTAAAGGAGTGGAACCGCCTATCCCAGTTCCTTCCGGAGATCCCCCTTTGCCTTCACCCGATCCCCCGTCTCCTTGCCTTGATTTGCCCTGTTCTGCAACCTTCTTGCGCAGACGGCCTAGGATTTCGGACATATTGTTCTCATCCGCTTTATCATTAGATTTAGCCGTTGTTTTTGAGGCATCGGTTTCCGGCTGTTGAGATTTTTTATCGATTTTTTCCTCTTTTTTCTTTTCCTCTTCCTTGTTCTTTTTTTCCTGTTCTGCCAAAAGGTCTTTTAAATTTTTAGGTTTCGTTTTTAAACTGATATCCGGTTTGATAACAGGGGGCGGCTCCTCTTTTTTTACTTCAGTCGGCTGGACAGGTGGCCCTGCTTCCTGATTTTCGCTTTGTATCTCTTCCTTGCCGTCCTCAATCTCCTGACCACCTCCACCCCCTCCCGGTTTATCCGACCCTAGAATCGGTGAGAAAGAAACAAGGTCGATCTGAATGACCGGAGGCATGGATCTGGCAAAATGAAAATCCTGAAAAAAAATAAGGCTGCTGAAAAACAAACCATGAACCACAATCGAAACAATTAAAAAAACAATCCCGGTTCTTCTGTCCTGGTCCATTGAGGATGATTGAAGAGACGCCTTTTTCTTTTTGAAACTTTCCAGGGAACTCATACCTGTTTATCAGGACTCATCTTCATTATCCGGCAGCGTGATCATCCCAAGACTGTCAACACCTGCCTTTTTGATCTTGGAAATAACATTAACGACTATTCCATAGGGAATCTCTTTATCAGCCTTGAGATATACATCCTTATTTTCTAAGTTTTCAAGTATGGCCGTAAGTTTCTGGGTCAGAAATTCAACACTGACAACCTGCTCATTGATATACACTTTCATTTCATTATCAATGGAAATAATCAGGCGTTCCTCGCTGCTTTTTAAGGCTTTTGCAGTCGCTTTGGGCAAATTAACATCTACCCCCTGTACCATCATGGGGGCCGTCACCATAAAAATGATCAGAAGCACCAGCATGACATCCACAAAAGGGGTGACATTGATTTCAGACATGAATTGACCATTACCTGAACCTGCTTGCATCATTCCTCCATTTGCTTTTGGATATCACGTTCCATTATATTTAAGACATCTGAAGAAAAACTCTGCATCTCAGAATCCAGAACCCGAATCCGATCATTAAAGAAATTATATGCAATTACTGAAGGGATGGCCACTGCCAATCCTGCTGCCGTTGCCACCAAGGCTTCGGAAATACCGGGAGCAACAACGGCAAGACTTGCGGAACCGCTCAAACCAATTCCCTGAAAAGTATCCATAATCCCCCAGACCGTTCCGAAAAGACCGATAAACGGGGCTGTATTTCCTGCCGTTGCAAGAAAGGGGACCAATTGAACCAATCGTCGATTTTCAACATTCATGGATCGTTTCAAAGATCGGTTAATGCTTCCAATGTTCTGTAAATAGGTCCCTTCTGTTTTTTTTAAGCTTGTTTTTCTGGTTTCCTTGCCGTCGGACCTTGCCATTTCCATATAGGCAGCAATGAAAATTCTTGCCAGGGGACTCGATCTTAATGCCTTTGCCTTTGAAAATGCATCGGCAAGGTTCCGGCATTGCCAGAAAATATCCGTAAAATCAGTTGAATCTTTAAATGCTTTTCGGATATACCTGATCTTTATAAAGATTATCGCCCATGATGTTATTGAAAAAAACAGCAGCAGCAGCATAATGAACTTAACAATCGGACCTGCTTCACTCAGCATATAAAACAGCCCAATACTTTCAGTGGACATATAACCTCTCTTACAGCTTACCTTCCTGATATGTGTAAAACAAAAAAATCATAGACTTTAGTATACGAGCAGACTTTCCATGTCAAGTTCTTATTAAACCCTTTTCTCTTGAGATAAAAGGCTTTAATCCTCCATCCCGCTCAAATGATAAGGCTCCTACACAATAAATTATGCAGGAGCCTAAATAAACTCAAATGAATCGGGTCATTTTAATGACGGATTACATCATTCCGCCCATTCCGCCCATTCCACCCATTCCGCCGCCGGGCATTCCACCAGGCATTCCACCGGATTTCTCTTCCGGTTTGTCGGCAATCATGGCTTCCGTGGTCAACATAACGGATGCAACGCTGGCTGCATTCTGAAGTGCGAAACGAACCACTTTTTTCGGATCAATAACACCTGCTGCAATAAGATCTTCATAAACATCCGTCAGGGCATTGTAACCATAAGCGCCTTCACCCTCTTTAACTTTATTGATAACAACAGAACCTTCCACACCGGCATTTTCGGCAATTTTACGAAGCGGTTCTTCAATGGCTCTTGCAATAACCGCCACACCCAGTTTTTCCTCACCTTCAAGTTTAAGTTCTTCAAGGGCCTTGATGCAACGGACAAGAGCAACTCCACCACCGGGAACGATACCTTCCTCAACGGCCGCACGGGTTGCATTAAGAGCATCTTCCACTCTGGCTTTCTTTTCCTTCATCTCGGTTTCAGTGGCTGCACCGACATTAATGACTGCTACACCGCCAACCAGCTTGGCAAGTCTTTCCTGGAGTTTTTCCCTGTCATAATCGGAAGTGGTTTCTTCCACCTGGGCCCGAATCATTTTGACCCTGCCTTCAAGTGCTTCTCTGGATCCTGCCCCATCAACGATGGTGGTATTGTCCTTATCCACAGTAATGGATTTGGCCTGGCCCAGATCTTCAAGCGTAACATTTTCAAGTTTGATTCCGATATCTTCTGAAACCACCTGGCCGCCGGTTAATACGGCAATATCTTCCAGCATGGCCTTTCTTCTGTCACCAAAACCAGGGGCCTTGACGGCAGCGACATTCAATGTACCGCGAAGCTTGTTGACAACCAGAGTGGCAAGAGCTTCGCCTTCAATATCTTCAGCAACGATAAGAAGCGGTTTGCCGGTTCTTGCAATGGCTTCAAGGACCGGAAGAAGGTCTTTCATGGAGGAGATTTTCTTCTCACAGATCAATACATAGGGATTGTCCAGAGCAACTACCATTTTTTCGGAATTCGTCACAAAATAAGGAGACAGATAACCCCGGTCAAACTGCATCCCTTCAACAACTTCAAGGGTTGTATCCATTGATTTCGCTTCTTCCACTGTGATGACGCCTTCTTTGCCGACCTTGTCCATGGCCTCTGCGATAATATTACCAATGGTTTTATCATTATTGGCGGAAATGGTCCCGACTTGGGCAATTTCATTCTGATTTTTAGTCGGTTTTGCCATGGATTCCAGGCATTCGACAACTTTGGCCACAGCCTTATCAATACCCCTCTTGATACCCATGGGGTTGTTGCCGGCAACCACCAGTTTCTGACCATTCTCATAGATTGCTCTTGCAAGAACAGTCGCCGTGGTTGTCCCGTCACCGGCCATATCAGAGGTTTTGCTGGCGACTTCTTTCACCATCTGGGCACCCATGTTTTCAAATTTGTCTTCAAGTTCGATTTCTTTAGCAACCGTTACACCGTCTTTGGTTACATTGGGTGATCCCCAGGACTTTTCAATAACCACGTTTCTGCCTTTTGGGCCCAAAGTGACCACGACTGCATCTGCAAGTGCCTTTACGCCATTCAGCATTGCTTCACGGGCTTTGGCATCATATTTAATTTCTTTTGCCATCTTTAATAATCTCCATTTCTTTCTTTATTCGTATGGTTATTCAATAACTCCAAGAACATCATCCTGACGTAAGATAAGATAATCCGAACCGTCGATTTTCACTTCAGTTCCGCCGTATTTGCTGAAAAGAACACGATCACCGACTTTTACATCCATGGGGAGAAGTTTTCCATCTTCACCCATCCGGCCGTTGCCTGCAGCCACGACTTTTCCCTCTACCGGTTTTTCTTTTGCCGTGTCCGGGATGATAATACCGCCTTTTGTTTTAACATCCTCTTCCACACGCTGAACCAGAATCCTATCACTTAGTGGTCTCAAACTCATGATCAATTTCTCCTTTACATACTATTTGTTGCGTTAATGTATTTGGTGTATTTATCTTGAGGTTCTGCTCGTTTAGTCTGAATCTTTTGCAGAAACCTTTTTTAATTCGCTGGATGATGTATCGGTTTTTGTCTCTGGTTTTGTTTCACTCCCTGTTTTTGCTCCACCATAATCAGTAACATACCAGCCCGACCCTTTAAGATGAAATGAACTTTGTGAAATGAGTTTGCTCAAATTACCCTTGCAATGAGAACAAGTCGTTCGAACCGGATCTGATATTTTATGAAACACCTCTTCTATTTTCCCGCAATCTTTACATTGATACTCGTAAACCGGCATTTTTCTAATTCTCCGTTCTTTTTGGTCCTCTCGAAAAATCATTCATAAAATAACTCGCCTTTCTTCCTTGTCAAGAAAGTTTGTTCATATTTTTTTTACCTGGAATTTCAGAGACCACCTTTGCGCCAATCTTTATAAAATTCAAATACTTTCGCCAACCCGGGAATAGGAAAAGGCTTTAAAATTTCATAGGTCAGGAGATGGACCTGTCTTTCTTCGTCCAGAGTGACATCTGCCTCATTTTTATTCTCATAGCGCTGTTTATACTTTGAAAAACGAATAATGTGAATAAGTTCATGGCTGAGGATATATAAAAGGAAGGGCTCCAGAAGAAAATTTTCCCTTTGAACCGCACAAAGTATGGCCTTGTCCTGAAGGCATATCTTATAAAGAGTGTATGAAGACGAACTGAGAGAGGCCTCTATATTCCGCGCTTCATATTTTATCACCTGGGCAAAGGGACCATCCACCTGCTCATGCCCTTCGAGATCCCTGGCGGTCTTAATATCATACCGGTTTCGCAACCATTGGCCCGAAGACATCTTAAAATAATTATTCACCAGTTCTTCTGAAATTTTAACAGCCTCTTCCACCTTTAAAAGCTCTTCTCTATTAAAATATTCAGACTGATACATCCTGTGTCTTTTCCCGTATGAATAAAAAAATGGACATTTGGCACAATCCTATGCTATAGTGCCCAGTCAACTCAATCAATTTAAATATAGGCTAAAATAAAAGGAGGTGATTTTTTTGAGCAGTGTAATGAAAAAGCGGAGAAAAAAGATGAGGAAGCATAAACATAAAAAACTCCTTGCCAAAACCAGACACCAGAGAAAGAAAAAATAGCTTTTACCACACCTGGAGTATTGAGTTGCAAAAAACTCAACTCAATACTCAACTCTTTATTTTACTCTTTTCCAATCCCTTTTAAATACTTCATGAAATCAGAACTGGTTGAAAGGATCAGGGTGGTATCTTTTTTCAATGATTCCCTGTATACTTCCAGGGATTTCACAAATGAATAAAATTCCGGATCAGCCCCATATGCGCTCGCATAAATTCTTGCAGCTTCAGCATCGGCATCCCCTTTTATTTTCTGAGCGTTCCTGTATGCCTGGGACTTGATGACCTGGAGTTCTTTCTCCTTTTCTCCGCGGATATTGCTGGCTTCCCCTGCTCCCTCGGCCCTGTATTTTTCCGCGATCTGTTTTCTTTCTGCGATCATTCGTTCATAAACAGCCTGCCGTACATTATCGATATAATTAATTCGCTTGATTTTCACATCCACCAGTTCAATACCGAACTCTTTTAGTTTTTCACTGGCCTGTTGAACAATGAGCCTTGTAATCTCATCCCTTCCAAGGTTGATTTTATATTGAACCCGCTGAACATTTTCATCAACATCATATTCAAATGTATCCATGGACCGGTCTGTATTCCTGACGGTTTCAACCAAAGGATGAGAAGTGATCAGATTCCTTACCGCAGGGTCAATGATCCCATTCAGGCGGTCAATGGCATAGGTCTCATTGTTCACGGTCTGAATAAATTTTACCGGATCGACAATTTTCCAACGGGCAAAGCTGTCCACATAGATATAGGTTTTATCCTGGGTCGGCACCTGGCCGGGGATCCCATTCCAGGTTAAGAGGTTTTTAGCGAAAATATTGGCCTTTTGAAAAAAAGGCAGCTTGAATTTCAGACCCGGACTGGTGATGGGAGCACCCACCACCTTACCAAATTGAGTGATGACCACCTGCTCTGTTTCATCAACCATATAAGCTGCATTGTAGGCCAGAAAAATACCTGCTGCAAAAACAATCAAAATTATATTTTTTATCATATTATTCCTATCCCGCCTCTCTATTTAAGGGGTCTGGTTCTGGGGAAGCGAAATTCCACCACTCATATTTAATAAGGGAAGCACATTTTTCTGGTCGGAATCAATAATATATTTTGTCCCGAGTTTCGGGTAAACCTCCAGCATTGCTTCCAGATAGAGCCTTTTTTTCGTGATATCCTTGGCTTTTAGATATTCCTGAAAAATAGCCGTATATTTATCAGCATCGCCCTTGGCCCGATTGACTCTGTCAATGGCATACCCTTCCGCATCCTTTATGACCCGTCTTGCTTCCCCTCGGGCCAGCGGCACTGCCTGATTATATTCTTCCCTTGCCTTATAGATGGTTTGCTCTTTTTCCTGGGTGGCCTGGTTTACCTCATTAAAGGAGGGCTGAACCGGATCAGGAACATTTGTTTTTTTCATCTCAATGGTAATGACGCTGATACCGGACTGGGCCCGGTCCATCTCTTTTTGAAGAATCTCCCTTGCCGCAATGGCAATTTCCTCCCGTTTGCTGATGACCTCATTGATGCTCCGGTCACCGACAATGGTCCTCATGGTGGCTTCGGACATGTCACGCAGGATAGCCCGAACATCCTTGATTTTAAACAGATAATCCAGAGGGTTTGAGATTCTGTATTGGACAATCCAGGGAACCACTGCAACATTCAGATCCCCGGTCAGCATCAGAGGCGTTTCCTGGGAAGCGCTTTCATTGCCCGGTGTGTAATTGGCCGTTGTCTTCTCGGTATCAAGCCCGAATTCTTCCTGGTATACCCTTTTCACCTTAACTTTTGTGATTTTTTCAATCCCGGTCGGAAATTTAAAATTCAATCCGGGTTGGGCCGTCCTGCTGTACTTCCCAAATCGCTGAATAACCCCGACCTCGTCGGTTGCAATCGTAAAAACGCTTGAAACAGCCAAAAGGGCAAACAGAAGCAAAAGAGCAATAGGCACGATGCCTGATTTCTTAAGATTTCTGAATCGCTCCACCAGTTCATCCATCTGGGGTGGTTTAGGCATGCCCATTCCGCCGCCTTCTTTTTTGTTCTCGTATTTCTGCTGATTTTCTCTTAATTTATCCCAATCCCAATTCATAAATAATGTCCTGTCTCTTGATTTCTTTAAAGTATAATGCTTGAAATATAGTCATATTTATATGGATCAACCCTAAAAGGCAATATTTTTTTGGAATTTGCTCGTCTGTAAAAATTTTTAAACAGACTCGGCCTTGTATTTTTGGGTATATCCAATAAGAATTATATGATATGGAATAGAGGGTCTCATGGCAATCAAGGATATATTCAAATTGGACAAAAAGAATAAAAGCAACCTGATTCATATCAGTGATATTTTAAATTCAGCGCTGGGAAAATTCAGACCGGCTCATGACACATGGATGATGCGGATCTGGGATATCTGGGAAGCTGCTGTGGGCAAACCCATTGCCATGAATGCCAAACCCGATTCCTTCAAGGATGGAATCCTCATCGTGAATGTATCAAGTTCCACATGGATTCATCAGCTCACATTTCTTGAAAAGGAAATGATCCTGAATATCAACAATCACCTCGACCAACCCCTGGTCAAAAAAATCAGGTTTAAAATTGGAAAAATTCTCGGTTGAGGACGCCCATCAACTCACTATCTCCCAACCGGAAAATGGGTATCGTTTTTCCCTGGACTCATTGATTCTTGCAGCCCATATCCACCCCAAAGGCAATGAAACCGTTATGGATCTGGGATGCGGATGCGGGATCATTTCTCTTATCCTGGCCCGGAGATATCCGGATCTGAAAATTACAGGCATTGAGATCCAGGAAGAATTGTATGATTTTGCCCGGAGAAACATTCTTGCCAACGGTTTTGAAAAAAATATCCGTGTTCTTTGTGAGGATATCAGAACCTTTCAATCGGCCAAAATAGATACCGGGGTTGATATCATTGTTTCCAATCCCCCCTACAGGAAACTCGGCACCGGAAGGATGAATCCTGATCCCCAAAGAGCCGTGGCTCGACATGAAACCGCCCTCAGCATTGACGCACTGGTTGAATGTTCAAACCGTCTGATCAGGGAGCAAGGCCTCTTATGTGTCATTTTCCCCTTTGATCGGCTGCCGGACCTGTCCATGGCCCTTACCCGGCATCAGTTTTATCCTGAATTGATCCGGCCCATTCATACCAAGCCCGGCACAAAAGCAAGACGCGTCATTGTCCGAGCCGTGAAAACCCACAGAATACCTTGTTCTTTATCCTCCCCTCTTTTTATCTATACCCCGGAAAATAAATTTACCAAAGAATATCTTTCCCTGTTTAGATCTTGACACAATTATAAAAAGATACTATTTTGCCCTGAATCAGAATTAATGCGGAGAGGTGGCCGAGCTGGCTGAAGGTGCACGCCTGGAAAGCGTGTGTACTCCAAAAGGGTACCGAGGGTTCGAATCCCTCCTTCTCCGCCACTAACCATATCGGACAGCATGTCATACCAAGTATTAGCACTCAAATACCGCCCCCAGACCTTTGATGATGTGATAGGACAGAATCATGTCATAACTACCCTTAAAAATGCCGTTTCCTCGGACCGGGTAGCCCATGCCATTCTTTTTACAGGCCCCAGGGGTACAGGAAAAACCACTATTGCCCGGATTTTAGCCAAGGCCATGAACTGTAAAAACGGCCCTTCGGCTTTTCCCTGCAACACTTGCCGGATCTGTAAGGATATTATCGAAGGACACTGCACCGATGTCTTTGAAATCGACGGGGCCTCCAATAACAGTGTGGATCAGGTCCGGGACTTGAGGGAAAACGTCACTTATATGCCTTCATCGGCAAAATATAAAATATATATTATTGATGAAGTGCATATGCTTTCCACGGCAGCGTTTAACGCCCTTCTCAAAACCCTTGAGGAACCCCCCGGCCATGTGATGTTCATATTTGCCACCACCGAGGTGCATAAGATTCCATCAACCATCTTGTCCCGATGTCAGCGGCACGACCTGATCCGGATTCCGGTTGAATTAATTTCAGGCCACCTGAAACGCCTTTGTATGAAAGAAGGCTTTCTTATAAAAGACGAAAGCATTGATCTCATTGCCCGTGAAGCAGACGGCTCCATACGGGATGGATTAAGTCTTCTGGACAGGATACTGTCTTCAACGACAAATAAAGAAATTGACTCCCAATGGGTCCTGAATGCCCTTGGCGTAATAGATCATCAGGTGATGCACGATATCTGCACCGCCATATTGAAAAAAAATGGGGCGAAGCTTATTGAAATCATAGAACAGGTCAATGATTCAGGAATTGATCTGAAAAAATTTTATGCCGATATCCTTCTCTATTTCAGAAATTTCAGCGTGATCCGGCTATGCGGACGGCAAAGCCCTGCCGTCAATATTGCAGAATCAGAAAAAGAACTCTTGTTTCAAAGGGCCTCCGATGTCCCCATGGCAAATATACAGGCCATCCTGGAAACCCTTTTAGAAGAGGAAAACCTTGTGAGGTATTCCTCTCATACCCGGATTGCCATTGAAATGGTCCTGCTTAAACTCGTGCAGATGGATACCGGAGCCGGGATTGATCACATCATTCATCAGTTGGACGCTCTTGCCAAACAGATCAACGCCATGGCATCGGACTCCGGATCGGAGCCCCTGCCTCAGCCGGAATCAGGACCGCGTCCCTTAAGGGGGGAAGAAAAACCGCTGCCGGCTGAAAAAACTCCGGATATATCCCGGGAATCTGTTCCGGACCGGAACTATTCTCAGGATTCTTCCTCAGTATCCGAGCAAAACACCTGGGAGAATTTTTTAAAAAAAATAGAACAAACCCAGCCCTTTATTTTTGCCCTTCTCACAAAGGGGTCTGTCAAAGAAAACCCCCATGGTGAAATCATTGTTGAACTTGAAAACTGTTCTTCTTTTGATAAAAACAGGCTTGAAAACAGAGAAAACGAACTAAAGCACCTGTGTAGGGAATTTCTTGGAAAAAATCTGACCCTTAAAATAATATTGCAGGACAACAGACCCAATGACTCCCTTGAGCAAAAAAATGAAATCAAAGCCCGGCAGGCTGCCTTAAACCATCCCCTGGTGGTTGAAGCCCAGCGGCTCTTTAACGGAGAAATCATTAATTCTTAAAAGGATCTAAATCATGATGAACAATATGCACGCAATGATGAAACAGGCCCAGAAACTCCAGAAAAAAATGCTGCAAACCCAGCAGGAAATGGCCACAAAGACCATTGAAGCTTCATCCGGCGGCGGCATGGTCAAGGTTGTGGCCAATGGGGCCCAGAAAATCGAATCCATTGTCCTTGAAAAAGAAGTGGTGAACCCCGATGATATTGAAATGCTTCAAGACCTTGTTCTGGCGGCAGTTAATGATGCATTGGCCAAATCCCAGGAAATGGTCTCGTCTGAAATGGGCAAACTGACCGGCGGATTAAATATTCCCGGTTTTTAACCCTGCCATGACCCACTATCCTGAACCGATCATAAAACTGATTCAAAGCCTGTCCAGGCTTCCCGGCATAGGTAAAAAGACGGCGGAAAGGCTGACCCTTCACATCCTTCATGCCTCACCCGGGGAAGCGGCAACCCTGGCAGCCGATATTATCGAGCTGAAAAGCAATATCCGGCTTTGTGAAATCTGTTTCTCCTTCAGCGATCAGGAAAGATGCCGGATATGCACTGACCCTTCAAGGGACAAATCCCTTATTTGTGTTGTGGAAAATCCAACGGATATGGCCGCCATCGAAAAATCAAAGGGATATCACGGTATTTACCATATCCTGGGTGGACTTCTGTCTCCCATTGACGGCATCGGCCCGGATGATATCCGGATCAAAGAACTGGTGAAAAGAGCTGTCCCCGAAAAAATTAAGGAAATCATCCTGGCTACAAAAACCAATGTGGAAGGGGAGGCAACCGCCTCCTATATCCTGGCAAAACTGAAAAAAACAAATATCCGGCTCACCCGGATTGCTTCTGGAATTCCCATGGGAGGAGATCTGCAATACATTGATCACCTGACCATGCAAAAAGCCATGGAAAAAAGATATGGATTCTGAACAACCGACTACCGGGGATGATATTTTCTCATGCCGCCAATGCGGTGATTGCTGTAAAGGATTCGGCGGAACCTATGTCACGGCACTGGATATCGGCCGGATATCGGCCTATATCGGTTTTGATCCGGACCGATTTTCTGCCCGGTATTGTGAAAAATCCGGATCAAGGCATGTCCTGGCCTGCGGCAAAGAGGGTTACTGTATTTTTTTTGATCGGGAAAAACAATGCACCATTCATCCGGTCAAGCCCTATATGTGCAAATCCTGGCCATTTATTGAGGCCGTCATCCGCCATCCTGAAAACTGGAATATGATGGCGAATTCATGTCCGGGAATGAAAAAAGACATCCCCAAAGAAGTCCTGAAAAAAATCGTAACCCGTGAAAGAGATAATCTGAATATATCCATCTCAAAATGATTTTCAGATTAATCAATGGATATCCCTCAGGCGGATAAATTTTACCCTCATCCCCTTTTTTTGGAACCTGACAATTTCTCCCAGAATTTTATAGCTTTTCCGGCTGGAAGGCACCTCAAATTTTACCGATATCTTTTCTCCGACGTAAAAAGACCGGCTGGTTTCAATGAACATCCCGCACCGGCTGATATCCCTGATAAGATCAACAGCAGATGCCTTCTCTATCTCAGGATCAAAAAAGACAGCCCATGGCGCCTTGCTCCATCATAACCGGTTGCGTCCAATTGCTTGAGAAGAGCTAACTGCTGTTCCATGTCTTATTTTTTTTTCCCAGTATCCAGGCCGGCCATCTGCCGTGCAATGCTGTCTCGTTCATAGACGATTTCCACCCGCCGGTTTAATGCCCTGCCCTTGGCCGTATCATTGGTGGCAACAGGATAATAATGAGCATATCCTTCGGCTGAAATATACTGGGGGGGGACTCCGTTATCCACCAACAACCTTACCACCATGGATGCCCTGGCGCTTGAAAGCTCCCAATTGGAAGGATAGATGAGCGAAGATATGGGAGAACTGTCTGTATGCCCTTTTATTTTGACATGATATGCCAGCTTGGAAAGAACGGCTGCAACCTTTTTCAAGATATCATGCCCTTTTTCAGAGAGGTGTGTCCCCCCTTCCGCAAATAAAAGGAGGTCGGAAAGGGTAATCACAATACCTTCTTCGGTCTTTATAACGCTGACCTCTCCACCCAGCTTGTTGAACAGAACCAGCTCCCTGACTTCGCTGACAATTTCCTCCATCTCTTCTTCGATCATGCCGCCAAGTTCATCGATTTTCTGATTTTCAGATGGGTCTTCCGATGGAACGGCATGCATGGTCAGTCCTTCCCGGGTGCCTGCCTCGGGGACAGACTGTGAACCCAAAGCGCTTCTCAAGGATTGGACGAGCTCCTTATAAGTTTCCTGCTGAGTGGTGCTCATGGCAAACAGAAGAACAAAAAGGCACATCAAAAGGGTTACCAGATCGGAAAACGTACACATCCATTCAGGTGCGCCCGCTTTCTGTTTTTTTTGTTCTTCGGGAGGCGGTGAAAGGCTGAACCCCTCTTCACTCTCCTCTTGTTTGTTTTTATCTTCAGCCATTTAAGTTTATTCTATGCTTTCGCATCCTTGCCCGCTTTTTTCTTATCAGTGATATAGATTCTCAATTTATCCTCCATCAGCTTGGGATGTTCCCCTTCCCGGATGGAGATGATTCCTTCGAAAATAATATTCATATTGGTGATTTCCTCTTCATTTCTTCCGGACAATTTTTCAGCCATGGGGATAAAGATCAAATTGGCTATAAGAGCACCATAGAACGTGGTGATCATTGCCACAGCCATGGAAGGGCCGATGCTGGAGGGATCATCCAGGTTTGCCAGCATCTGGACAAGTCCAATCAAGGTTCCGATCATGCCGAAGGCAGGCCCATACGAGCCCATGCCTTGAAAAACCTTAACCCCTGTATCCAGATTTTTTTTGGTCAGGGACATTTTTTTCTGCATGATGGCAGCAATATCACCGGTTTTAACCCCATCAACGGTCATCTGAAGGGCCTGGGCAAGATAGGGATCAGGGGTGCTTTGTATATCGCTTTCTATGGAAAGCAGCCCCCCTTTTCTGGCTTTGTTCGAAATCTCAACCAGATTATTGATAATGTCTTCGGCCGGTTGAATCTTAAAAACAAAAACCTTTATAGATGTTTTAAACACACTTAAAAAATCCGCCAAAGGGAAGGCGATCATGGAAGATGCAGCACATCCCCCAAAGACAATGACAATGGAGGGAATATCCACAAAGGCCATGAGACTTCCGCCAAGTAATATGGTTCCAAGGACAAACCCAAAGCCAGAAACAACACCGATAACCGAAGATATATCCATTTTCTAAACCCTTATATAAACAGTTTCATCAACAGGATATTCCCTGCTGTATTTTTTTATCTTATCAATTGCATCCTGAGTAAGTAAAGTATTAGCTGAAAAAAGTTTGGTTCCGGTATTTGTAAAAAGCGCTGTTCCAAGCGTCATTCCAGGTTCCAACTGATGAATGCCCCTGCCTTTGATGCAATAGTCATCGGATCCCATATGAAGAACGGCATATTTTTCCAGCAGGGCCACAATCGTTGGATCAAGCCTTGTCCCGGAATAGTCTTCCAGCCTTATCAAAAATTTTTCAAGGGATGATACATCCTGTTCTTCTCTTAGGGTATCAAATACGTCGGCCCCGGCTAAAATCCTTGACAACAACGGGATATACCTTTTTTTCAAACCATCCGGTTTTCCTGTTCCATCCGAATTTTCATTCAAATGCCGAATAATTTCAGCACATTTCTGAAATTCAGTGCAGAATGATAGAAGCACAGCCCCTTTGCCCGGATATTGCATGAACAAACCCTTTTCAAACTCTGTGCGCTCGTCTTTTTCTTTTTGCAAAGTTGATTCCGGAATGAAAAGCAGCCCGATCTCATGCAGCATAGCAGCTTTTTGAAGATCCGGCAGTTTTTTTTCATCAATTTTTAATTGTTCTGCAATAAAGCCAGCAATTTGAGCAACCCTCTCCCCATGACCCCTGTTTTTTTCTATCCTTGTTTTGATCAGGCTCGAAAGGATTTCTGAGAACCCTTCCATATTTCCGTCAAGGGTTTCCTTTGTGGTTTTGATATCCCGTTTCAACCGGGTTCGTTCATTTGCCATCTGGTTAATCTGTTTTAAAGCATTATTCAGGGAATGGCGTTCTTCATAAAGTTCGGTTTTGTTCTTTTTTAATTCCTGTTTAAATCGTTTGAGATAGTCTGTCGTTTTTTCAAGCTTTTGGTTCAGGGCATGGTTCATCTGGCTGATATTTTTCTTATCCATAAAAATGCGTGCTTTTTCTTTGACTTCATCCGTTGAAAACGGCCTGATTAAAAAATTATCAACTCCTTCCCGGAAAAATTTCAATCTCAAAGCGGGGGAAGGATATTCAGCAAGGGACAAAAATACCGCCGGTTTAAAATTATATTCCAACTCCGATAATTTCTGGATCAGACGATCACGCACGGCATCCTCAGTATCCGATTCGATGAGGATCAGATCCGGCTGTCTTAATTTCGCGAGTTCAGAAGCGATTTCGAAATCAGTGCAGATCTCAAGAACAAACCCCTTTTCCTTTGAAAATCCTTTATCCTCTCCGATGGACCTTTCATCCTTTACGTACAGAAGGGAAACAGGCTCCGGGATTATTTTTTCATTATTCGGAGTAGTCATTCATCCACCATTCATCCCAGCCTGTCTTGAGGATGGCCTCACCCATTCTTTGCCCGGTCTGCGTCATGAGCCTTCCCAAAATGATGGGAAGCCATTTTTCAGGACCTTTCACACCGGTGTCCATCAGCTTTTTCAATTCCATGATAAAAGAAATCTGATCGGCATCGTTGGCGAGCCTTGATTCTTCTGATTCGCCCAGGTTAAATTCTTCCACCAGGGCTTTGATTTCATCACCAAACGGAATATGCCTGACCAGATGGGAAACGGCTTTGGCCTCATTGGTCTCACAGTATTTTTTTTCCACATAGTTCAGATCCCCGGTCCTGGCCTCGGCAATATCATGAACCAGGGCCATGGCCACAAGTTTTTCACTGTCAACCCCCGGGTTCATCCGGGCCATGGTAAAACAGATAAAGGCCGTCATAAAACTATGCTCGGCAATGGTTTCTTTCCCTGAACCCAGAAATGCATATCCGCTTCTTACGATATCCTTTAATATTCTAACTTCAAACAAGAGGTTGGCAATATGTTCCATATTTATTTCAATGTCCATGATAATCGCAACAGTCCTTGACTTTTTATAGAACAGGAGTTTAAATAAAGTCAAGAATTCGAATTTTAACTTTGCCAAATCAGGAGGCCACATGCGGCATGGAAGAACAATGACGGCAGCATTTGTTTTAGCCATTATGGGATTTGTGCTCTGTTCAACCGGATCTGCCGAAGAAAGCAAGGACTTTGTTCCGGGTGAGGATTCGGGTTTTTATTATACGATTAAAAAAGGCGACACCTTGTGGGATCTGTCCCAGAAATTCTACAACTCTGAGTGGGACTGGCCAGGCCTCTGGGAAATGAACCAGGATATTAAAAACCCCCACTGGATTTATCCGGGAATAAAGATTCGGATTTTCCTGAAAGAAACTGCAGCCGTAAAACCCAAAATTGCAAAAATTGAGGAAGTCAGACAGGAAAAACCACCCGAAAAGATTAACCCTTCCTTTTCTTTTTCTGAAATGGATCGAATCGGATTTATACGAAAAGATGCCGACCTGGCCTTTGGAAGCGTCATCAGGGATCAGGACAACAAAATCATGATGTCTTCCAATGATATCATCTATATAAAACCTTCCGGAAAAGGGGCCTTGATCCCTGGAACCCATTATCATGTTTTCAGTACCAGCCCGGTTAAAACGAAAACCTTTTCAGGCACAAAGCATATCCTTCGCGCCCGGATTGAAATCCGTGAACACAAGACAACATATGCCACCGCAAAAGTAATAAAAACTTACAGGGAAATCCGTGAAGGGGATATGATCATGGCCTACAAAAACCGGGAACCTCTCTTAACAGTGGACGAAAGCCCTTCTCCCGTCAATGGGCGAATCCTTTGTTCCGAGGATGACGATCTCATGATCAATGACCACCGGATCGCCTTTATCGACACCGGCAGCGACCATGTCAGGCCGGGGCAGATCTATTCCGTCATGAGGATACTCAATACGACCGACAAGGGCCTCTGGCCGAAAAATGCAAAGAGTCGGGTTAAATTTGACAATATCAACGCCGGCAAACTGATTGTCCTTCACACCGAAGATATTTCATCCACGGTGATGATCCTGTCATCCAAATATGAAATCAATCCCGATGATATTGTCAATTAAGGTTATTCGTATAACACCTTGAGCTTTATCCTTTAATCTTAAGAATTAAAAAGGAAATACCTTTAATCCCAGGTCACTCTTAAGATTTCCTGATACGTGGTCTGTCCGTTCAGCATTTTTCTGATACCGTTTTCGCGCAAAAGCACAAGGCCTTCCTCCACTGCTTTTTTCCTGAGCGTATCCAATGCGTCACCGGCGGTCAAAAGCTTAAGTGATTCTGAATAGGGCATGACTTCATAAATCCCGGTCCGGCCTTTATATCCCGTATTCCTGCATTTAGAGCATCCCTTGCCGTGTTTGAGTTTAACGATACCCTGGGATTGAATCTTCAGCCCCAGGTCTGCCAGCTCTTTGGCGCTCATCTCAAAACTCTGGGAACAGTAAGGGCAAATTTTTCTGACCAGCCTCTGGGCCACAATCCCATTCAGGGAAGAATGAATCAGATAAGGTGGGATTCCAAGATCAAGCAACCTGAAAATGGTTGTGGCCGCATCATTGGTATGCAGGGTGGAGAGCACCAGATGCCCTGTCAGGGCAGCCTGGACTGCTGCCTGGGCAGTTTCAAGATCCCTTATTTCACCCACCATGATAATATCCGGGTCCTGGCGCAGGATATTTCTCAGCACAGACCCGAAAGTGACATTGATGGCCGGCTGGACGGCAATCTGGTTGAATTCTTCGTGAATCATTTCAATGGGATCTTCTATGGTGGTGATGTTCACTTCGGGCGAAGACAGCATCCTGAGACTGGAATAAAGGGTCGTGGACTTTCCTGAACCCGTGGGACCTGTCACCAGGACAATGCCGAAGGGCATGGTAATCAGTTTTTTATACCTTTCAAAATCCTCCTCAAAAAACCCGAGCAATTCAAGGTCCTGGAAAAGAACATCCGGGTCCATGATCCTGAGCACCACTTTTTCACCAAAGGCCACGGGAATTGTCGAAACCCGGATTTCCACCTCTTTATCATCCTTTTCCATTTTGATCCGGCCGTCCTGGGGCCTTCTTTTCTCAGCCATATCCAATCTAGACAAGGATTTTATCCTGCTGACCACGGCGTTGTGAAGTTTTTTGGGAAGCTTGTAAACCGTATGCAAGACTCCGTCGATCCGCATTCTCACAAGACAGATATCCCGCTTGGGTTCGATATGGATATCACTGGCCTTCTGATCAAAGGAATAGCTGAACAGATGATTTACGGCGTTCACAATATGCTGGTCGGTTGCGGGCAGACCATCAATGGATTTTAAACTGACAAACTGCTCAAGGTTCCCGATATCAATGCCCCTTGTGGAAAAAAGATCTTCGGCCGCAGCAATGGAATGCCTGAATCCAAAAAATTCGTTGATAAGCTTTTCAATATCCGATTTTGAACTGAGAACGGTTTTCACCTTGAGTTTTGATACCATTTCTACATCTTTAATCGCTTCATAATTAAAAGGATCAGGTGTTGCCACAATCAATTTGCCTTCCTCAATCATCAAAGGCAGAAGAAGATGCCGGGCAGCAAAGGATTTTGATATGGTGCCCGTGACAAGATTCAGTTCCAGTGTCAAAGGATCAATTTTTTTATAGGGAACCTTCCAGACTTCAGCCAGGGTTGAATAAATCAGGTCTTCATCGATCATTTTGCCCGGCTCATCGTTTCTTGCCGGCTTTAAATACAGGATAATATCAATAAAAGATATCAGGTCCATCAGTTGTTCCTGGGACAACTCATTCTCTTTTCCCTTTATCTTCTGCTCTAAAAGAATCGTTCTCACCCTGATTTCTTTCTTTAGGAGATCCCGGGCCTGTTCCCTTGAAATCAAACGGGCAATCATAAGCGCTTTACAGATATTCTGGGAAGAAAATCTTTTGTCCTTCTGATTCTGCATATTTTTTTCCTGACCCATTAGGGTTATCGTTTTTTCTCCTATATATATGGGTAGCCTATAAAATTGTAAAGCCGCTTTTTTAATTACCTTTGAAATACAAGATTCTTCATCCGGAATGGGCTCCCGGCATATTGAAAAACACAGTTCTTGAAGGCAGCGAAAGGAGACATGAATAATAAAATTATTAATGCTTGACTTTTATTCATATTTCTATATACTTGTCGTCATGTGCAGATATAAGTGATGCACATATGTTTCTTCCTTAAGGTGTATTCTCTGATTTTCAAATGTGATTACCCCCCAAAGTTCGAAGCTACAATTTTTTTTATTATTTATTACAGGAGACTGCCAACATGGCTACTGGTATCGTAAAATGGTTTAACGACTCAAAAGGTTTTGGATTTATCGAAAGAGAAGATGGTGGAAAGGATGTATTTGTGCATCATTCAGGTATTAATACCACAGGGTTTAAATCCCTCAATGAAGGGGCCCGTGTTTCTTTCGATATTGAAGAGGGTCAAAAAGGACCTTCCGCAGCAAATGTAACCGTGATTTAGTTAACCGTTTTATTTGCTTTAAAAAAAAGTTATTTCGGTAACTTTAAAAAGCCTCTGGATATTAAATGTTCAGAGGCTTTGTTATTTTTTTGACCCCTCCCCGGTTTTTAAAAACCGATGGTTT
>CAZAHK010000002.1:0-32502 GCA_964484555.1 uncultured Desulfobacula sp.
AAATGGGGGGTGCTTTCCCTTCCGGCCCTTTCATGCGCGGTGATATCCATTCTGGCCGGTATCGGGTTTGCAGTGAATGAGTCCCGGACCCCATATCCCTTATTTGATATGGCGCTTTTGAAAATCAGGTTGTTTCTGTTTCCTGTAATCGGGGCCGCCCTTTTGTTTGCCGCTCTTTTTGTGATGGTCTTTCTGATGCCGTTTTATCTGACCTATCCATGCGGGTTTCCTGCTTCAAAAACAGGTTTTATCATGATTGTTCCATTTTTGTTTCTGCTGGTCATCAGTCCTGTGTCCGGTTTTTTGTATGATAAATTCGGCTCCCGGCAGCTCTGTCTCATCGGCATGAGTGTATTGATGCTGTCTCTTGTTTCCCTGTTAACCGTTCAGCCGTCCATGGGGCTATCATCCCTTTTGTGGCGGCTTGGTCTTGCCGGCATCGGGACAGCTCTTTATGTGTCTCCCAACAATACCGTCATCATGAGCTCCATTCCTTCTTACCGGCGGGGCACCGCCTCGGGTGCCGTTGCAACGGCAAGAAATATCGGCATGGTCGTGGGGGTGGCCCTGGCCGGGTTGATATTTTCAGCCTCGTTTTCCTCCCTGACCCATGGCGCAGACCTTGACAAATACACAACGGTATTGGAGCCGTTTTTTTTGCTCAGTTTTCAGCGGGCCATGATGACGGGTGTTGTTCTTTCAATGTTGGGAATAGGGGTGACCCTGGTCAGGGGCCCGGAATCAAAATAATTACAAATTCTTAACAGGAGGATCTATGAATCCATGGAAGACTGAAGATTATTCAGTGCTGGATCAGCCCCGGGTATTAAGATATCTTTTTCATCCCCGGTTTGAAAATGGGCCCAGACCGGGCCGGGCCAATCGGGAGGATATCATGATCCGGGTAGATGAAGGGGTTGATCTTGGAGCTTCTTTTCATTTTGTTCATCAGGGTGGGCCGGTGCTTCTTTTTTTCCACGGCAATGGTGAAATCGTATCGGATTATGATGATTTCGGAAAGTTTTACAATGATCTGGGCTTGAATTTCCTGGTGGTGGATTACAGGGGATATGGGCGGTCAACGGGGACCCCTGCGGTCGCATCCATGATGAAGGACTGCCAAAGGATTTTTGATTTTGTATCGGCCTATATGCAGAAGAACGCATTGACAGGCCCCCTGGGTGTCATGGGCAGGTCCCTTGGAAGTGCCTCTGCCGTTGAATTGGGCGCTACAAGGTCGGATGAATTCGCCTGCCTGATCATTGAAAGCGGCTTTGCCCGGATTTCCCCATTGCTGAAAAAACTGGGCGTTGACCCTGATCGTATTGGATTCAAGGAAGGGCAGGGGAATGAAAATATTGATAAAATAAAGACCGTTGTAAAGCCCTGTCTTGTGATCCATGCCGAGTTTGATCACATCATTCCGTTTTCAGAAGGCAAAGCCCTTTTTGAAGCCTGCGGTTCGAGCAATAAAACACTTCTGGAAATCAAAGGGGCAAATCATAATGATATTTTTTTTAAGGATATGAATTCGTACCTGGATCATATCCAGAAAATCTGTCATCTCAGGGTTGATATAAAATAAGGATCTCTGTAAAATTCAATATAGAAATTCAGAACCTTCAGTGAAGAAATCAGCAGCAGATTCCTTATACCGGGTGATGGATTCCGATTTCATCATATGTTTCAGAGATTTGTCTTTTCCCCTGAAAGAGGGTCCAAGATAGCTCCAGAATCCTTTCATTCGCCCGATCAGATGGGCCGGGCCGGAGTAAATCGTTTGATAGCCTATAAAAAGGTCATCGTGGAAGTTTTTTAACCGTTTGATCTTATTCTCATTTGACGGGATTCCCTTTATGTGTTCTGCAAGAAACGGGTTTGCGAGGAGTCCCCGGCCGATCATGAATGCCCGGATATCCGGAAATTTTTTCTGAAGGATTTGAAATGAGGTTAAATCCCTTATGTCTCCGTTGTAAACAAAGGGATGCCGGCTTAAAAGGCGCGCCTCGCCAAAGGCATCATGATCCGGAGCCCCTTCATACATCTGGATACCGGTTCGAGGGTGAAGAATGATTTCATCCAGAGGATATTTGTCCAACACAGGCAAAAGAGAGTAAATCTCATTTTTTGATAGCCTGCCCAATCTTATTTTGACCGAAAGGCCGGTTAAGATCCTGGGCAAAACATGATCCAGGAAGGCGTCAATTTTTTCCGGATGCATTAAAAGGCCGGAGCCCCTGTTTTTATTGGCCACCTTGGCATGGGGGCAGCCCAGATTCCAATTGATTTTTTGATGCCCCATATCATGGAGACAGCCGGCAAGGAAAATGAAATCCTCGGCATTATTCCCGAGAATCTGGGGGATGGTGAAAAGCGTTTGATTGTTTTCAGGATATACATCCTTGAGCCTTGAGAGTTTCAGTTTCTTTTTACCCATGGTGGGAATAAAAGGCGCCATTGCTTCATCCACTCCCCCAAAATGACGGGCAAAGGTATTGCGGAAGGTGATATCGGTAAAGCCCTGTAAGGGCGCAAGGATGATCTTAATGGGGGAGGTTTTCATAAAAATTAATCCGGTTTGGTTTCTGTTATATTCTGTCCCGGTCTGAAAAAGACTTTGACAAACCCGATGGTGATAATCTATACACCAAGTATTTTAGCCTGTGTTATATAGAAGTTTAACTTAAGATTGCAAGGAGTGTTTTCGGGCATGAAAGCGTTTTTTAAAGAAGTCATCCGGATCAATATGATGGAACAAGCCCTTGAAAAGGAAACTTCAGCCAAAGAGTTTTTTGAACGGCTTAATTCAACCGAGACACCGGAATACTTCAACTGGGCCGATGAAATTTTTGAAGGCCTTCATGTCCATACAAATCCCGATAAAAAGGCCCTGATCTGGACGGATCTGGATACCCTTGAGGTCAAAACCTTTACCTATAAAGAAGTGCTGCAAAAGGCCAATCAATTCATTAATTTTCTATCGGCATCAGGGGTAAAAAAAGGGGACAATCTTTATATGATGAGCCCTGTTTTGCCTGAAAACTGGTTTGCCTGCCTTGCCTGCATTAAGGCAGGAATCGTCATGGTTCCGACGGCCGTCACAATGACGCAAAGAGAGCTGGAGTTCAGGTTTGAAACCTATCCGCCGGTGGCGATCCTGGCCGATGAGAAGGGGGCCTGCCTGATCGATAGGGCTCTTGAACAGACCGGCACCCCTCCGGGGGTCAAGCTGGTGCTGGGTCAAAAAGAAGGCTGGATCCCTTTTGAAGCAATTGAAAACGAATCCACAGAGGCCGGGGCTGCAAAAACCAAAAGCAGTGAGATCCTTTTTTGTTTTTTTACATCCGGAACCACAGGCCTTCCCAAAAGGGTCGGCCATACGGCTGCTTCCTATCCCTTGGGTCATTTGTCAACCACGGTCATGATCGGTATTCAACCCGATGATATTCATCATAATTTAAGTGCGCCGGGATGGGCAAAATGGGCCTGGTCCAGTTTTTTTGCTCCCTTTAACGTGGGGGCCGTAACCACGGGGTTCAAATTTTCCGTTCTGGACGGAGAACAATATCTGGATGCCGTTTCAAAACTTGGGGTCACCACGTTCTGTTCCCCTCCGACGGCCTGGAAAATGTTTGTCAATATGAACCTGGATTCTTTTGACCTCTCGCACATCAGACAATCGGTCAGTGCAGGGGAGCCCTTGAATGCCGGCGTGATCGAAAGATGGAAAAAATTTACCAACACCGAGATCAGAGATTTTTACGGCCAGACGGAAACCACGGCCATGATCGGGAATCCGCCCTGGATGGCCGGCCGGCTTAAACCCGGATGCTTTGGTTTCCCCTCGCCCATGTATGATATGGCCCTGGTTGATCATGAGGGCAACGAGATCCGTGAGCCCGGGCAGGTCGGGCATATTGCAGTCAAACTGGATAAATGGCGGGCAAAGGGATTATTCCTGGAATATATTGCCAGCCCTGAAAAAATGAATTCCGTGTTTGTGGACCATTTTTATTATACCGGAGACCGGGCATCCTTTGATGAAGAAGGGTACTGGCAGTTTGAAGGCAGGGCCGATGATGTCATCAAATCCTCGGATTACCGGATCGGGCCCTTTGAGGTGGAAAGCGCCCTGATCGAACATCCTGCCGTGATGGAGGCAGCCGTTGTCGGCGCACCTGATCCGAACCGGTATCAGCTCGTTAAGGCCTATGTTATATTAAATTCAGGGTATCCGGCATCCAGGGAACTGGCTTTGGAACTTTTCAAGCATACCCTCACTATTCTTCCCAAATTCAAGATTCCAAGAATCATTGAATTTGTCACAGAAGTCCCCAAAACCGTCAGCGGTAAAATTCGGCGGATTGAATTAAGGCAGATTGAAAGGGCAAGACAGGAAGATGGGGGAGCCGATCATAAGATCAGTGAATATGTTTACTGGGATTTTCCGGAATTGAATTCAAGAAAAGAAAAGCCGGTAAAGCCGGCTCAATAACAAGAGAGCGCTGGTTTACTCATCTTTGACGGTTTCAAAATTCATTTCAACATCGACTTCACCGCTTAAGCTTCTTAAGAATTTGGCAGTCGGATATTTTTTCTGGAATACATTGATCATTTTCCGGTTTTCGGCCAGGACCGTGGCTACAAATTTTTTATAATTATTTTTTTTCGCAATGCCTTCGAGGATGTCCAGGAGAAACGACCCGATTCCCATGCCGTGAAGCTTTTCCTTGACAAGGAAGGCGACTTCGGCGGAATCCTCATCCGCTTCGGCGTAGGAGCCGATGGCGACAATCTGTTTTCGCTTCCCAAGCTGCATCAGTCCGATAATGGTCATATTTCTTCGATAGTCCACCTCGGCCCATTGCTTTTGAAGCATATCCCTTGAAAATACCTTGCGCTTATTGAAAAACCGGTAATAGATGGAATCTTCCTGCAGGGAATAATAAAAATTTCTGGATTCAAATTCGTCGGATGGTAAAAGCGGCCTAAAATCGATATCTTTGCCGTTGGCCAGTTTTTTTGAATAAAAATACCGGTCCAGAAAGAGGAGGTCCTGGGTGGTGGGGGGCAGTTGATCGGCAAAAATATATCTTCTCTTCTTTGCTTCTTCGATCAGGTTTTTTCTGAATTTGGGGTGGGCGATTCTGGCCAGCTCCATGACCCTCTGGTAAATGCTTTTCCCTCTCATTTCAGCAATGCCGTATTCGGTCACAACGATGTCGATATCTCCCCGGGTTGTTGCCACGCCGGCGCCTTCACTCAAGTGGGGAACAATCCTTGAAATCTTTTCATCCTGGGCTGTGGACGGAATGATGATAATGGAAAAACCCCCCTTTGACATGGAAGATCCCCGGATGAAA
This sequence comes from uncultured Desulfobacula sp., assembly GCA_964484555.1. Lineage (GTDB taxonomy): Bacteria > Desulfobacterota > Desulfobacteria > Desulfobacterales > Desulfobacteraceae > Desulfobacula. The sequence goes on from CAZAHK010000002.1 coordinate 5,364, forward strand.
TCCACCTGGTCCCCGATGCCGCTGTAGAACAGATATCCTTTTGAGTCGGTACAGACCTGCCCCGTCAAATCCACTTCAAGGGCGGAACTGATGGAGATGAAATTGTCGTTATTGGCAATCACATTGGGGTCATTGACAAATTCCGATGATTTGAAATAGAAAATCGGGTTGTTGTCCACAAAATCATATAATTCCCTTGACCCCATGCAGAGAGAGGCAATGGCCCGGCCTTTGAGATAGGATTTTTTTTTGTTGGTTATGACCTTGGCTTTGAAAAGAGGCAAAAATCCGTTGGTGATGACCTGGGTATGGATGCCCAGATCCTTTTTGCCGGAAAGATAGGGAAGAATGGCATCGGGCAGGTGACCGAACCCGATCTGCAGGGTGGCGCCGTCGTCCACCAGCATATTCACATAATGAGCGATTCTTTCAATGACGGTCTGGTTTTTAACTCCGGGCATGGATTCCAGTATGGGTTCCGGATGCTCGACAAGATAGTCGATCTGATCAATATGAATCATCCCGTCACCCCAGGTCCTGGGCATTTCAGGGTTGATCTGGGCAATGACCACATCGGCGTTGTTCATGCCGGAAAGGGTAATGTCCACGGAGATGCCGAGGCTGCAATAGCCGTGTTTATCCGGCGGACTCACCTGGATCAGGGCGATATCAAGACCGATTTCATGATTTTCAAAGAGTTTGGGAATCTGGGACAGATAGACCGGGATATAGTCTATTTTGCCTTCAAAAGCCGATTGCCGCATGAGAACGGAGATAAAAAACAGTTTGATGGAAAACCGTGAAAGAAAATTTTCATCATTGACATAGCGCGACAGGGTGGAAGAAAGCATTTGATAGATCACGATATCCTGGATGGACGGGTTTTCAATCATGGCTTTGATCAGACGCTGGGGCTCTCCGCATCCCGTGCCGATAAAAACCCTTGAGCCGTTTTTAATTTTTTTAACACTTTCTTCCGGGGTTAAGAGTTTTTCAGGGCACACATCCTTCAGGTTCATCCCATGTCTCCTGTCAAAGGGGGTAAAGACCGCACCAATTACCAATTGAAGAGATTATTCAATACTTTTCCATGAAAGTACAGAAAAAAACAAGACTCTTGGTCCTGGATGCATCAAATTCGTTGACAATATCGTTTCTGATGCAAGGGGTTAAGTTAAGGTTACGGGCAGTTCATGAAATCAGGGTTGTATTTTCGTCCAGCCAGCCAAGGTATGCATCAGACCCATGGGTGATGGGAATTTGAACGATCTCGGGCACCTCATAGCTGTGGTTCTGCCGGATAAAGGCTTCAACCGCTTGATAAAGTCCGGCTCTTGTTTTGATCAGGAGCCGGATTTCAGGCTCCTGATGGGTCGTGCCTTTCCAGGTATAAACACTCGTGACGGCAGAAAGCTGGACACAGGCGGCAAGCTTTTCCTGCACAATTTTTAAGGCAAGGGCCTTTGCTTCTTCATGGGTTGGGCAGGTAGTCAGAACAATGCAATAGGTCATACGCTTGATCTTCCTGAAAAAAGATTGAATGCCTTTGCCGGCGGATTACGGCCGCCATACGGCAGTTTCAAATTTCAGCGTTGAAAAATAATCCTCCATGGTTTCAGCCCTTCTGATGAGTTCAACGCTTGAGTCTTCCCTCAATAGAAGTTCTTTGGGCCTTAACTGGCCGTTATAATTAAATCCCATGGCATGGCCATGGGCTCCGGTATCGTGAATCACCAGGATATCGCCTTCAACCGTGGGGGGAAGTTTTCTTTGAACGGCAAATTTGTCAATGTTTTCACACAAGGCGCCCACCACGTCCACTTTTTCGAGGACAGACGAATTATCCTTCCCATGGATATGGATGTGATGGTAGGCATCATACATCCCCGGCCGCATGAGTGCAGACATGGAGGCGTCCACGCCCACATATTTTCTGTAAATATCTTTGTGGTTGATGACGGAAGTGACCAGCACGCCATGGGGTCCTGTAATATAACGCCCGCTTTCCATATAAAGTTTCGGAACCCAGCCCTTCCGAGCCTCAAATTTGTGGAAGAGTTCCGTGGTTTCAAGGGCCATGGCATCAAGATCAAAGGGAGTTGCGTCGGGAGTATAGGGAATGCCGAGGCCCCCGCCGATATTGATAAATTCAAAGGTGAGGGGAAGCGCTTTGCATACCATTTCAACAATTTCCAGCAGCATTCTTGCGGTTTCCACCATGTACTCATAATTCAATTCATTGGACGCCAGCATGGTATGGATCCCAAACCGTTTGACACCCAGTTCTATGGATTTTCCATAGGCATTGATGATTTGATCATGACTGACCCCGTATTTGGCCTCCACGGGATTCCCGATGATTTTATTGCCTTTTCGCCGCGGACCCGGGTTATACCGGAAACAGATCAGGTCGGGGATTTTTGCCGGTTTTGAAATTAAAGAAATATCGTCCAGGTTTAAAATACAGCCCCCATTGGCCAGCGCGGTTTCAAACTGGGAAATGCTGGTATTGTTTGAGGTAAACATGATATCCTCCGGCTTGCTTCCGATCTGTCTGGACAATTCAATTTCCGGTGCAGAACTGCAATCAAATCCGAATCCGGAGGTTTGCATGATTTTCATGATGGACGGGTTGGGTAAGGCTTTGACGGCAAAATATTCCCTGAATCCTTTTATATCCTTAAAGGCGGCGTTAAGCCGCCGGCAGGTTTCTTTGATTCCTTTTTCATCGTATATGTGGAAGGGGGTTCCAAAGGTGTCAACAATCCGGGGAAGAATGGCTGAAAGTCTTTTTTTGTATGAATCTGACATGGGCATGGGTCATATTTTCCTTATTCAAGGGTTTCGGGCAATAGGATTTTTGCACTTTCTTTATAAGTGGAAAGCGCTATCAGTGTTTTTGCGTCTTTTACAGCATCCAGGGATGCGACTTTTGTCCTTAAAATCATTTCAAGCTCGGTATTATCTGCCACCCTTAGCTTGATCATGAGACAGTCTTCTCCCGCGAGATAATGGACTTCCTGGATCTGTTCGATGGCGGAAAGATGTTTACCGGTCTCTGCAAGCTGTGCAGGCGAATTCAATTTGATCTGGATAAAGGCGATCATTGAACAATGGAACATATCTGCATTGAGTCTGACCTCATATCCCTCAATGATGCCCTGGGCTTCCAGTTTCTTGATCCGTTCCAGCACGGCGGAAGGCGCCATGCCGATATTTCTTGCCACCTCCACATTGGGAACCCGGGCCTTTTTCTGCAGAATCTGCAGAATCTGCAGATCAATTTTATCCATTTATTTTTTCCTCATCTGAGTCCTTGGTTCAATTATTTTGTTTTTCAAGATAATTGAAAATTATTCTTTGAAAGTTAGTTTGTCAAGAATATTATTTTGATAATTGAATATATTTTCGAACTATATTCGTTTGGCGTCAAGAATTTGGCAAGGGGGATGATTTTTGTTGATAAAATAGGAGGTTTGAGATACATTTACAAAACAGTTTTTTATCATTCAGCAAAGGCAAGAATTGGCAATGATGACACCTAACCCGATCAAAATTCTGGTTGTAGACGACGAAGAAGGGATTCTGGATGTAACAGAAGGCTATTTTCAAAGAAAGGGGTATGAGGTTTACACTGCCTGCAACGGAGTTGAGGCGCTCAAGATTTTAAAGCGGATAAACATCGGCTGTGTGTTTACGGATATCAATATGCCTCAGATGGATGGCCTTGAACTTGCTGAAAAAATAAGGGAAATTGAAAACACGCTTCCTGTAGTGGTCATGACCGGATACCCCTCTCTGGAAAATTCCATACAAACCTTAAAAAACGGGGTTGTGGATTATTTGATAAAGCCCGTCAATCTTGAGCAGATGGAGCTAACCCTCAAGAGGATATTGCGGGAGCGTGAACTTTTTGTCGAAAATCTGATTTTAAAGGAAGAAGTGGGTCGCCAGAAGCGGCTAAAACGCTTGAACCAGGAACTTTTGGAAAGGGTTGAAGAAGTCAATACCCTGAACCGGGTGATGGAGGATTTTTCGTCCACGGATTCAAGTTACGGCATATTCAGCAAGGTAGTGGATCTGGGTGTCGAAGAATTAAATGCTGAAAAAGTTTTTTTTCATATTTACTCGGATCAGGACAAATCCCTGGTGCAGATGGCCAGTTCCGACTGCGGCATTGAGAATGAAGCCGTTCGTTCTCTTTTTGGGCGGGATCTGTCCAAAGCAGCCAATGAGTTTATCCTTGACGTTTTAAGCACGGACCATAACCCCTGTCTGATTTCAGGCTCTGGGAAAAATAAACGTCTTGATGATGTCATCACTTCATTGATGATTGTGCCGCTGAAAATCCGGGATAAAATTTTCGGTGTTGCCAGTGCCTTTTCATTCAGCGAAAAAAAGCAGTTTAATGAAAAGGATGTCTATTATATGAGCTTTATTACCCAGAAGGCAGCTTCCGCCATTGAAAATATTGCCCTGTATGAAAATATCTATGACAATCTTTTTTCAACCCTTTATGCATTTGTAACAGCCCTTGAGGTGAGAGATCTTTATACCAGAAAGCATTCGACAAGAGTTGCAAAATATGCGCATATGATTGCCGAAGAGATGGGGTGCACAGAGGAAGAACTGGATATTATTAATTTTGCCGGAAGCCTTCATGACATCGGAAAAATAGGAATACGGGATGATATCCTTTTAAAGCCCGGCCGTTTGACGGAAGAAGAATATGAGAAGATCAAGGAACATCCGGTCATCGGTGCGGATATCATCAGCAAGCTGGGCCTATGGGACCGGGAAATGGAGATTATCCGGCATCACCATGAACGCTTTGACGGCAAAGGATATCCTGATGGAATAAAAGGGGATGAAATTCCTAAACTTGCACGAATCCTCTGCGTTGCAGATTCGTTTGATGCCATGGTGTCGGAGAGGGCATACAGAAAGAAAATGGATCGAAGTCAGGTGATTGAGATCATAAAATCGAATTCAGGGACACAATTTGATCCTGAAGTTGTGAAAGCATTTTTGGAGGTTGCAGATCAGGAACTGGTGGATGATTTTTAATGGCTTGAGACCTGGATTTAAATGTGTTATCTGATGAATAAAATGAAATGCACAATTTCAAAAAGCATGGAGTAATCTACAATGGCCGTTTCCAGTGATAATGAAAAACGCAGACATTCCAGAGTCGGGTTTTCAACTGAAATTGAGATATTGATTCAAGCAGATGGAAAAGAGGTCAGGCTGGCAGGCAGTTCAAAGGACTTGAGCCTGAAGGGAATTTTTGTCGGCGCAGAAGAAAAATTCGCTCCCGGCACAAAATGCATGGTGAATGTCTTTCTCACCGGTGGAATAGACAAAATCGAATTACAGATGAAGGGGACGGTTGTCCGCAGAACGGATAACGGGATGGGGATTATCTTTGATTCCATGGATGTGGATACCTATTCCCACCTGAAAAATATTGTTTATTATAACAGCAGCGATGGTTCGATCTGAGTATTGATGTGATGACGCCAAAGGATGTATATTGATGAACGTAACGCTGATCAATCCTTTTATCAATGCAACCATTCATGTTTTGGAAACCATGGCCTTTGTAACGGTGATTGCCGGCAAACCCTATTTGAAAAAAGATAATGTTGCCGTCGGAGACGTTACCGGTATCCTGGGGCTGACCGGGGTTGCCAATGGGACGATTTCCGTGACGTTTGAAGAAAAATGTATCCTGAATGTGGTATCCAACATGTTTGGAGAAACCATGACGGAACTGAATCATGAAATCGCAGATGCGGTCGGGGAGTTGACCAATATGATTTCAGGCCAGGCCAGGAGGGAGCTTGAAGAGGCCGGGAAAGTATTCAAAGCGGCCATCCCTTCCGTCGTAACCGGACGGAATCATAGCATTACGCATCATACGGACGGGCCCAAAATTGCCATTCCCTTTAGCACGGGAAACGGCGATTTTACAATCGAGGTGTGTTTTGAACGATAGAAAGGATGTTGTAATCTATATAAGGAGGAAAACGTGGCAATGGACACATCCATCAAGGTTTTGATTGTTGACGATTTTGCTACCATGCGCCGGATTCTTAAGAATATTCTAAAGCAGATAGGGTTTAAGAATCTTGTGGAAGCCGATGATGGAACCTCTGCATGGGAAATACTGCAGGGCCAGACCATTGACTTGATCATTTCGGACTGGAATATGCCGAAGATGACCGGCCTTGAACTCTTAAAAAAAGTCCGGGCCAGCGATCAGTATAAAAGGACTCCTTTTTTGATGGTCACGGCTGAGGCTCAGAAACAAAATGTCATAGAGGCTGTTCAGGCAGGGGTATCCAACTATGTGGTTAAACCCTTCACGGCCGAAGCGATTTCCGACAAACTGGAAAAGATTTTAAAATGATAGTTGCCCCGACATCTGATTCAAAATTTGAGCCCGGAATCCGGGAAGTCCGGGATATGTCGGAATTTGATCGTTTTGGAATAGCCGGCGTCAGCAACGGATTATTGAAAGTTCTGGAAACGACCCGAAAAGTATCAAAATCCAATTCCTCGGTGCTTATCACAGGGGAAAGCGGAACCGGCAAGGAATTGATCGCATCTGCCATACACAAGAACAGTTCCAGGTGCAAGGGGCCCCTGGTGGTCATCAATTGCGGCGCCATTCCCGGTGAATTGCTCGAGAGCGAATTGTTCGGCCATGAAAAGGGCGCTTTTACCGGTGCGCTGAGATCAAGGATCGGCCGATTTGAAATTGCGGATCAGGGCACCATTTTTTTAGATGAGATCGGGGACATGAGCCCTGACCTTCAGGTTAAATTATTAAGGGCCATCCAGGAAAGAAGATTTGAGCGGGTCGGCGGGACAAACACCATTGAAGTGGATATCAGGGTCATCTCCGCTACGAATAAAGATCTTCAGGCAGCCATGGCGCAAGGGTTGTTCAGGGAGGATCTGTATTACCGTCTGAATGTCATACCCATTCACATCCTTCCCCTGCGTGAACGAAAAGAAGATATTTTTCCCCTGGTTGATCATTTTCAGAACATCCTGGTTCAACGGGTGCCGGGATATAAAGCGAAAAATTTTTCCGAAGGAGCTTGCCAGGCCATGCTCCGCCATGACTGGCCCGGGAATATAAGGGAACTTGAAAATCTCATTGAAAGGATATCGGTCCTTGTTGAAAATGATACGATTGAGCTTCATGATCTACCGGATTATATGGCTGAAACTTCTTTCCAGAGCACGCCTCCTTCCGTAGTCGCTGTTTTTAATAATGAAGTCGGATTCAATGAAGCTGTGGATTTATACCAGAGGTCATTGATTCTCTATGCTTTGAACCAGACGGGCTGGGTAAAGGCAAAGGCAGCCGAAATCCTGAAGATAAATCGGACCACACTGGTGGAAAAGATAAAGAAAATGAATATTCTGCCGGAAAGCGACGGACCGATCTTTTAAAATTTCTTGTCATTTTTTTGACAATTTTATCCTTCAAAATTGACCTGAATCTCCCATCAAAGTGTGAAACAAAATCAGCAATGGTGATTTTCAGCTTTAATCCCCTGGTTTGATCTGCTATAATACAAAAAATATCCTGATATGGCATATTATTTGCTTTTAAAACATCTGTATTGATATATCTGTGAATGATATGAAATCAACCGGCAAGGTTAATGCAAAGTAAAGATGATGATCCGATCCAGTTTAAAAGCAGTTAAAATTTTGCAAGTTTTGGTAATATCAGGCCTTTTATTTTGTGTATGTCCTGATAAGGTGTCAGCCGTACCGGCAATGATCCACAAGATCGACATACAAAAGGATCCTTTGTCGGTGAAGATTTTTCTGAACCGCAATATTTCCGTTAAAGTGATTCAGGTCGGAAAAAAAGAAATTTTGATCGCCTTAACCAATGTGGTCCTGGGAAAAGGATTCAAGATCAATGAACAGGACAACGCCTTGGTGCAGAAGGTGGCAGTTGAAAAGATGCAGGGCAATGTGATTGCGGTCCTGTTGACCGGTCATCGTCCCTATGAATATATGCAGTCCGGGTTTAATAAAGCAGATTCAAGCTTTGTGCTCACCCTTGAAAAAAATGGGGAAAAAAAGAAAACCGAGGATATTCCCCTTCAAAAGAGCAATACTCCTCTTTTACCTAAAGACGAAGCAAGCTCTGAAAGCAAGGCTGTCCAATCGGATAAAGACCGAGACATTTATTCAGGGCCTGAAATGGGTTTAAAAAAAGAAGAGGATGATACCGACGCTTCCAAAAATAAGGAAGCTGAAAAAGCGGTCAAAGCGGTAGTATCAAAAAAACCGGATAAAATAGCAGTTCCCCCGGTCTATGTACCGCCTAAAAGAGAGCAAAGCGGGAATAAGGGGGACATCAGCGATCTTATAAGGGTTATGACCGGCGCGGGATGTGATTCAAATCTGATCGCCGACGCACTTCTTCTCATGAAAGGGGAACGTTATCAGGATGCCTTTGATTCTCTGGATCAATATATTGCCCAGGGGAACCCCACCTGCCTTGAAAAAGCTTATTTTCTGAAAGCCTATGCTTTTTCACAAACAGTAAAAAAGGATGATTTCGCTCAGCTTTTAAAAGCGGAACGGATGTATCAGGATGCATTGGTATCTTATCCCAAATCCTCATATGTTCCCTATGCCTATTCCGCCATCGGCATCATTCAGAAACTCATGAACAATGACGCTGCATCCGAAGGATATTTTAATATTGTAAAGCAGGATTACCTTGACTATTCAGGACTTCCTGAAGTCATCTATCATCTGGCGGATCTTTATGAAAAAAAAGGATTTCTTGACAAAGCATTGACCTATTTTAAGCAGGTTTTTGAGGACCCGGTTGAGAACAGTTATATACCGGATGCAGGCATCGGATACGGCAGGGCGCTGTATGAAAAGCGTCAGTATCTAAATTCATTATCGGTTTTGAATTATGTTGTGGCATCCACTCCGGACAAGGTTTATACGACCCATGAATTGCTTTTGATCATGGGGAATGCCAATTTTGAAATCGGGCAAACCGAAACAGCCAGGGAAATTTTAACCCGTTTATTGAATCTTTATCCCGACATAAAAGATCCGGACATTATATTAAGCAAAATCGGCGATACCTATGGGATGGACAATAAGGGCGAAAAGGCGGTAAAGATATATGAACTGGTCCGGGAAAAATATCCGGACACTGAAGGTTATATTGCGAGTTCCATCGGTCTTGCCCGGTATATGAAGTCTGACCAGGAAAAAATCGATATCTATGAGATGATAAAAAAGAAATTTCCTGAGAACTCCTATTCCAGGGTCGCCATGATGCGCCTTGCAGAAATCTATCAAACCAGCGGTGATTACGCCAGATGTATCAAGGAAATAGAAAATTTATTATTGGCGCATCCGAGGGGTCTCCGGTATGAGGCTGTAAAGCTTATGCAGAAAGCCTATGAGGCCATGTTCCAAAAACAGTTGAAATCAAATGAGTTTACCCAGGTATTGAACCGGTATGAACTGGAGCATCCCAGAATCGACAGAATGGGAAGCAGGGAAATTGCTTTGAGCGTCGGCCTTTCATATCTTAAGGCAAAATTATATGATGAATCCTTTAACCATCTCATCAGTGCCTATAAACAGTATGACCGGGCTTCACGTCCTCCGGAACTGCTTTTCGGGCTGGGTGTGGCCATGGATGAATCCGGAAGAGATGATGATGCCATAAAACTTCTGAACGCATTTTCAAACCAATTTCCAAAAAATGAAAACCGGATAGAGACATTAATACGGGCCGGGCATATTTATCTTGAGAAAAAAGACTATCAGACATCTTCGGATAAGTTTAAAGAAGCCCATAAAATATCCAAAAACCATATTGAGAAAGGAACGATTCTCCTTTCACATTCATCCGTATATGAAAAAAAAGGAGATATGAAAACGGCTTCAGATCTCCGGGAAGAAGCGGTAAAGGAGATTGCCCTGGCCTCGGGTGAGAATTATGAATTGCTGACCGAGGCCTATAAACAGCTTGGGCAATCGTATATTGCTTTAAAAAATTATGTAAAAGCAGCCGATTCATATCAGAAAGCATTAAATCTTTCTAATAATGATCAGGAAAAGGCGAATCTGGGTTTCCTGCTTGGGGATGCCTATCAGAAGGGCAATATCATTTTAAAGGCCAAAGAAGCATTCGAACAGGTGGTGGCATCTTATGATTCAGTCTGGGCAAGGCTTGCTCAGCAGCGATTAAATACACTTGAATTGGCAGAGACGGTTCAGAACTCTTAGGAGGACAGGAAAGCAAAACAAAAATGCCGGGGCATAAAATTTTTTTTATCGTTGAAAATCCAAAAGAAAGAATGGAATATGTCCGGTTTTTTGAGAATCTCGGCTTTCTTGTGGAAACAACGCCTGACGGATCGGAAGCCTTTTCCTGCCTTGCTGAAAAAAAACCGGATATCACCATTGCCGACCTGTCAACCCCTGGTTTTTCTCCCATTGAATTTTTAGAAAACATAAATGCATCAGCCCTTGTCTGCCACACCCTTATGATTACCGCAGAGCCTGTGGTTGAACATGCCGTAACCCTTATGAAGCTGGGCGCTTTTGATTATCTGGTCAAACCGTTTGAAATGGAACAGCTTGATTTGTGTGTCAGAAGAGCCCTTGTTCTGCAGAAAAAGCAAGAAAAACCGGACCTTTTTCCCCAGACCCGGAAGGTTAAGATCATTACCCAGGATAAAGACATCCAAAAGCTCTTGTCCCTTGCCGAGAGAGTTGCAAAATCAAGTGCTTCCGTGCTGATCCAGGGGGAAAGCGGTACGGGGAAAGAGCTTTTTGCAAAATATATCCACGAAAAAAGCGACAGGGTGAATAGACCTTTCATTGCCGTCAACTGTGCGGCCTTGCCTGAGAACCTGCTTGAAAGTGAATTGTTTGGTCATGAAAAAGGGGCATTTACCGGAGCGATTTCAAGGAAAATCGGAAAATTTGAGCTGGCCCATAAGGGAACCCTTTTCCTGGACGAAATCACGGAAATGCAATTCCATCTTCAGGCAAAATTATTGAGGGTGCTTCAGGAAAAAGAGATCGACCGGGTGGGCGGAATCGCACCTGTTGAAGTGGATGTCAGGGTCATTGCCACAACAAACCGGGATGCAAAAGAAGCCTTAGAAAATGGTGATTTCAGGGAAGACCTGTTTTACCGTCTGAATACGATACCCCTTGTCATCCCGCCCTTGCGACATCGGAGAGGTGATATTGAAATACTGTCCCGGTATTTTATTCAAAAATATTGTAAAATTGACGGCCGTCATGTCAAAGGCTTGACAAAACAGGCCGGCGCCATTTTGAACGCCCATTTGTTTTCCGGAAACGTCAGGGAACTTGAAAATATAATTCACAGAGCCGTTCTCCTTGCCGATTCGGATCTGATTGAACCGGAAAACCTGATGCTTGATATCCTGGAACCCGAGGACTTGCCTCCCATTCCCTCAGAGAGAGGTGATTCTGAATCCGACGCGGGTTCGCTTCGGCACATGGAAGAGAAAATGATCTATAAAGCCCTGGACCAGACAGAGGGCAACAGGACCCATGCAGCAAAAATTCTGGGCATCAGCGTCCGGACCCTTCGAAATAAGCTCAACGAATACAAAGAAAACACCTGATCTGAAATTCAGGCATACAATTTGCAAAGTCACTATAAAAATAGTATTTGTATTTTATCCGAAAGATGCATTGCGTATCGGGGGAAAATGGCGGAATCAAGAATTTTTGGCCACACGACAAAAGTGATCAGCAACGCGCTGGATATATCAGCCAGGCGGCATAATCTGATAACCGGCAATATCGCCAATATGGATACCATTGGCCATGAGCCCAGTGATCTTGATTTTAATCGAACGTTGAAGCGTCTCATGGGCGAGAAAGAACCTGATTATCTGGAGAAGACCCATGAGAAGCATCTGTCTTCGGAAGAAGATGAAAATCTTTCCATGAATGGGATGAACAGTGAAGAAGTGGATATCTATCATCTTGATTCGGTCAATATTGATACGGAAATGATGAATCTTATGGAGAACAATATCAAATATAGAACAACAACGGAATTGCTGTTGCGGAAAATGAAAATTCTGCATTATTCCATTGATGAAGGGGGAAGATAATTCATGGATCTTTTAAATGCATCCAAAATCAGCGGGACTGCCCTTGCCGCCCATCGAACAAAACTGAATGTGATTGCGGAAAATCTTGCCAATGTGGATACGACAAGGACCAAAGAAGGCGGACCCTATAGAAGGAAAATGGTTGTTTTTAAGGCCGAGGACATTGATTCATTTAAAAGCGTGGTTGAAAAAAAACAGGAAAAACAGGAAAAATGGGGAATAGAGCTTTCTCCCATTGAATTTGATTCTGAAAAAAAACCGGACAAGGGAACCGGGGTTAATGTGGATCAGATCATCAGGTCCCAGGAGGATTTCAGGCTGATATATAATCCGGCCCATCCGGACGCGGATCCGGATACCGGGTATGTCAAAATGCCCAATGTGGATCATTTGACGGAAATAGCCGATATGCTGGTGGCCAAAAGAAGCTACGAAGCCTCAGCAACAGCCCTTTCCGCCACAAAGGACATGATATTAAAGGCACTTGAAATCGGAAAATAACAGGAGGATAAACCATGATGACGGACATGAAAGGGATCAACAGGATCAGTCTGAATACAGAACCGCTTCCGGAAAAAATCAGCCGCCGGAATCCTGAGTTTGCTGAACGGGTAAAAGCCGCAGTTCTGGATGTAAATGAAAAACAGCACATCGCGGATGATTCCATTGAAAAAGTCATTAAGGGTGAAATGGAGATCCATCAAGGGATGTCGGATATCGGCAAGGCGGACACTTCCTTGAAAATCCTGGCCCAGGTCAGAAACAAAGTCATGGCGGCCTATAATGAAGTCATGAGAATGCAGATATAATGCCGGAAAGTGAAAATGGGAGAGATAACCGTTTATGAATCCTGTTATTGAGAAAATCCTTACGACCCTCCGGGAAATGCCCCTATCCCGAAAGATTGCCCTGGGAATTCTTGTCATGGCCCTTGTCGCCGGATTCACCACCATGTTTATCTGGGCCAATAAAACAGAGTTCAGGGTTGCTTTCAGCGGACTTACAAAGGAAGATGCCGCCCTTGTGGTTGAAAACCTCAAAGAATCCAATACCCCTTACCGGCTTACCGGTGACGGTACAACGATTATGGTGCCGGAGGCTGTGGTATATGATGTCAGGCTGTCGACGGCAAAAGACGGTATTCCCAAAGGTGGTCATGTCGGTTTTGAAATCTTTGATAAGACGGAGTTCGGAACTACGGATTTTGTTCAGAATATCAATCAAACAAGAGCTATTCAAGGAGAGCTGGCCAGGACCATCACCGCCTTTGATGAGGTTAAGACCGCCCGGGTAATGATCGTTATGCCCAAAGACTCCGTTTTTGTTGAAGAGGTTAAAAAGCCGTCTGCATCCATATTACTGGAATTGAATTCAGATCTTGACAAAGAAAAGGTGACTGCCATTGCCCATCTGGTGGCCAGTGCCATTCAGGATTTGACACCCAAAGAGGTGACCATTGTAGATACGGCGGGCAGGATTCTTTTTGAGGGAAAATCAGAAGAAGAAGAGGCGAAAATAAAGGCCGAGAATCTTGCAGATGCACAGTACCAGCATAAAATCAGGTTTGAAGAAAACCTGACCAAAAGAATTCAGACCATGCTGGAAAGAATTGTGGGACAAGACAAGGCCATTGTGCGGGTAACCTCGGAAATGGACTTTTCCGAAGATGATATGAATGAGGAAATTTTTGATCCCTTTGAAAGGGGCGGCGAATTTGTCCGCAGCCGGAAAAACAGGGCTGAAAAAATTGTCGGGCTGGCTGAGGAAATCCCGATCCCCTCCACGGTGAACCCCATTGTGGGGGATGACAATCTTCAGGGACAGCAGAATACTGAAATATCCAATAAGAGCGATGATACCTTTAATTATGAAATCAGCAAAAGGGTCAGGGAGGTTAGAAAGCCCATGGCGGTTCTGACCCGTCTTTCCGTGGCAGCCGTTGTGGATGGGAAATATGAGGTCAAACCAGATGAGGCCGGAAACCAGGGAAAGACCTATGTTCCCAGAGCCCCCGAAGAAATGAAGCAATTTCAGGATATTGTGGTCAAAGCCATGGGATACAATGAAGAAAGAAGTGATCAGGTATCTGTGGAATGTTTTCCTTTTGCGTCCATTTCTGAAATTCAGGCTGAGCCAGGACTGAAGGGACTGGAAAAGATTCAGGAACAATATGGACGACTGATTGCAAATCTTTTGATCGTTGTTGCCTTATTTCTTCTGGTCATCCGCCCCATTGTCAAGACCGTCAAGGAAATCAAAACCACCATGGAAATGGAAGCCCTGCCGTCTTCTGAGGATATGGCCCTGCTGGAAGATGAGAAAAAGCCGCCGGCATTCATTGAAATGGATGCCAAACAGCAAAAAGAATACCTGGAAATGATGACTGAAGATCAGCGGGGAGAATTTTTAAAGAAAATGAGCCCGGAAGAGCGGGTGGCTTATCTGTTGAATATGCCGGTAAACGAAAAAGCAAAATACTATGCTGAAAAAGATCTTCTCAAAACGGTGAATATTTTGAAAGGCTGGATCAGTGAAGGAGAGGAGAAATAATCATGGTTGATGTTCTGGACCCCTCAAATATCTCCGGACCCAAAAAAGCCGCCATTTTTCTGATGTCCATGGGAGAGGCATATGCCACCAAAGCATTTGAAAAAATGACGGAAAAGGAAATTTCCGATCTTGCCTATGAAATGTCATCCATTGATCATATTACCCCGGAGATAATGAAGGCCGTTTCCCTTGAATTCGTGGAAAAATTTGAGGGTGAATCAAAAATGATCATTGAAAATGAATCCTTTATCAGAAATGTGGTCAAGAATACGTTACAAGATAAACAAGCCAATGCCATTCTTCAGGATCTTGAGAAGAAAAAACAGGATAAGCCCTTTATCTGGAGCAGGAATGTCAACGTGGGAACCCTTGCCGGCTATGTGGTCGGAGAGCATCCCCAGACCATTGCCATGATCCTTGCCCACATGCCGGCTGAAATTTCATCGGAGCTGCTGATCGCCATGCCCACGGAATTAAAGGGGGATATTGCCATGAGAATTGCAAAATTGGGGCAGATTTCCGAAGATGTGGTCAGGGATGTGGACAAGGCATTAAAGCTGGAACTTTCCGGAGCTGTAGGCCCTGGTGGAAAAGCCGGCGGACTTCAGGTTCTGGTGGATATTATTAACGGGGTGGACAAGGCCACGGAAGATGCGGTCATGTCCCATGTGGAAGAAGATAATCCGGAAATGGCCAATGATATCCGCAACCTGATGTTTGTATTTGAAGATTTGACCGGTATTGATGATACAGCCATGAGAGAGGTCTTGAAGAAAGTTGAAGGCCAGCAGCTCACCTATGCGCTTAAGACGGCCACCGATGAAATGAAGGATAAGATTTTCTCCAATCTTTCCCAGAGAGCCGGTGAAATGCTCAAGGACGATCTTGATGCCATGGGTCCTGTCCGCCTGACCGAAGTTGAAGAGGCACAGCAGGCTGTTGTTCGGGCAGCCAAAGAGCTTGAGGCCGATGGAACAATAACCCTTGGAAAAGGAAAAGATGATGTCCTTGTCTAATGGAGAAGAGGGTTTCAAACCTATGGATTTGAACTCTCTTGAGATATTTAACAAAGAGATCATGCATAAAAATGAAGAGACAGAGCCGGATTTGTCCCGGTTCAAGCTCTTGTTCGAACCGCCGGCCTTTGAAGAGATAGAACCTTATGCTTTTGAAGCGGTCTATCATGAAACCCGAAAACGGGAAGAAATTGTTTTTAAACCCTTGATTGAACCCAGAAAAAAAAAAGAAAAGACTCCGGACAAAGAAAATGATCCCTTGGTTCCTGATACTGGGGACTTGAGGGATCAAGCAGTTCAAGAGCCTGAAGAAACCCCTGAAGAAAAAGGATACCGGGATGGGTTTGAAAAAGGGTTTGAAGAGGGAATAGCAAAGGGAAAACCACAGGGTTATGAAAAAGGATTTCAAAAAGGGGAAGCCGATGGATTTCAAAAAGGGGAAGCCGCAGGGGCGATAGAGGGGCACAAAAAGGGATTTGAAGAGGGATGTAAAGAAGGGGAGGCCAAAGGGGAGGAAGACGTCCGCCAAAAAGCAGCCGGTATGCTTGACAGCCTTAAAGAGTCTTTGACCATGGCGGATCAGACCATTGATCTTCTGGTTGATAAATATGAGGCAAGGATTATTTCCCTGATCCAGCAGATTGCGAAAAAAGCAGTCATGGCCCAGATTAAAATTAATGACGGCATTGTAAAACAAATGATACTGGAGTCCCTGAAAGCATTGGTCAACCCTGAAGAAATAGTCTTAAGCATATCTGAAGAGGATTATGAATATATTGAAATGATCAAGGATGAGTTTTTTGATGAGGTAGAATCCCTGAAAAGCATCTCGGTAAAATCCGATCCGTCTGTTAAAAAAGGGGGGTGCAGAATCGAAACCAGTACTGCATCGATTGCATCGGATCCGGACTCACGACTGGAAGCCATTTTTGAAGCCATTCAAAAAGCAGGTATTTAGATGCGGTTAGATCTGCTTGAGAAAATAGAGTTTGAAAAATATGAAAAAGCCGTTGATCAGTGTGTCCTGATGCGGCCCGAGGGCAGGATTTCCCAGGTTATCGGGCTGATTGCCGAAGGAGACAGCCTGGGGCTCGGCATCGGCAGCCTCTGCAGCATCCTGAATGATCAGGGAAAGGAAGTTCAGGCTGAAGTGGTGGGGTTTAAAAAAGAAAAAGCCCTGTTCATGCCCTACGGCGATATCCGGGGAATCAGCTTGGGCAGCCGGATTATTCCGCTTATGGCCACCCAGGAAATCGGTGTTTCAGATCAACTGCTGGGAAGAGTTGTCGACGGTATGGGATGCCCTATTGACGGGAAAGGCAGTATCGAATACACAAAAACCTATAACCTTTATGGAAAACCCATGGGCCCCATGCAGCGAAAACCCATTAAAGAAGCATTAGATGTGGGCGTTGCCGCCATCAACAGCATGATTACCCTGGGAAAGGGTCAGCGGGTGGGTATTATGGCGGGATCAGGGGTGGGGAAAAGCGTCCTCATGGGCATGATGACGAAACATACCAGTGCTGATGTGGTCGTGATTGGTCTCATCGGGGAGCGGGGCCGGGAGGTCAAGGATTTCATCAATGACACCCTGGGTGAAGAAGGGCTCAAAAGAGCCGTGGTGGTTGCGGCTACCTCGGATTCTCCCCCCCTGGTAAGGATACGGGGGGCTTATCTTGCCACCACCATTGCCGAATATTTCAGGGATCAGGGGAAAGATGTCCTCTTGATGGTGGATTCCATTACCCGATTCGCCATGTCCTCCAGGGATGTAGGGCTTGCCGCCGGAGAACCGCCTACCTCCAGGGGGTATACCCCGTCTTTTTTTGTCCAGATTCCGATTCTTCTGGAGCGGGCCGGGAATATGGAAAACGGGGGGTCCATTACAGGTATTTATACGGTTCTGGTGGAGGGGGATGATATGAATGACCCTGTGGGCGATACGGTTCGGTCCATTGTTGACGGTCATATTGTTCTGTCCCGGAACCTGGCCAATCAGGGCCATTATCCAGCCATTGATGTTTTGGCCAGCGTCTCCAGGGTCATGCGGGATGTGAGTCAAAAGGAGCATGTGGTCTTGAGAACCAAAGCCGTCAGCGTCATCTCCTCTTACCGAAGCGCCGAAGACATGATTACCATCGGCGCCTATATTGACGGATCGGACCCTGATGTGGATGCGGCAAAGAAATTAATGCCCGGCATTACACGGTTTTTAAGACAGGACATGAACCGTCAGGTGGATATCCAGTCCAGTGTGGACGGGTTGAGACAAGCGCTGGGGATTAAAAAGCCGGACAAGCCAGAGAAATAAACAGGACAAATAAGCAGGATACATGAAACGATTTGCCTTTAAACTGCAGCCCTTGCTCAATTACAGGGAATACCTGGAGCGGGTTGCAAAACAGAATACCGCCAAGGCCCAGATGGATATTGTCCTGTGTGAAAAACAGATCAAGGACTTGAAGAATACCCGGGATCAGCACCTGGAAAGGGTTGAAATTGAATTGGAACAGGGAACCAGCGCTGCTCAGTTCAGGCAGTCCCGGGATTATCTGGATGCAGTTGAAACTTTTATGGAGCAGGAAAAATTTAGAAAGATTAAGCTATCCGGAATCCTGAAGGAAAAATTGCTGGCATTGAAAAAGAAAACCATTGATAAAAAGGCCATGGAAATTTACCGTGAAAGATTAAAAACTGAATATACTCAGAATATGCTTGCAGCAGAACAAAAAGTAATGGATGAAATTTCGTCTTTAAAGACAGCAAGGAAAATATCCCATGAAGCATCTGAATAAAAAAATTGTCTGTTTGGGAACTTGCCTAATCCTGTCCCTTTGTTTCTGTACATGGATTGAAAAGGATGGTCTTCTGCCCATCCATGGGGAATTTGCCTTTGCCGAGGATAAAAAACCGGAACAAAAGAAAACTCCGGAAAAAAAGGAAGAAACTGCCGAAAAAAAAGAAAAAGCTGGCAGTGAAGCCACTTCCGAAGAAACCGCGAAAACCCCATGCCCGGAATGTCCGGAATGCCCGGACCCTGCAAAGGTGGTATTGAGGGGTCTGGAAGAAAAGAAAACCATGATTGATAAGCAGGAAAAAAGTATAGAACAGGAAAGAAAAGAACTGGATTTATTTAAAGAGCAGATTGACGAGAAAATTGAAAGCCTGACAGCCTTGAAAAAGCAGATTGAAGAAGACCTTGCGCTTTTAGAACGGAAAAAAACGGAGAAAGAACAGGAAAAAGAGGCTGAATATGAAGGAAAAATAGGAAGGCTGGTGAAAATGTATGCCGGCATGAAACCCAAAAATGCAGCTCAAATCGTAGATAAAATGGAACTTGAAGTCGCCCAGGAAATCTTCATGAGAATGCGGGAAGCATCAGCCTCCGAGATTTTAGCCTTTGTAGACAGTGAAAAAGCGGCCAAAATCAGCGAACGCCTTGCCTTTAAAAGAAAGCAATAGATCGTTATTTTCTATTCGCCTCTCCTCATCCGGTAATATTTTCCCATGAAATCTCTTTTGTTGGGAAATATATTCCAAAACAATCTTGAAATTATCGTTCATTATATTTCATTCTATTCATAACATCTTGAATTAATATATCAATATCCTATTTATGGCCGGATGGCATGACTATTGCTGAGGTATCCGTCAAAGGAAACCAAAGGACAGGTATAATATGAATTTCATGTTTTCAGACATTAGCAGCTCATTTTCAGGTATGATCCAGCAGGATATCCCAAAGGAGTTGTTGAATAACAATAGCGCCGGGTCTCAAAAATCGGTTTTTGCCACCCATTTCCAAAAGCAGGTTGAAAAGCTGGATTCCCTGGAGAATGCTTCCTCTTCCGACACAGCTTCAGGACTTGTTCAGGCAGGTCTGAATTCGGGTTCTAAAGAGAAATTTTTTTCAAGGCAGGGGGGAGCCGAATTTTACCAACTGTCTAAAATTACATATATTACAAATCCTTTTCTGTCAAAGAAGTTTGATAAGGATTGTTTTGAGGGGGGTGGGGTAAAAGATGTTTCAGTATTTCCGCAGGTAGGTTTAAATTCGGGTTCTAAAGAGAAATTTTTTTCAAGGCAGGGGGGAGCCGAATTTTACCAACTGTCTAAAATTACCTATATTACGAATTCTCTTCTGTCAAATGAGTTGAACAAAGAAAAAGGAATTGGCTTTGTAAGTGATTTGAAGGAAGTTTTATTAAAACTATCAGACGGGAATCTGAAAAATTTTTCAATTGATGCCGAAGGTCTTGAAGCCTTGAAAAAAATGCTTTTAACCGCAGGGTTCAAGGAAACCGATATCAATGAGGCCTTTGCCGGGCTTTTAGAAAAGACAAAAACCGGAAAACTGACTCTGGATCATTTGATGGGCAAGTTATCCGACCTTCCCCTTGAAGAAACAACTGAAGAAGAAGTTCCGCCTGAAACCTTTCTTGAGATTTCAGCCCTTCCGTTTCTTGAATCCCTTCTGACGTCCCTGGGAATTGAAAAAGAAGACATTCAGAACATCATGGCTGAAGCAGACAAGGGCGAAAAAGGCATCAGCCTTGATGTCGTCATCGAAAAGCTGAAAGTCCTTCAGAAGAATTCTTTTCATACTCAGACCGCTTTTGAAACCCCTGAAACGGATCAGAATTATCAGCATCTGATGAAACAATTGGGAATGGAACAGACTGAGGAGATTTCAGCCCCTCTTTCCCTGACTGAATTTGTAGATGCGCTTGAAAATCTTCAAAAAAAATTGTCCCCGGAAGAAACCTTATCTAATAAGGAGTCTGGGGGGTCTGGAAATGCTGATCAGAAAAATCCAATATCGATTTCTGAAGAAACGCCTGCTCTTATGAATGCGCTGTTCAAGGGTCTTGAACAAGTGAAACCGTCGGAAAAATTGCCGGGGTTTGGGTTTTCTTATGAACAAATCAAAAATGAATTTGAAAACCGATTAATTCTGCCCGATGAAAAGAACACGAACACCACTGCCAACGGTCTTTTTTCAGTGAACAAGGACGTGATGCAAGGGACTGACACAAAACCAAAGGATCTGTATAAAAATCTTGAGGCATTTCTCAGCCGGGAGAAAAATAGTGAGGTGGGACTTGAGAACTTTCAGAAAGAAGCCGGAAAGGCATTGAAACAAACAAAAACAGAGAATACAAAAACCATTGATCCCTTGCAGGGGTTGGGTACCGATGCAAAGAGCATGGATACGCAATCCGTGGCAAATGGATTGCGGGCTAAGCCCGCTTTAAAGGATTTGCCAACCTATGTGACCCATCAGGTGACCAAAAGCCTCGTCAAAGCCATTCATCAGGGTGAGTCTGTTTTAAGACTTCAGTTGAAACCTCCGGAGCTCGGTCGCCTGGTGATGACCATAGACAATACGGGCAACAATATGAAAATTAATATCATGACCGACAACCAGGCCGCCAAAGAGATTCTGATGTCCAATATAAACGATATCAGAACAGCTCTTTCAAATTCCGGTGTAACCCTTGAACGGTTTGATGTGGATATGAACAGTAATTTTCAGCAGTCCATGGCCAATGCCAGGGACCAGGCAGGAAATTCAAGCAAACGGCAGCAAAGAAGAGAAAAGTTGGCGGCTGACTCAATAGCAGGCACAAACGCGGATGATCCGACAGGGCTTCTGAGTTCTTTGAGCCCGGATGGATCACTTCACTATGTTGCATAAAGGAAAATCATCATGACGATTTCATCTACGGGAAACAGTTCACTGAATCAGATCACAAGCTCCTATCAATCCAGCGATACGGAAAAAACAAGCGAGGAAGACGCCCTGGGCCGGGATGCATTTTTAACCATGCTGGTGGCCCAGCTTCAGAACCAGGATCCTTTAAATCCCATGGACGGAACGGATTTTTCCGCCCAATTGGCTCAATTCTCCCAGCTTGAGCAATTGATCAATCTGAACGATTCCATGGAAAGTCTTGCCGCTTCATTCGGTGAAAATTCAGAAGGGGATGCCATGACCTATATCGGGAAACAGGTCACGGGCATTGTGGATACCATGACCGTGGATGAAGGAACCGTCTCCGGCGGATTCTATAGCCTGTCGGAAGCGGCCGATGTCATGGTCTCCATTACTGATGCCGACGGGAAAACTGTCAAGACCCTTTACCCGGGCCAGCAGGCGACCGGATCCCATCTTATTTCCTGGGATGGGACGGATAACAATGGCGATGCGGTCGAAGACGGGAATTATACCTATACGGTACTGGCCGATACCGGTTCCGGCTATGCCGAGGTGCCGTCCAGCATTACTGGAACGGTGGACGGCGTCGCTTATAATGACGGCAAACCTTATCTGGTGGTCCAGGGCATCCTTCTTGATCTTGAATCGGTGACGGCGGTTTCGAATATTGATGCCTCCAGCGGATCAGAATCTGCATTAAGCTATCTGGGGAAGACCGTGACGTCCAATTCCCCCATTGTCCTGGTGGAGGACGGTGCTGTGTCCGGTGATGAACTTAATTTTAATCTGGATGCGCAAAACGAGGTCACCCTTAAGATTTACGATGTCTATGATGAATTGGTCAAGACCATTACCGTGTCCGCTGACGATACTGTTGCCGGAGAAAACAAGGTTGAATGGAACGGACTCTCCGATACTGGTTACAAGGCAGAGGACGGCTTGTATTATTATACGGTTCAGGTGGATTCAAGCTATGCAGAAACCCCTGTATCCGAAGAGGTATCAGGCATTAAATACGTGAACGGCGGCCAGTACCTGGTCATGAAAGACAGCGGACGCCTGGTTTCCCTGTCCACCATTACCGCCATCAATTAAAAGGATGCCCTTTGTTTGTGAAAAATCAATACGTTTGTGTTTAAATCATTAGGAGAGAGATTATGTCGTTATCAAGTTCACTTTTTACAGGTACCAGCGGGTTGAAGAATATGGGAAATGCCCTGCAGGTGGTGGGCAATAATATTTCCAATTTGAATACCATCGGGTTTAAGAAAGGACGAACCACTTTTGCCGATACCCTGTATGAGAATGTGGCCACCCAGGCCGGTACGGCCCAGATGGGACGCGGTATGGCCGTTGGAGATGTGTCACAGAATTTCGCCCAGGGATCTTTTGAATCCACGGGCAATACAACGGATCTCTCCATTGGCGGTGACGGATTCTTTATCATGCGCCAGGCCAATTCCGACAATGTGTTTTATAGCCGGGCCGGCAATTTCTATTTTGATAAATCAGGACAGCTCGTAAACCCGGAAGGATATGTGGTTCAGGGCTGGAACCTGGATGAAGAAACAGGGGAGGATGTGGGCTCCATTACCGATCTTGTGCTGGCAGAATTTACCAGCCCGCCCAAAAAAACCGAAACCGTGACGGCCATCACCAATCTGGATGCGGATGCCCTGAGCAATTCAGTTGTTCTTTCAAACAACTGGGACAGCTCCGAAGAGACCTATATGGCAGCCACCAATTACGAGTATCAGACCGTTGTCAAAGCCTATGATGCCCTGGGCAGTACCCATGACGTGACTGTTTTTTACGATAAAAAATCCGAGACGGAATGGGAATATATCGTGACCTGCAACCCGGACGAAGACGAGCGAAATTCGGTTCAGGGAACGAACAGCAAGGGCCTTCTGGCCCGGGGCACCATTTTGTTCAGCCAGAGCAGCGGGGATATCCTGGATTTTACCATGAGCGAATTCACCGGCCGGCTGGGTAATTTTCAAGCCAATGGTGTGAATACCACGGATGACATTAATTATCAGATTTTGAATTATGATTCCATGGCCCTGGATGGATACGGGTTTAATCTGGAATTTGACGGCGCAGCCTGGCAATTTGTGGATGCAAACAATAATTCCCTGGTGGATGCGGCTGATAAACCGGCCAATTATCCCTTTGCCACCATTGTGTATTCAGACAGCCAGGAAGTCCATATCGTTCTGAACCAGACTGATCCATCCCAGACGGATCCGGATCTGAAAATCAAACTGGATCAGCCGGCGGTGGCTACAGATTCCCTTGGTTTTGATATCAACAACAAAAATGATCTCCATATCCAGGGCATTGAAGGCACCAAATATTTCGGTGATACGGCCAACGACAATACCACCCTGGAAATCAATGATCCGAGTGTCATGACCCATGATTCAGCCGGTCTGGGAATTGTCTGGAATCCCAATGCCGGCGGGACCGGACAATGGTACTGGAGCAATCCCGAAGTTGCCGACGCCGCCGGAACCCTGGTATCCGGCCTGACCGTGACCAACAGCGCCGGCGCCAGTGTCACCACCACGGCCGCCACCATGGTGGTCAACAATGCCGAGGACCTGTCCATGGTGGCCCAGAACATCACCTTACACTATGACGGAACAGCCTGGAATTGGAACGACAGCATCAAGGCAGAGGATTTTACCAATACCTATACCTTTGTGCCCACCAATGACCCCTCCCTCAGCATAACCGCCGAGGGCACGGAAGGCGCCATGGCCACAGACACCACCGGAGCCTTGCCGACCCTGTACTGGCTGGGGAATGAATGGTCTTTAACCTCATCTGCGGCTGTCACATCGGCACAGATCGGCAATACCTTCCTGGTCATCAATACCGGGTCCAGCACAGCCACGGGTGTGGAATTCGATATCTGGTACAATGATGCTGCCGGGGCCTCCACGGCCAAATATAGCTTTGGCTCCACCTTGACCACGGCTTCAGGACAGTCCATTTCTTTTGTTATGGACCCGACCCCGCCCAAGGAATATGCGGCCGCTATCCTGGCAACCTCTGCCACCCAGGCCTTCACCATTGATTTTGACGGGGACAATACCGCAGACATGAGCTTTAATCCCACGGCCGGTGGAGATACCCCGGGTGCCGGCAGTATCCTGATTTTTGATGTGGACCCCGATGTTCCCCCGGCCGAATATACCAGTGCCGTTTTAAGAGGGGATCAGACTGAAGTGATCATTGATCTGGACGGATCAGGAAATGATTCAGACAATGATGATATCCGGTTTGTCTTTGACGATTCCCTGAAATCCGGGACCAGCACCCATCCCTATAATGACCGCAGCGAAATTGATTTTGACATCCTGGGCTCGACGGCCTGGACTGAAATCAGCAAGAGTGAGATCACCAAAACCGGCTATTTTGAGTTTACGACTGATTTTCTGGGTGGGGAATATGGGACCACGGAAACCGATATTAAGCTCGATATCGGAACCAAATATGACGGTATCAATTTTGTCAATGATTCTCTATCCACCACCCAGTATGCCAAATCCTCTTCAACGGTTTTCCAGGATGCCGACGGATATTCGGCCGGGGATCTCACGGGCGTCGACGTTGCCTCGGACGGGATTCTGACCGGGATTTATTCCAATGGACAATTGATTCCGCTCTTCAGGATCGGGCTTGCCAAATTTTTAAACAATTATGGCCTTTCCAGTGAGGGTGGGAACCTTTTCCGGGAAACCCGGGCCAGCGGGGGCGCCATCACTAACAAGCCCGGTGAAAACGGCCTGGGTACGATTGCGCCCAATTCCCTTGAAATGTCCAATGTGGATATTTCCGAAGAATTTGTGGCCATGATTGTCCAGCAAAGAGGCTTCCAAGCCAATTCAAAAACAATTACAACGGTGAATGAAATGATGCAGACGGTCATTAATATGAAATAGTAATTAAAAAACCGATACAACAGGGGGAACACGGATATGAACTCCGGGTTCCCCCTGTCAGCTTTCTGACGGGATACCGGCCCCGTTGACAGCCTTTTTTTCCTCTATCCTTTCCGGGTTCCTATATTCTTCATAAAACTCTGCCCCTTCAAATAAATTAAATGTTTTGCAAAGCACGGCCAGTGAATTTATACTGGGCTCTAAAGACTTTTTATCATTCCGGTGATGGGGAAACATAAAAAAATATGGCATCCCTGGCACAGGGATTGCTAATCTTTGGATACGGCAGATAATCAATTAATATCAGGAGATTCTGTGGCCGAAAAAACCCTGAAAGACATGAAAAATGGTCCTGATGCAGACCTGTCCGACGATGGTCTTGGATCCCCTTTGGCCGGGACGGGAAAAAGCCGGATCAAAGGGCTGACGGCAGGTGTGTCTGTTAGGATAAAGGGGATAGGCAAGACATTCTTCAGTTCAAAAAAAGCCGTTATGATCACGGCAGCCGGGATAATTCTGTTGATCGGAGGGATAGCCGGAGCCTTATTTTTTCTCGGCAACAGTCCTGAAAACGACCGGGATACCCAGGGAAAAGAAGCTGCTCAGGCGACTGCTCCTTTGACGGTGCAGGCTGTTTTTGAAGATATTGTTGCCTTAAGGCCCTTTGACCGCATTCAGCTTAAAGAAGGTTCAAGCATGACGCTTATCAGTATAAAACTGTCTTTGGAACTGACCGACAGCCGGCATAAGCAAGAGGTTCATGCCATGGAAGACAAGATCCGGCAAATCGTTACAACTCAGGTAGAGGGGATGAGCTGGCTGGAATTGAGAAATCCGGAAGGAAAAATCATGCTTAAATATGATCTGCTCAAACGGATAAATTCAATTTTTCCTGAAACCGTGGTCCGTAATATTTATTATACAAACTTTTTAATGCAGTGATGAATTTATGAGCGAAATATTATCCCAGGATGAGGTTGACAGTCTACTCGACGGACTGGATTCAGGTGAAGTCGAAGCGGCAAAGGATAAGGCCACCAAACCTGAAAAAATTGATGGCATTATTGCCTATGATTTTACCAGCCAGGACAAGGTTGTCCGGGCCAGAATGCCGACCTTTGACGTCATCAATGAAAGGCTTTCAAGGGAGGTCCGGGCGACCCTTTCTTCTTTACTGCAAACCAATGTGGATGTCAGCGCCAATCCCTTTGATACCTTGAAATTTTCGGAATTTGTCAGAAGTCTTCCGGTTCCGACCAGCCTCCATGTGTTCAGGATGGAACCGTTAAGGGGCCACGGCCTGATTGTCCTTGAAAGCCAGTTGGTGTACAATCTGATTGATACGTTTTTCGGGGGTGAGGCCCTTGGCAAAGCCAGGGTGGAGGGCCGGGAATTTACCAATATAGAAGAAGTCATGATCAAAAAGGCCGTGGTGGCGGTTTTGAAAAATATCGAGGCTTCCTGGGCTCCCATTGAACCGGTGAAAACGACCCTGATCCGGTCGGAAATGAATCCCCAGTTCACCGCCATTGTTCTTCCCACGGACCTGGTTCTGGTGACCCGGTTTGAGATCGAGCTGGAGCAGTCGGCAGGAAATCTGGTGGTCTGCTATCCCTATTCCATGATCGAACCCATGAGAAATAAATTGTCTTCCGGGGTCCAGGCCGAAGTGGAAGAAATCGATACCAATTGGAGGAAAATGATCCGGGAGGTCATTCT
>CAZAHK010000002.1:32602-39403 GCA_964484555.1 uncultured Desulfobacula sp.
TGGGGCAGGGGTCCATTATCGAATTGAACAAGCTTGCCGGAGAGCCCCTGGAAGTTTATATCAACAGAAAGCTCATTGCCCGGGGGGAAGTCGTTGTAGTGAATGAAAAATTCGGTGTCCGTCTCACGGATGTCATTACGCCCATTGACCGGGTTAAATCTCTGGCATCGGCAGAATGAATACCTCTTCCGAGATATGGGTGGCCTTTGCCAGAACATTTTCCATGCTCGTCCTGGTTCTGGCGGTTCTTATACTGGTATTCTATTTGATCAAAAAATTTTCAACCCTGAACCATTTCAAGGGCGGCAAAAACCATATCCGGATCATGTCGGTCCATCATTTTTCTGCAAAGGAGAAGCTGGTGCTGGTGGATGTGATGGGAGAGATTCTTTTGTTGGGGGTCACGCCCCAGA
The DNA here is from genome assembly GCA_964484555.1 of uncultured Desulfobacula sp. Taxonomy (GTDB): domain Bacteria; phylum Desulfobacterota; class Desulfobacteria; order Desulfobacterales; family Desulfobacteraceae; genus Desulfobacula. Next base: position 33,016 of record CAZAHK010000002.1, read on the forward strand.
ATATTACAAAGCTGTCTTCCGTGGATCACCCCATGGACCCCTCACCCCATGAGCCTAAATCTCCTTTCAGGTTTTCAGACTTTTTAAGCCGGAAGCTCGGCAATCGAGAAGAAAAAATCAATGAAGACATCAGCACATAAATATCTCGTCTGCCTTAAGCTTATGGGACTCGTTCTCCTGCTTGTGATGCCGGCAAGCCCCTCTGCTTTTGCCGTGACCTTCCCCATTCCATCCCTTCAATTGAATGTGGAAACCGCCAAAACCCCGGAAGAGGTTGTGGTGGTTCTTGAAATCATCGCCCTTCTGACCATCCTGGCCCTGGCTCCGGCCATCCTGATTCTCATGACCCCGTTTACAAGACTGGTGGTGGTCTTCCATTTTTTGCGTCAGGCCATGGGGATTCAGACCAGTCCTCCCAACCAGGTGATCATGGGCCTGGCCCTGTTCATGACCTTTTTCATCATCAAACCCGTGGCCCTGGAGGTTTATGAACAATCCCTGAATCCCTATCTGGAGCGCCAACTGACCTATGACAAGGCCTTTGAACAGGCCCAGGTGCCCATTCGAAGATACCTTCTGCTCAATACCCGGGAAAGCGATATCGCCCTTTTTGTCAAAGGGGCGGATATGAAAAAGCCGGAAACAAGGGAAGATGTGTCTTTGCTGGTGCTGATTCCCGCCTATGTCATCAGTGAACTGAAAACCGCTTTTATCATCGGTTTTGTTCTGTATATCCCTTTTCTCGTCATCGATATGGTGGTGGCTTCCGTACTTCTGGCCATGGGCATGATGATGCTTCCGCCGGTCATGATATCCTTGCCCTTCAAGCTCATGCTTTTTGTACTGGTGGATGGCTGGCATTTGATTTGCGGGTCACTTCTGAAAAGTTTCGGAGTATAGCCATGACTCCTGAATTTGTGGTCGAATTCGGAAAAGAGGCCATCCTCCTCACTATTTATCTGTCTTTGCCCATGCTGGGCCTCGGGCTTGCCGTGGGGCTCATGGTCAGTGTTTTCCAGGCCGTTACCCAGATCCAGGAAATGACCCTGACCTTTGTTCCCAAAATTCTGGCGGTTTTCCTCGGACTTTTGTTTGCCGCTCCCTGGATGCTGGAAAAAATCACAAGCTTTACCATCCATGTGATTGAAAATATTCCGGTTTACATCAGATAGGGAGATTTCTTGATGGAGATTCTCAATGTCATCGATCCGGATCAATTCAGGGCCTATATGCTGGTTCTTTTGAGGATCAGCATCTTTCTCTTCATGCTTCCCGTATTTTCATCAACGGTTTTTCCGGACAGGTTGAAGATGGGGTTTGCCCTTGTGGTTTCCCTGCTGTTGTATTCAGTGGTGGAGATTGATCTGTCCAGGTTTCCCATGGATGTTGTGTCCACAGGGCTTTTAATTCTGGCGGAAGCCATGATCGGGGTGACGTTGGGGCTGTGTATAAGAATGTTTTTCGCCTCGGTCCAGCTTGCGGGACAGATCATCGGGTTCCAGATGGGATATGCCATGATCAATGTGGTGGACCCCCAGACCGGAGCCAATGTGTCTATCATGGATCAGTTTGGATACTGGGCCTGTATTGTTGTTTTCCTTGTTTTAAACGGCCATCATATTATATTTCTGGCAGCCGTTGACAGTTTTAAAATCGTTCCGGTGGGGTTTTTTATGATGCACGGGGCCTTGCCGGCGAAGGTCATCGAGATCGGTGCCCAACTGTTTTTATTATCCGTAAAAATCGGGGCCCCGGTAATCGTAGCGCTGTCCTTTGTCAGTGTGGGCTTTGGCCTTGTGGCAAAATTTTCTCCCCAGATGAATGTCATGATCGTGGCCTTCCCGCTTCAGATTATTACAGGCCTCAGCCTTTTCGGGCTCACCCTTCAGATCATCGTCATCGTGACCCGGACCTATGTATCGGAATTAAGAGGCTTGTTGATGTGGTTTCTTTTTTATATGGGCGGGGGATAAGAGAAGATGGCTGAAGATTCGGAAAGCGGCGGAGAGAAAACCGAAGACGCATCGTCGCGGAAGCTGTCCAAGTCCCGTGAAGAAGGGCAGGTGGCAAAGAGCGTTGAAATCCCTTCCGTATTTGTTCTTCTGACCGGCGCCATTGCCTTGTATTTTTCTGCTTTTAATATCTATCACAACCTGATGGGAGTTTTACGAATCAACCTTGATTTTAAAAAAATTCCCCTGCTGACCCAACTTGAAGTGGTTCGATTGCTGGCCCATCATACTGAAAAAATTATCCTTATGTGTATCCCGGTCATGGGGGTCATTGTTCTGGCAGCCATGGTGTCAAATCTTGCACAGGTCGGGTTCACGATATCCTGGCAATCCCTGGAACCCAAACTGTCCAGGCTGGACCCCATCAATGGATTTAAACAGAAATTCACATCACGGGCCGTTGTGGAATTCTTAAAAACCCTTATAAAAGTCGGCGTTATTTCCATGGTCGCCTATAATTCAATCAAGACAGAGCTTGTCCCCATCACATTTCTTTACGACACCAGTGTGGGATACATCCTTTTATACATGCTCAAGGTCTCGTTCTGGATTTTTGTCAAGGTCTGCCTGTTCATGCTGGTGGTGGCCATACTGGATTATGCCTATCAGAAATGGAAATTTCTGGACGACCAGAAAATGACCAAAAAGGAAGTCAAGGACGAGACCAAGCAGACCGAGGGTGATCCATTGGTAAAATCCAGGATCAGGCAACTCCAGCACCAGGCGGCCAGGAAACGAATGATGGCCGATGTTCCCCGTGCGGATGTGGTGGTGACCAACCCGACCCGTCTGGCCGTTGCACTGAAATATGACGGCAAGACCATGGATGCCCCGAAAGTGCTTGCAAAAGGAGCCGGCCCCGTGGCCGAGAATATCAGGAGAATTGCAAGGGAAAATGATATCCCCCTGGTGGAAGATAAACAATTGGCCCGAAACTTGTATAGCAGTGTAGATATCGGCGGGGAGGTTCCAACGGAATTATACCAGGCCGTTGCGGAATTGCTGGCATATGTTTACAAATTAAAGGGGAAAAAACTTTAGGAATGTGGCAGGAATTTGGCGATTTGCGTCAAAGTTTGATTTGAAACACCTGGAGTGCAAACGGCAATGAATTTAACCGGAATTATTGCAGGGATCAAAAAAGAATCATCCGATATTCTGATGGTGTTCGCTTTTATCGGTATATTATTGGCCATGATCCTGCCCCTGCATCCGATGGTTCTTGATTTTTTTCTGGCGTTGAATATTTCTTTAGCCATTGTTGTGCTGGTTACCACCATGTATACCACAGCCCCGCTGGAATTTGCCATTTTTCCCTCCCTTCTGCTGGTCCTGACCCTGCTCCGGCTCTCCCTGAACGTGGCATCCACCCGTTTGATTCTTTTACACGGAAATGAAGGCCCCCTTGCAGCCGGTGCAGTGATCCAATCCTTCGGCAGTTTTGTGGTGGGCGGGAACTATGTCGTGGGGTTTATTATTTTTGCGATTCTGGTTCTGATCAATTTTCTGGTGATTACCAAAGGTGCGGGCAGGATTGCCGAAGTTGCCGCCAGATTTACCCTGGATGCCATGCCCGGAAAGCAGATGGCCATTGATGCGGATCTGAATGCCGGCATGATTGATGAGGACGAGGCTCGGGCAAGGCGAAAAGCCATTGCAAAGGAAGCTGAATTCCATGGGGCCATGGATGGAGCTTCAAAATTTGTCCGGGGGGATGCCATTGCCGGTATTGTCATTACCATCATCAATATTGTGGGCGGGTTTATTATCGGCGTGCTCCAACAGGGGATGGAGATGGGGGAAGCACTGACCGTTTATACGCTCCTCACCGTTGGGGACGGTCTGGTGTCCCAGGTGCCGGCCCTTCTCATCTCGGCTGCTGCAGGTCTCCTGGTTTCAAGATCAGGCTCTGAGATGAAAATGGGGGCAGAGTTTGCCAAACATCTTTTCTCTAGCTCAACTCCGGTTTTTATCGGGGCCGTGATCGTGTTCGGTATGGGGATGATCCCCGGCCTTCCGACCCTTCCTTTTATGACACTGGGTCTGGTGATAGGGACCCTGGCCTGGTATTTTTTAAGAGAGGATGAGGTGAAAAAGGAAGAAAAACGGTCAGGGGAAAAGGCGGAAGCAGAAGAAGAGGCAACCGGTGCCCCTGAAGATGTGGACCATCTTTTGAATCTGGATACCATAGAGCTGGAAGTCGGGTACGGACTGATTCCCCTGGTAGACAAACAACAGGACGGGACTCTCCTGGGAAGAATCAGGGCCATCCGGAGGCAGTTTGCTACGGAGCTGGGCATCATCATCCCTCCCATTCATATCCGGGACAATCTCAATCTGAATCCGGCCCAATACCGCCTGATGATCAAAGGGGTTGAAACCGCATCAACGGAACTTATGGTCAATCATTATCTGGCCATGGACCCCGGGGGTATGGCCCAGAAAATTGAGGGGATTGACACGGTTGAACCCGCTTTCCATCTTCCGGCCAAATGGATTCCCCTGGAACGGGAGGAAGAGGCCAAATTTGCCGGATATACCGTGGTGGATAATTCTACCGTCATCGCCACCCACCTGACGGAGATCGTGCGGAATAATGCCCACAACCTTCTGGGCCGTCAGGATGTCCAGCACCTGATGGATAATCTGGCCAAAACAAATCCCAAGGCAGTGGAGGAACTGGTCCCCGGCCTGTTAACGCTTGGAGTGGTTCAAAAGGTGCTTCAGAATCTGTTAAGGGAAAGAATTTCCATCCGGGATATGCTGACCATTGTGGAAACCCTTGCCGATTTCGCCCCGGTGGGAAAGGATCCGGATCTTTTGACCGAATATGTAAGGCAGAGAATTGCCAAAGGAATGATTGCCCCCTATCTCCAGGAAGGCAGGGCGCTGCATATCCTGACCCTTGACCGGAATCTGGAGGAGATTTTGACCAAAAATCTTAAACACACGGATCACGGCGCCTATCTCGCTCTGGACCCGAGGGTGTCGGAAGAAATCATAAAGGCTGTGATAAAAGAAGTGGAGCGGCACGTGGTGGCCAATACCCAGCCTGTTCTCATGACAACCCCAAGTTTGAGAAGGCACCTCAGAAAATTGATAGAGTCCTCTTTGCCCACTGTTTTTGTGGTATCCCATGCAGAAATAGTGGATGGTATTAACCTGCAGGCCATTGGAAAGGTGAGTCTGAAGAATGAATAGGAAAGTTTATAAAGCCGAGAATATTCAGCAAGCCATTGCAACCATTAAAGAAGAGCTGGGATCAGATGCCATGATCCTGAGTACGCGGAAAATCAAACGAAAGCTCTCCGATCCCTATGCTAAGGAAATGTTTGAAGTGGAGGCGGCTGTCCCCCCCCCGAAAAAAGACGACAAAAAAGACAGGGAACATTTGATGGAGGCCATTCAAGATGATATCGCACAGATCAAAGATATGATCTCCATTGCCGGGTTTGGAAGCGGAATGCACAATATGGTCTGCAATCATTTTGAGTCCGTGGGCGTTCTTGCCTCCCTGCTCAGGGCCGGTGTCAGCGAAACCCTTGCCGGCGCCATCATTCAAAAGGCAAGTGTTTCCATGGACAATACGGCGGATCAACAGGAAAAGATTAAATCCCTTAAAAAATATGTGATGAAGGAATGCCTGAGCCGTGTTGCCGTCCGGGACTATTTCTGCCGGGACAATACTTCGGGCGTTCCCCATGTGGCCGCCTTTATCGGCCCCACTGGTGTGGGCAAGACCACCACCATTGCCAAGCTTGCCGCCATGCTGACCTTTCAACGAAAAATGAGAGTGGCCCTGATTTCCATAGACAATTACCGGGTGGGCGCTTTTGAACAGCTCAAAGCCTATGCTTCCATCATGGGATTATTATGCGTACCGGCTTTCAGCGCCCAGGATCTTCTCTGCGCCCTGGATCGAATGAAATCCATGGATATGGTCCTCATTGATACGGCCGGGCACAGCCATTTCGACAAACAGAGGATCGACGAAATATTGAAATTGATTCAGGCGGATTTTAGAATTTCTGCTCATTTGGTCTTGAGTGTTACCTCTGAATCGATTATTATGCAGGAAGCCGCCTCTGCTTTTTCAGTGTTTGGTCCGGATACGGTAGTCTTTACAAAGGTTGATGAAACAAGAAGATGTGGTAAAATATTGGACCAGATTAATGATTTCAAATTGCCTGTGTCCCTGATTGCAAACGGGCAGAGGGTCCCTGAGGATTTGATGGTACCCGATAAACAGGAATTGTTGAAAATCATTCTCGGGAAGGGATCAAAGGAGATAAATTAAGTTGAATCAGGCAAAAGGACTTCAAACCGTTATGAAAGACCGGGCGTTTTCAAGACGGAATGCAACGGCGATGTCCGGC
>CAZAHK010000002.1:39413-54809 GCA_964484555.1 uncultured Desulfobacula sp.
GGCAGCCAAAAACGCAAATGGATCTTCTCCGTCGGAAAAAGGCTCCCGCACACGGGTCATCGCCGTCACCAGCGGCAAGGGAGGGGTCGGAAAAACCAATATCGTTGCCAATGCAGCCGTTTCCTTAAGCCGCATGGGAAAAAGGGTAGTCATTATTGATGCCGATGTCGGCCTTGCCAATATTGATATTATTTTTAATTTAAGGCCTGAATTCAATATCCGGCATGTGATCAGTTCCGAGAAAACTTTAAAAGAGGTCATGGTTCAATCGGAACACGGGGTGATGATTCTTCCGGGCGGGTCCGGGTTTGCAGACCTGACCCAATTGGGAGAAGGTGAAAAACTCAATCTTTTAACGGAGTTTGAAAGCCTTGCGGATCAAGCCGATATTATCTTTGTGGATACCGGTGCCGGCATTTCCGCCAATGTATTATATTTTAATTCAGCCTGTGATGACTGTGTGGTCATCGCCACCAACGAACCCACGTCCATTACCGACGCCTATGCCATGATGAAGGTCATGTCCCGGGAACACGGGACCCGGTATTTCAAACTGATTGTCAATATGGTAGATTCCGCAGCCGATGCCAAAAAAGTATATGCATCCCTGAGCGGGGCCCTGGATAAATTTCTAAAAAATGTAGTGCTGGAATATGTGGGCCATATTCCCTTTGACCGGCAATTGCAGCAGGCGGTTCAGAAAAGGGGGCTGGTCATGGATCGTTTTCCGGACTCAGCATCTGCCCGGGCCATCCATGAAATAGCCGTTAACCTTTCGAGGCGTCCGTTAAAAAATAATTCCAACGGGAATCTGACATTTTTTATGAGCAGGGTTTTTCAAACCACAACCTGACAGGACATGCCGGCCTTATATGCAAACCAAGAACCGGGGAAATAAAACAGAGAGCGAGGCATGGCGGGAAAAAACGATTGTTGAGTATGCCTATCTGGTAAAGCATATTGCTTCAAGATTTGCCATGCGTGTTCCCTCCAGCGTTTTTTTCGGTGAACTGGTGTCTGCAGGATCCCTTGGGCTTATCGATGCCGTGGATAAATTCGACCCTTCCAAGCATGTCAGCCTGAAAACCTATGCCCAGTACCGGATCAAAGGCGCCATCCTGGATGAACTGCGCAGCATGGACACCTATTCAAGGTCCATGAGAAAGAAGATCCAGGACATTACAAGGGCCGTTAAAGCCATTGAAGAACGGAAAGGTGCGTCGCCCACAGACGAGGAAATCTGCAGGGAGCTGGATGTGTCCCTTGAAGCTTATCATGATATGCTGACCAATATTCATGGGGCTTCTGTTCTGAGTCTGGACGAGTTTATCAAAACAAAACAGAATGATGCCTGGTCAAAAACAAGGTTTCAATCCGGGATTAAGGAAGAGGAGACCCCGGCCGATTCTTTTGACAGGGAAGAATTGAAACAGATAATGGCAGAGACTATCAAGACATTAGGCCGGAAAGAACAGATGGTGGTTTCCCTGTATTATTATGATGAATTGACCTTAAAAGAAATCGGCGAGGTGCTTTCTTTGACGGAATCGCGTATCTGCCAGATTCATTCCGCGGTTCTGCTCAAGATGAAGGCCAGGCTTCAGGACGAGTTTAAATAAAGAGGTACAAAAAATGTCCGACCCCATGATCGAAGAAGACGGTTTAATCTCCCAGGATGATATTGACAGGCTTATGGAAACCTCTTCCATTGGAGAGGCCCAGGATAAATTTGTCAAGGATGATGACCTGACGGACGAATTGGGAGAACTTTCCCAGGATGACATCGACAGCCTCCTGAATTCAAATTTATCAGGCCAATCGGATTCATTGGGCGAACCGGATGCGTCAGAGACGGAAGACGGCGAAATGGAACTCATCTCCCAGGATGATATAAGCCAGTTGATGAATTCAAATCCCGGATCCGGGGAAAGCCTTCCGGTTCCTGACGACAATGAAGAATTTGAAGAACTGTCCCAGGACGATATCAAAGCCCTCATGGGGGCCCAGGATAAAAAAAATGACGAGGAAAGCACGACACGTCAGGATGATTTCGTCATCAACGAATCCGAGGCCGACGCCGTGTCGGACTGCCTCATTACCCAAGCCGCCCTTGACAAACTGACGGAAGCTTTTAACCTGATCCCTGATCCGGTTATTCCCGATGAAGCCCCCCCGTCCGAATCAGAATCAACCAACCGTCCTGAATCCGATGCCGAGACAATATCCTTGGACATATCTGACGATGATGCGGAAGATTTTTTAAAACCCGTGTCTGACCCGGATGTTCTTATATTGAAAGATGACAGGGAAGACGTCACCCAGGAAGATATTGATGCACTTCTCTCAGAACCGGATGATGAGGAAGAAGCCGAAGATGATGTTCTCATTTCCCAGGATGATATTGATACCCTCTTAATGGCAGCGGATCAGGAGGATGAAGATGTCCTGGGGGATCTCATGGACAAGGGGATGGATATCGGCCTTGATGAAGATCCCTTTGAGAAAAGACCCTCTGGTGAGACCGGAGAAAAAGAGGATGAAGAAATAGAAAACGAAGCGGATGATGAGGGTGTCGATGAAGATGAGAATGAAGACCAGGTCGTCCTTCAGGGAGATGATGAAATCGCCCTGAAGCCTAAAAAGAAAAAAGCCGGAGCTCCCTGGATCAAAAAAAAGCTGGTTCTGGCCTTTGCCTCTTTCCTGGTCTTGCTTGGAATTGCCGTTCCCATAAGTTATTTTCTCTTTTTTTCAAGTGGTCATAAACTTGAGGAGGTTGTTGTGAAAACTTCTCAACCGCCTGGGGTGATCCCGCCAAGAGAGGTCGAGATTGAAACCATCGAAGCGCCTGTCAAGCCATTGGTGGAAAGTAAAAATCCCGGCAATATGGTTTTAAAGGATTTTGTCATATTGGCGCCTGATATTTCAAAACAAATGACCTATGTCACTGTCGATATCTCTATTGATTATGCCGATCAGAAAGCTTTCCAGGAAATCCGGAAGAATTTGCCCTATTACCGGGATCTGATTTATGACACCATCGGCAAAAGCCTGGTTGCCGAGAAACAGGAAAACATTACAGAGGCGGAAATCTTATTCAGGATTGAAGCCGTATTGAAGAAAACATTGCCCGGAGATTTCATCAGCCGGGTCAGTTTTCTGTCTTTTAAGATAAGCTGAAGGGGGGTAGGATGTCAACCATACCGGGTCACAATCTGGTCATTCAGCAGTCCGGGGTTGCCCAGGAAATGACTCATCAGGCAACCACACCCAAACCTTCCCCGGAACAGGCGGCTGCACTTCAGCAAGCCGGGGAAGTCGTTAAAAATTCAACGGTTCAGGAGTTTGAAGAATCTGAAGGGCTGAAATTGAAAAAAGAGAAAGAATCGCTGATCACAAAACAAAGGAAAGAAGGGCATAAAAAAAAGAAAAGGCGAGAAGATCTGGAACAGGACCCCGATGCAACGGGAAAGCTTGTGGACACCATCATATGATCAAATTATTTTCAGTTGAATTCTGGGTGGTGATTCTTTTTTTCATCAATTTTTCCCTGGTTTTGTTCGTCCTTATGCTTATCCGGAAAATGAACCGTTTTCTCGCTGAACAAACCTTTCAAGCCGCTTTCGAAAAAGAAAGGGAAGAGAATGATCCGGTCTCGGATACGGCTTCGGATATCATGGAACTGCTGGAGCCTTTGGTCAAGGATTCCAGGGACGCGGCCATTCAGTTTGACGAGCAGATAAAAGATAAGAAAAGGCTCATTAAGAGCTTGAATGATGCATTGGATTCCCGGATCATCAATATCAACCTTTTGTTGTCCCGGGCCGATGCCATGCAGAAAAAAATTGAAGAAAGGCAGGCCGAATCCGGCAGGATGCTTGCAGATCTTTCAAGGGAGGAGACTGTGGCGGTTTCGGCAGGCGCCTTGGAAAACCAGCAGCATCAGATCCTCAAAATGTATCATCAGAACTATGATATTGATACCATTGCCCAGGAATTATCCATCCCCAGAGGTGAGGTTCAACTGGTAGTAGACCTGAAGAAAAAATTTCTGGAAATGGAAAAGAACAGCAAATGATTTCAGGCATCCATGTTTCATCTTCCGAGATTGTTATCCAGAAAGGGGAAAACAAAAAAAATACGCTTCCCCTCTTTGTCAAAGATCAGGTTGTCCACGCAAAAGTTCTGAAACTGCTCCCCGAAGGTAGCGCCCGCCTTCTGATCAACAACCGCACGGTTACGGCAAAAACACCCATGTTGCTGAAGCTTGGGGAGGAAATTCAGCTTAAGGTCCTTGAGGAAAAAGAAGGGGTTCTGTTAAAATTCATGGGTCCGGCCCAAAAGATAACGACCTCACAAATCTCGTCTTTGATCCGGTTTTTTCCGGGGAATGAAGCCCTGGCAGATGTTTCCCGTATCCATATTCCCCGTGTAAAAAATCTTCTCCACGAGCTGGCATTAAAATCCGGCAAAGCAGACCCTTCTTTTTTACCCACACTCATCGAAAAAATCGGCTTGACCCTGGAGAACAAAACAGCAAGACTGCTGCTGCAAGAGCAGATGTCTTTACCCAACCTTAAACAGACGGCTTCCGTCCTCTTAAATCAGGATGTAAAGGCCTTGATCCAAAAAGAATTGCTCATGGCCGGACCCAATCCTTCGGAAAGCCTGAATATGGCCGCTTCATTTTCCGAAACCCTAGAAAATTTTCAGATTTTAAACCATCACAGCTCTGAATCAGGACGATTTCTTCTGCCTTTCCCTGTTTTTAGTGAAGATGTTTTCCGGTTCGGTCAGCTTTTTATCGATACCGGAGGCAAAAAAACAAAGGACGAAAGTTCTGCCGACAGACTCATTCGGATCTCTTTTTTACTGGACATGAGCCTTCTGGGGCCCTTGAGGGCGGATTTTTCAGTTCTCAAAAACGAAATCTCCGGCCGATTCCTTTTAAACGATGAAGACACCTGTCAATATGTCCGTTCAATGATTCCAGAGCTCAGAGAGAGACTTAACGCCATGGATTATAAAGTTCATGACATTGACTGCGCCCTGGGGGATAAGATTCGGCTTCAGCCCGTTGATTTTATTGAGGCCTTGTTAGAGAGCGAGTGTGACAGGGTTTTAAATATAGTGATCTGAGAAATGGAAAAAAAATATTTCCGGAAGGCCATTGCTCTAAAGTATGACCGAAAAAAGGACGACGCCCCCAAGGTGACGGCCAAGGGAAAGGGCAAGGTCGCCGAGAAAATCATCGAGCTTGCGAAAAAACATGATATTCCAATTAAGGATGATCCGGATTTGGTGGAGGTCTTGTCCTCCCTTGATATCAACCAGGAGATTCCTTCAGAAATTTATGCAGCCGTTGCCGAGCTTCTGGCCTTTGTCTATTCCCTGAATTCCAAACGCCAGCCCGGACAAGGAATCAGATAAAGAGGAAAAGTTTACATGCATATCATGTATGGAAAGAGGCTTAATAACCGCCGGCCGCATCGGATATATTCTGTTGATCCTGAATGTCATTGATCATGACAAGTTTGTTGCAGCCCGAGCATACCATCTTAAGGGTCGACACCCTTCCCCTGAAAAGTTTTATGCCGCAAAAGGGGCAAAAATAATCCATATGGATGGGCATGCTTTTCTGATCGTTATTCTGGTCAGTCGTCTCTGATATCATATATATAAATTTCCACATTGTTTTACAGTGATTTTTCCCAGGAGCCGATGTTTCTTTCCAGGAAGTAAAATTTGTGTTTAACGTTAAAACAGATTTTATGCAAGGATTTTTTTCCATTCAGGGTTCGCAGCCGCTAGGAAAATTTTTCTGAGTACCGTCAATTATTATTCTGTTTTCCTGTTGAACTTTTGGCGGAAGGAATGATGTCGGCTCTTTTTTTATTATTGTGCTGAATCGATAGAAGCAACCAATCCGATCCCTTTTGCAGTGCTTTTGCTCCCTTGGGCCTCCCGGGGCCGGCCCCTGATGTTTTTCGGGACAAATCGAAATCGTCAATGGCATCCATATTGCAGCATCCATATTGAAATGGTGTTTTTGCGAGAATAATCCTTTGCAGGAGAGATATAATGATTCTTGAGGTAACGCGGCCTGTCCAAGGCGGGTTAAGGCAGGAGAGAAAGTTGGAATCGGTTTCAAACAACCTTGCCAACGCAGAAACCATTGGATTTAAAAAGGATACCATCAGTTTTGATCTCAAATTCAAGGCCCAGGTCAATAAAGATTTTTCCCAGGGCTCTTTTCAGACAACGGGCAATGCCTTGGATGTGGCGTTGTCCGGAGAGGGGTTTTTTAAAATCGAAACCCCGGAGGGGATCCGGTATACCCGGAATGGTAATTTTTCCCTGGATATCAACGGGGTCCTGGTGGATCAGAACGGCAACCCTGTATTGGGACAGGGAGGCGCCATCGTCATTGCCGGGGAAGACATGGAAGAGACCCTGTCAATCAATCAGATCGGTGACATCAGCCTTGGCGGAGAAGTCATTGATACCCTTGACATTGTGACCTTTGAGGATAAGCGGAAACTGGATCGGGAGGCAGAGAACCTTCTCTCTTATAAAGGCCCGACCACGGATGAAATCCAGGTGGAGCAGACCGTTGTCCAGCACAGGACCCTCGAGAATTCCAATATCCAGGTGGTGGATGAAATGGTTCGCATGATTGATTACCACAGAATGTTTGAAACCTTTACAAAATCCATTCTGACCTTTGATGAAGTCGATAATAAAGCCATCAATGACGTGGGTAAACTCAGATAAAAGAAGAGGAGACATATAATGATACGATCACTCTGGTCAGCCGCCACAGGCATGAATGCCCAGCAGATGCAGACCGATGTGGTGGCCAACAATCTGGCCAATGCCAGCACCACGGGATTTAAAAAATCCAGGGCCAATTTTGAGGATCTCATGTACAGAACCCTACAGGTTGCAGGTCAGACAACTCCGGGCGGAGGCCAGGTCCCTTCCGGAATTCAGATCGGCATGGGCGTCAAACCCGCCGGCATCCAGAAACTGTTCACCCAGGGCGATTATATCCAGACCGACAATCAACTGGATATGGCCATTCAGGGCAATGGGTTTTTCAGGGTAGTGCATGGAGATGAAGAATTATATACCCGGGCCGGCAATTTTACACTGGATAGTGAGGGATTTTTGACCACGCCCTCCGGCGACCGTCTTCAGCCTGAGATCTCTCTTCCTGCAGAAACGGTAACGGTGACCCTTCAGGACAACGGCACCCTGACGGCCAATGGGGCCGATGAAACCATCCTGGCCACGGCAAACGTTTTGGTCAGTACCTTTATCAACCCTTCCGGGCTTTTTGCCGTGGGCAACAATCTTTTTAGAGCCACGGAAGGCTCGGGCCCTGCAACGGAAGGAACTCCGGGTGAGGAAGGATTGGGAACCGTGGTGAACAATTATCTTGAGGGGTCCAATGTGAGCGTGGTTGAAGAAATAGTGTCCATGATATCCGGGCAGAGAGCCTATGAGGCCAATTCAAAATCGATTCAGACGGCGGATTCCATGCTCGCCACAGCCACAGGATTGAAACGATAAATGAATAGGGTTTCCCCAATACGGTATCGATGTTTGAGCCTTTTCATCACAGGCCTGTTTTTTATTTCACAGGGATTTTTGACGGATCTCCTGGCCGACGACGGGCCAGAGAGCCAGGCCGGGATAGAGATTGCCGTAAGAGAGACAAGCATGGTTCAATCCTCCCGTATTTTTCTTCAGGATATTGCAGATATCAAGGCGGATGGGTTCTTAAAGGAAACGCTGGGAAAGATCGATTTCGGGCTTTCCCCCAAGCCCGGTAAAATCAAATTCATCGATAAAGGGAAAATCATATCCGCCATTCAGCGGGAGCGATACCTGCCGGAGGATTCCATCATTACCTGCCCGGACCGCATCTATGTGAAGCAGCAGTCAGCGCAAATCTCAGCCTTGGACATCCGAAAATATGTTGAACAGCAACTTTCAGAGGATTTCGGCGACAGAGAATTTCATTTGATCACTTTTAATGTCAGGGGCCTTGAGCCCTATCCTTCGGGGGAGATAAGTTTTTTTTCCGGTTCAGAGGATATGGTCGATAAAAACGGGAAATTGTCGCTTCTTGTGGATATTGTCATTAATGGCAAAAAAACAGACAGAGTCAGTGTTACAGGACTTGTTGACGTTCAGCCGTTGGTTCGGGAGGGAGATATTGTCAGTCTTTTCTCCCGGAATGATACCCTTTTGATTGTTACAAAAGGGGTCTGTAAAGAAGACGGGTTTGAAAATGATGTGATCAAGATTGAAAATTTGAACTCAGGAAAGATTATCCGGGGCAAAATTAAAGATAAATCCAATGCGGAGGTCCTATATTGAACATGCTAAAGCCCAAGATAAAAAACGGCTATTTTTTCACGCTTCTTGTTTTCTGCGCCCTGTTTTCAGGATGCCTGGGTTCCGGGACAAATGATACAGGTCTTGTTCTTCCGGAAGGAGGGTCTGCGGAACCGGTTCTTTCCCCGGAGTTTTCTTCTCCCCGTGCGTCGGAAGGATCTTTGTGGGTCAATAAAAATGCGTCCCTGTTTGAAGATTCCAAGGCGGCCCATACCGGTGATACCGTGATTGTCGATATCATTGAAAATTCAACATCCAGTATGGATGTCAACACAGAAAGTTCAAGAAATACGGAAATGAAAATCGGGATGCCGACCCTCAACGGGTTGACGGGTAAGATCATTAATCCGCCTGCCGATTTGACACAACTGGCGGGTACGGATTTTTCAAGTTCGTTTGAAGGAGAGGGCAAAAGTGACCGTTCCGGCCAGGTCACCGCTTCCATTGCCGCCCGGGTCACCGAAGTCCTGCCCAATGGGAATTTAAGCCTCTTCGGCAGAAGGGCCATGAAGGTGAACAATGAGGTTCAGTATATCACGGTGTCGGGTATTGTCAGGCCCCAGGACATTTCTTCCGACAACCGTGTAAAATCGACCTATCTGGCCGATTCAAATATTGAGTATTATGGAAAAGGCGCTCTTGCCGACAAACAAAAGCCAGGCTGGGGAACCCGGATTATAGAAAAGATCTGGCCTTGGTAAAAAGGAATCCGTCATGCCGATGAATCGAATATGTCATGCCATAATCTGTATATTTATGGTTGGATGTGTGTTTGCTTCCGATCTCCATGCTGCAAGGATTAAAGAACTGGCCGCCATTAAGGGAATCCGTGAAAATCAGCTCATTGGATACGGCCTGGTGGTCGGATTGAACGGCACCGGGGATAAGGAAGGGGTTGGTTTCACCAAACAGGCCCTGGCCAATATGATGGAGAAGATGAATATCTTTGTTGACAGCACTCAACTCAAGGTTAAAAACATTGCCGCAGTGATGGTTACGGCCAATATCCCTCCCTTTGCCAGAATCGGCGACAAGATCGATGTGACAGCCTCCTCCCTTGGCGACGCCAAGAGTCTGAAGGGCGGGACCCTGCTGGTCACCCCGCTGAAGGGAGTCAACGGAGAGGTATATGCCATTGCCCAGGGACCGGTCACGCTTGCCGTTTCAGGCGGAGCCAATGACAGGAACAGCCACCTCCAGGTGGCACAGGTCACCAACGGCGCTTCGGTGGAGCAGGAGATTCCTTTCAAGCTGGATGGAAAAAAGACCCTTACCCTGTCATTGTTTCAACCGGATTTTACCACTGCCAAAAGAATGGCCGACACCATCAATACTTCCATCGGAGAAGGGGTGGCCCAGGTTATTGATGCCAGTGCATTGAATCTGAATGTGCCGGAGAAAATGTGGCAGAAGAATGTGGCGGGCTTTATCGCAGACATTGAAACCTTAACCGTCATACCCGATGCCGTGGCAAGAGTGGTGATCAATGAGAAAACAGGAACCGTTGTTTTCGGCAGCGACGTTACCATATCCAGTGTCGCCATTGCCCACGGAGATCTTTCCGTTACCATTGCAGGTCCTCCGGAAAAAAATGAGAGTGTCATGAACCTGCCCGGAACCTCCACCATTGGGGAACTTGTCCAGGGATTGAATTCCCTGGGGGTAAAACCCATGGATCTCATCAGCATTCTTCAGAGCATCAAAGCTGCCGGAGCTCTCCAGGCAGAGCTGGTCATCTTATAAGCGTAAAGGAAAAAAATTCATGGATATGGATATCGTCAATCAAAACCTGGCCGCTGCAAAGCTTTCCAAAGTCAAAACCCAGGGCAGGAGCCTTGCCGAACAAAAGCTAAAGGAAAAAGAATTAAAAACAGCCTGCGAAGGGTTTGAAGCCATTATTTTAAATACCATGATCAAAACCATGCGTGAATCCTTACCTGGTGATGCGCTTCTGGGTGAATCCAACAGTACCCATATTTATAAATCCATGTATGACGAGTACCTTTCAGAATCCTTATCCAGGACCCGTCACGCCATCGGCATCAAAGAAATGTTATACGAACAGTTGAAAAAATCCCTCTAACCTGCCCCCTCCTTCTTGTATTTTCCCATGGCATAGTTGTTGCTCATCTATATCAATTAAGGCTCAATAGGGTGAAATAGAGGAAAATTATTCCCTTTTCGAATCATCCGAATATTCAGCTTGAGCCGGCAGATACCGATAATGCTAAGAGGAGAGTCCAATGGAAAAAATTGCCCGGAAGATAGAAGAACTACTCGAGGAAAAGCTTTTTTTGTATCAAGAGCTGCAAAGCATCCTTGAGCAGGAGAAAACGTATATTGTGAAGATGGATATTGATTCTCTTTGGGTTACCGTATCTCAAAAAAAATCGCTGATACTGAGGATTGAGGATGCCCGGCAAAAAATAATTCATCTTTTGGGCAAAGAATCTCTGGACCCGGATAAGGATACCCAATCCTTTAATCTGACTTCCGTGATAAAATGGATGGCGGTTTCATCGGAAAAAAAAGCTGAATTGGAAAAGATTTATCTGGCCGTCAATACCTGCAAAAAAGAGATCACCCGGCTGGCCTCGGACAATAAAGATTATATCCATGAATCCCTTGGCATTATCGATTCAGTTTTTTCAACCGTACTGGAGGATGCCGAGAAAAAAGGGTACACCCCTTCAGGGACGGCATTGCACAACAATGGCAAAAACCGTCTGATTCACGCGCAGGTGTAAATTATGTCCGGACTTTCCTCTACCCTCAGCATCGCAAAAACGGCAATAGCAGCCCAGCAATACGGTTTGAATATCACCGGAAACAATATTGCCAATGTCAATAATCCGGACTACAGCGTCCAGAATGCAAACCAGAAAAACATGAGGCCCGCTCTTTACGCCGGGTTCCTTTTCGGTACCGGTGTGGATACCTCTCAGATCCGGCAAAGTGTTGATCAACTGCTTGAGCAGCGATTGACCAATGCCATTTCAACCCAGGCCTCCTTTGAAGAGCAGGAGTCCTATATGAGAGTTCTGGAAGGTTTCTTTGATGAGAGTTCAGATACAAGTATTTCCAGTGTGCTGACGGAATTCTGGAGTTCCTGGCATGATCTTGCCAATAATCCGGAAGGATCTTCCGAACGGGTGGCGGTTTATGAAAACGGGGAACTGATGGCCTCCGCGTTTGAGAGTACAATTCTAAGCATGGGGGATTTGTCGCAGGATATTAATGCGGATATTATTTCAGGGGTTCAGCAGATCAATGAATTCACCTCCAAAATAGCTGCCTTGAACCGTGAAATCCAATCTTCTGAAAACAACAGAACCGCCAATGACCTGAGAGATCAAAGAAACCGGCTTGTGGACGAGCTGGGGGCCCTGATTAATATTGATACTTTTGAGCAGCCCAATGGCGGCATCATTGTTAATATTGCCAATAGTTTCACCATCGTCAACGGTGTGGATACTTATTACGTATCCGTTCAAAACAAAGAAGTCGTTCTGGAAAGTTCTTCCGGTGGGGATCTGATTATTTCCGATAAGATATCGGGCGGAAAGATCGGCGGCCTTCTGGCCATGAGGGATGAGGTCATTCCCAAATATCAGGCAGAACTTGATGAACTCGCCCGGGAGATGATCTGGGCCGTTAATTATCAACATTCACAGGGTGTCGGCCTGGAATATTTTTCAGAACCCATGACCGGGGAATATGCCACCGATGACGGACGATGGCTGACCAGCTATGCCTTTGGAGATAAGATCGATTTTTCAAAGGATTTTGTCATGTGGATGGAAGACACCACCTCTGTTGATACCCAGTATACCAAAATTGCCATTGATATGGGCGTATCCGAAGCCGCTATTACCAACTGGCAGGGGACGGCTCCCGGCGGGGTCCAGTCCGTTTATAAATTGACCGTTGTGGATGATGCCGTCCTGGGAGATACACTTGTCACAGAATCGGACGGGGACGGACTGGCCACGGTATGGGGCTCCGGGGCAGGGGCATCCGTCACCCTTGACTGGGCCATTGCCGCTCAGACCCTGATGATTTACGGAGGTCCCACAGGCACAACAAAAATTGAGATAAAAGATGTGGGAGGGGATGCAAAACGGTCTGCCGCTTCCATAGCCGAAGCCTTGAATCAGGTTGAAGGCGTTACGGCCCATGCTTCCGAGAACAGCATCTCTTTTGATATCGCCGGAATAGCCAATGCCGAGGATGGGGATGAGATCCGGTTCTCCCTTTATGTAGACGGTATTATCCGGGAGCAGAGCTTTATCCAGGATCCCGAAGCCGGGTCCCTGCAAGAGCAATTTGAGGAAGCGCTTTTGTCCGCCGTGGAGGCTGTGAATTTGGCCCATGAGGATAATGACCTTTTTGCAGACGGATTAGACATTACCAGCAGCTCCGGCAGAACCCTGGGGGTTCAGGATTTTGAGGTCCGGGACAATGCCGGCATCAGCCTTTCCGCTTTTACCGGGTTTAACCCGGGCGACACCCTTGATTTTGATGTCAACGGCATAAAGGTTTCCGTGGATCTGACCGGTGTGGATACCAATGACAGCGCTGCCGTGGCATCGGCTTTCTACTCAGCCGCTGATCTTGCTCTTGAGGGCCAGGCATTTACCGTTAAAAATGATTTGGCTACCAATTCAGTGGTGATCAGAACCACGGACGGCTTAGGGATTACCCTGGATAATGTCAGCGCACTTGGCGCCAATCCAACAATTTTAATATCCAGTCAGCCCGGAACTACCATACCGGAGCTGCCGCCTGTTACTTTGACCTTTGATGGTGTTGATAGCGTTCTTACCGATAATCCCTTGGGTACAGATACGTTGGGTTTTTCAGGCAATGATAAAGTTGTTATTATTCAGGAGGGATCTACTGCCGGAGGAAATAAATCCGGGGTGATTGCCGGAACCCTGACCCTTCTGCTTGACCCTGATATGACCATACAATCCAATGTTTCCGGACCGGGGTCCGGGGGACTTTTTGCCGGTATCAATGCAAAAACGGGGAGTTCGATTCTAACCCTGGGCGGAGAAGGGGGCTTTACTAATTTTTCCACGGCCGGGGGAGAGGTCATTTCCTTTGAATTGGACGGGGCATTGATCACCTTTGCCACCACGGCAGCCGGAGGAACCTCGGATATCGACTTTGCCCAGTATCTTGAAACCCGTATCAACGCAGGCCTTTTGCTGGCGGGGATGGACGAGTCCTATCAGGTCGTCAGAACCGCAAGTTCCGTTTCCATCATCAAGGACAAGGACCTGGATGACCCCATTCGAATTACCGATTTCACCGACTCCCTGGACAATAATGCCCAATTGAGGGTGAAAACCGGTACCGGGAACGGATCAAACCCGCCTGAAAACGACCTTTTGGATGCAAATCCCCTGATGTCTTACCGGAATTCCTCAATATCCAGCCTCTATGATGATGAGGGAATCATCCTCTGGGAAAGGCTGGATAAAGACGGTGTCGGCACCGGCGCCTCGGGCCTGCTGACCATTGAGGATAAAGGCCGGGTGACCATTATTGAAAACGGGGCCGAGACCCTGTCCTTTGATATCTCAAAGGGCAGCCTTGTGGCCGGTAATACCCTGATAGTGAATACGAATCCCCTGGGAAATCCCGATCCCCTGGATCTGAGGATCACCGGCCGGGCCAACAGCATCAATGATATCTATCAGTTTAAAATTGTTTCCGGCGGCAAGGTGGGTGAAGTCCCCGGCGACGGCGAAGAACCCCTTGTTATTGAGTGGTCCAACAGTGTTACCACAGGGACATTCACCATTGAAGGCCATGACCCTCCCTATACGCCTCAGACCCCGGTGGAAGTGGTTGTGGACGGCATGACCTTGAAATTTTCCGACGGGACCCTGTTCTCCGGGGATGTGTTTACCATCACCACAGGGGATACGGGAATCCCAGCATCGCTGAACAGCGTGGGGCAACCGACGGGGGAAACCCTTTCCAACTGGCACTGGACCATTGATTCCTTTGCAGACCGGTTTAACCGGGAAGCACCGGGCATAAAGGCCTCGGCAACTTCGGACAACAGGCTCAAATTTGCGGCATCCGCCTCATACTATGCTCTGGAAAATATCCAGTATTCAGAAGAGAATGGATTTAATGAAGCCAATACCTCCGTCACGGTGACGGACTGGAGCGCCATTGATTTTGCAGCATCCAGTCTTCATTTTGAGCGGTCCGCCTCGGGTCACTGGGGGGTGTTGAATGATCCCACCGGCGGCAAGCTGCAATTGATACCGGAGGGCGGGGATGATGACGGGTTTGGGATCGATTTCTCAGGAGATGGCCTGGCTGATATGGAAATCCGTTTTTTCGAAGGAGTTTCCGGTTCAGGCTATGTTGAGGTGGATTTTACAAAGCATGATGCCCAGGATATCGGCTTTGCTTTTTCCGATGATGCATCCTCCTCGTCC
This sequence comes from uncultured Desulfobacula sp., assembly GCA_964484555.1. GTDB lineage: Bacteria > Desulfobacterota > Desulfobacteria > Desulfobacterales > Desulfobacteraceae > Desulfobacula. Next base: position 54,281 of record CAZAHK010000002.1, read on the forward strand.
GGTCTTGCTGCTGTTGCCGGCATCAACACCTTTTTTAAGGGCATGGACGCCATCACCATGGAAACGGATGAAGATCTCAAGGACACCAAATTTATTACCGCAGCCTTCATCAACAGCAAGACCGGGAAAATCAGCCAGGGAGACAATTCCAACGCCCTTGCCATGGCCGATGTCCAATTCCAGGAAGCAACATTCAAGCTCTGGACCTTTGAGCGGGGCAAGGATGCCCAATCCAATACCACCAGCGCCACCCTTGATAATTATTACAACCAGATGATATCTTCCATGGGGGTAAGATCACGAAGTATTAAAAGTTCAAGAGAATTTGCCGATATTATGGTAAACAATTTGACCGAACAGCGGAATTCCATTTCAGCCGTTTCCCTGGACGAGGAAATGATCAGGCTGATCAAATATCAGCACGCTTTTTCAGCAGCCTCCAAGCTGCTGACCACTGTGGATGAAATGCTGACTACCCTTATTTCGGTCCGATAGCAGGAGATCATACAATATGCGGGTCCCTACCATT
>CAZAHK010000003.1:0-53624 GCA_964484555.1 uncultured Desulfobacula sp.
GCTTGAGCAGTCAAGCGCAACGAGGTTTTTTATTTTTTTGATGGCGGATCAGGGGAAAGGTGTCATTTCAGCGTTCACCCCGCGAATTTTAAGAGAAGGATCGGTTGGGTAGGATATAAAACATTTACACGGATCAATGGGAAAAGTATAATACGCTCTTATTTTATAATACTAATGGCTGGGAGAGAATAATTTATGAAAGGATTTCAATTTGCCGGTATCCTCGCCGGCATCAAAAAAAAAGATCAAAAAGATCTGGCTCTTATTTATAGTGATTCGCCGGCCGTTGCAGCAGCTCTTTTTACACGGAATAAAGTGGTTGCAGCACCGGTTATTCTCGGACGGGAAAAAATTAAAAAGGGATTGTGCCGGGCAGTTCTTGTCAACAGCGGAAACGCCAACTGCTTTACAGGGGAAAAAGGCATTGAAGATGCCAGGGCCTGTTCCAGCATGGTTGCAAAATATCTTGATATCCCTGAAGACCAGGTTCTGGTTTCTTCGACAGGGGTGATCGGGGCGTATCTGCCCATGGAAAAATTCGATTCCGGAATTCCGGAACTGATTCATGCCCTTTCGGAAAATCATATGGATGATTTTGCCGATGCCATCCTCACCACGGATACCTGCCGCAAAATGGTGACTGAAACCGGCTCGATCAAGGACAAGCCGTTTTCCATCATCGGGATCGCCAAAGGATCAGGTATGATCCGGCCGGATATGGCCACCATGCTTGCCTTTGTCCTGACCGATGCAAAAATTGAAAAAGAAGATTTGAAGACCATTCTGACGGCTGTCAATGAGAGGACTTTTAACCGGATCACCGTGGACGGGGACACCAGCACCAATGATACCCTCCTGGCCCTGGCCAATGGGAGTTCCGGAGCCCTGGTCAATGACCCTGAATCCAAGGCTGTTTTTCAAGCTGTATTGGAAAAAGTCTGTCTGCAGATTTCAAAAATGATTGTCAGAGACGGGGAGGGCGCCACCAAGCTTGTTCAGATCATTGTAAAAGGGGCTAAAACAAAAGCGGATGCATTCAAGGCCAGTGAGGCCATTGCCCATTCAAATCTTGTCAAGACGGCAATCTATGGCGAAGATCCCAACTGGGGAAGGATTACGGCTGCGGCCGGAAGGTCCGGCGCCCAGGTGGTCACCGAGAAAATGGACCTTTATTTTGATGATCAGCCCCTGGTTTTGAAGGGCCACTGGCTTGGGCCTGATGCGGAAAAAGAAATCGCCCGGCTCATGAAAAAAGATGAAATTTTCATTACCCTTGATCTTAATCTTGGGCAGGAAGCAGACGGTTTCTGGTTCTGTGACTTCAGTGAAAATTACGTAAAGATCAATGCCGAATACAGGTCCTAGGGATGCGGCTCCAGAAATATCTGGCCCATGCAGGGCTTTGCTCCAGGAGAAAGGCTGAAGAATATATCTTAAAGGGCCGAATCAAAATCAATGGGGCAACCATATCCGAACTGGGCACAAAAGTTGATCCGTCGGATTTTGTTTTTTTTGACGATAAACCTGTTCTTTTACGCATAGAACAGCCTAAAATCTACCTGGCCTTGAACAAGCCCGAAGGCTATGTCACATCCTGCTCCCAGAAGAAAACAAAAATCGTCATGGAGCTGATTGACATAGATGAACGGATATACCCTGTGGGAAGGCTGGACAAGAACTCAAAGGGACTTATCCTGCTGACCAATGACGGAGAGCTTCACAATAAACTTTCCCATCCTTCCTTTGATCATGAAAAAGAATATATTGTGACCACGGTTAATCCGGTCCCTGATAGCGCCTTGAAGCGCATGGCCGAGGGGGTGATGATTGACGAGGTCAAAACCAGGAAGGCCACTGTCAAACGGATATCAGACAAACAGTTTTTCATTGTTTTAAAAGAGGGAAGAAACCGGCAAATCCGGAAAATGGTTCAAAAAACCGGCAATGAGGTTGATACCTTGCTGAGAATCAGAATAGCCAATATCACCCTCGGCAAATTAAAAGAAGGGGCCTGGCGCCACCTGACCCGAGAAGAAATCCGGCAATTAACCCAGTGAACTGATACCGATGGCCTTTCTGATCTGATCGAGAAAAGGAACTGAAAACTCCCTTGCTTTTGCAGCGCCTTTTTTCAGGATAGCATCAATATCCGAAGGTGCCTTGATCAATTCGTCATATCTCTTTCTGGGTTCCTTCAGAATCTCATTGATATATTCAAAAAGTTCATTTTTCATGGTTCCCCAGGAGATCCCCTGCCTGTATCGGGCAGCCATGGCCTTGGTCTGTTCCGGTGCCGAAAAGGCCTGATAAATTGAAAACAGGGTGCAGGTATCAGGGTCCTTGGGTTCCTCGGGCCCCAGCGAATTGGTCTGAATTTTCATGATCATTTTGCGAAGGGCTTTTTCAGTGTCGAACAAGGGAATATAATTATTATAGCTTTTGCTCATTTTCCGTCCGTCCAGGCCTGATAAGACGGCAGAGGTTTCATCCACCACCACCTCCGGCAGAACAAAGAGGCTTTGATACATATGGTTGAATCTTGCGGCAATATCCCTTGTCATTTCCAGGTGCTGTACCTGGTCTTTACCCACGGGCACTTTTTTGGCATTAAACATCAGGATGTCCGCGGCCATGAGAATGGGATAAGAAAAAAGCCCCATGGTAATGCCCTTATCCGGATCATTGTCCTGTTCATTGTCGGCAACGGCTGCTTTATAGGCATGGGCCCGGTTCATCAAGCCTTTGGCCGTCAAGCAGGTCAGAATCCAGGCCAGTTCAGGAATTTCCGGAATATCAGATTGCCGGTAAAATACGCAATTGTCATAATCCAGCCCTAACGCAATCCAAGCGGCGGCAATTTCAAGGGCAGATTGTTTTCTCAGTTTCGGGTTATGGTTTTTGATCAGGGAATGATAATCCGCAAGAAAATAATAAGAATTCAGTTGTTTATCCCTGCTGGTTTCAACTGCCGGCCGAACGGCGCCGACATAATTTCCAAGATGGGGTGTTCCGCTGGTGGTGATTCCGGTTAAAAAGTCTGCATTTTTCATGATCATCATTCCTGTTATAAATCATCCAAATTGAATGAAGGGGATTATCAAAAACTTTGGATTTAATCAATCAGTTTATTGTCCCTGGCATATTCTGCCGCAAAGGTCAGTTCCTCTTTTTTGGTTTTAAGTCTGCCTTCAAGTTTTTCATTTAAGATCCGGTTGAAAATAACAGTAAAAACCGGGCTGGGTTTTAAGCCCAGGGTCATGAGATCTCTACCGCGGATATAAGGTTTGACCTTTTTTTGATGGGTATAAAAATTTGAGATGGCTTTTTTGGTTTCTTCATGGGTCGCAAGGGCCATCATATACAAAAGATATTCTGTTTTAAAATCGATCAAAACCCAGTACAGGTCCTGAATTGTATAAGAAGAGGCCTTCTCAATTAAAATGAGTTGTTTTTCCGCCTTATATCTTTTTTCCAACAGGATACCGCGTTCTTTTAAGGGCATGTTCAGCCTGTCGCAGATCTGCTCGCAGACCTTGCGTGAGGTGCGGTTCAAAAGTGCCATAAAATAAACCGACCATCTGGGATAATCTTCATCCGTATAGAGGAGATCGTGCCAGACCAGGATCTTATTAACGGATTCGAGCAAATGATAGGTTTTGGGATCAATATCCAATTTTTTATGAAGGACTTTTTCAAGTCCGTATTCTTCCATGGTCCGGATGGCCGGAATCGGGTTTTCCTCTTCAAAAATCTGTTTGATTTCCGACAAGACCCGGAGTCCGCTTAAATTCTTAAAACAATTGATGGTGATGGCATTTTTAATCAGGTTGGAGGTGACCTTTCCAATCTTGAAGCCAAAGCGATTGGAAAATTTAATGGCCCGGAAAATACGGGTCGGGTCTTCAACAAAACTTAAATTGTGGATGGTACGAATGGTCTTATCCTTCAGGTCTCTGGTGGCACCGAAAAAATCGATAAGCATTCCGAAATTTTCCGGATTCAGGCTGACGGCAAGGGTATTGATGGTAAAATCCCTTCTGGCAAGATCCAGTTTAATGGAGCTTTTTTCAACAATGGGCAGAGCAGCAGGCATTTTGTAATATTCGAGCCGGGAGGAGGCCACATCTATCTTAAAATGATCCGGGAAAATAATGACGGCCGTGCCGAATTTTTTGTGGGGATTGACCCTGCACCCTTCTTTTGCTGCAAAGACCTTGGCAAATTCAATTCCATCTCCTTCAACAACAATATCAATATCCTCGTTGGGGCGGTTTAACAAAAGATCTCTGACAAAGCCTCCCACGACAAACATATGATATCCCAGCTCATTGCCTGTTTTCCCTATATTTTCAAGAAGCCGGATCATCCGGTTTTCGAGCCTCTGATGAAGAATATTTTCGATCTGTCGGTTTTTTATATTTCGTTTGATACCGATTTCGGTTTCAGTATTGGTAATTTCCTTGTTGTGCTGGACCAGGTAATTGAGCAGATTGGTCCGGGTAATCACTCCCCTTATCCAGCCATCATCAATCACAGGCAGTATCCTGTGTTTTGCTTCAATGATAATGCTTTCAATCTGTGAAATATCCGCATCGGAAGAAACAAACCGGATTTCCGAATTCATATATTCCTTAACCGGCTGGCCGGATAATTTGTGATAAAGTGTTTTTTCGATCACCTGTCGTGTGATATAGCCTTCATAGGCGTTTTTTCCCTTGTCCACCACCAGCAAGGTATTGATATTATACTGGGTCATGAGATTGTTGGCTTCCTTGCAGGTCACATGGGGCTCAATGGTGATGGCGGGGGAGGTCATCAGATTTTTTGCGATCTGAACCCGCTTGATTTCTTTTTGAAGTTGTTCTAAGAGCCTCATTTCAATCTGGGCCAGGGTCTGATTGTCGATTTTTGCAGAGGCGGCATAGGCATGGCCGCCGCCTCCAAATGCAGATAGGATCTTTCCGGCATCTACCTCTGGAATTCGGTTTCGGGCGATTATATTAATTTTATTGTCCATGAGGACAATAGCAAAAAAGACATCAAGGTTCTCCATCCGGACAACCTTTTGAACAATGGTTGCCAGGTCCGTAATATAGGAAGGTGAAGAAATTACGGAAATAGAAACATCGACTCCGTTAATTTTATGCACCTTCATTTCGTTTAAAAGCTCATGGAGCCAAGTGACCTGTTCGGATTTGATTTCTTTTACCACAAAACCTGCAATGGTATTCAGGTTTGCTCCGCAACCCAAAAGAAAAGCCGCCTGCTCAAGGTCTTCCCGGCTGGTGGAGGAATAGGTAAATAAACCTGTATCCTCGTATATTCCCAAGGCCATGATAGTGGCCTCGTCCGGTGTGGGGATGATTTTTCTTTCCTGGAGAACCGAGCTTAGAATAGTTGCTGTCGAACCCGTAGGCCGGATTATTTCCAGACTGCCTCTCAAATCTTCTTCCATGTCCGGATGATGGTCATATATATGAATTTCCATCTCTTTTTGATCAATGAGAAAAGATACATGAGGCAGTCTGTTTTTCTGTCTTGTATCCACAAGGACGAGTCGTTTTGTCTGTGAAAAATCCGTAGTACCAACGTCGGCCATGTTCAGAAGATAACTCATGGAGTTGATGAAAAAATCCCGAAGATTTTTTTCCTGGGATCCTGGAAAAATGATGACCGAATCCGGATAGAGCTTCTGGGCTGCAAGCATGGAGGCAATGGCATCAAAATCAGCATTGATATGGCTTGTTATGATCGTATCAGGGTTTTTGGTGTTGCATTTTTTGCTCAAAAAATAACTCCTGTTGTATTCAATTAATAAAATTTATATAGTATATCTATCTTAAATTTACAAATGATCCGGCTTTGATATATGCAAATATCATCCGGGCCGTCTTGATCCGACTGACTAATAAGGATTTACCATGCCGACAGTTTTTGAATGGAAAGGGAAAAATCCCAAAGGAAGAAAAGTAAAGGGGGAAATGGAGGCAGAGACTTCTGATCAGATTAAGCAGAATCTCCAGAGGCGTAAAATAACACCGACCCTGGTTCGAAAAAAGCCAAAGGATCTTTTTGAGAATGTCAAATTTTTGCAACCCAAAGTCAAAGAGACGGACGTCATTATTTTTGCAAGACAGTTTTCAACCATGATCGATGCAGGCTTACCCCTTCTCCAATGTCTTGATATTCTTCAGTCTCAGCAGGATAACCCGACCTTTAAGAAAAATCTGAAAAAAATAAAAGAATCTGTAGAATCCGGCGAAACCTTTGCCGATGCGTTAAAGAAATTCCCTAAAATATTTAATGAACTTTTCATAAATATGGTTGCGGCGGGAGAGGCGGGCGGTATTCTGGATGTGATTCTAAACCGGCTTTCCGCATATATGGAAAAAATGGCCAAGCTGAAACGCCAGGTTAAAGGGGCCATGACCTATCCGATAATTACCATGATCGTTGCCGTCATCGTCGTGGCCATTATTCTTGTATTCGTTATTCCGGTTTTTTCGGAAATGTTTGCCGATTTCGGCTCTTCTTTGCCGACCCCCACTCTCATCGTGGTGGCCATGAGTAATTTTACCATCCATAATATCGGATACATCATTGGGGGAATTATTGCCATTGTCTTTCTTTTGCGAAGACTTTATGCAAACCCAAAGGGCCGTATTTTTATGGATGAATTATTTTTAAGACTTCCCGTTATCGGTCTTCTGATTCGAAAAGTGGCTGTGGCCAAATTCACCCGGACGGCCGGCACCATGTTGTCGAGCGGTGTATCCATCCTTGAAGTTCTGGATATTGTGGCAAAGACATCGGGCAATAAAATTGTGGAGTTTGCCATTCAGGATGTGAAATCAGGCATCTCGGAAGGCAGATCCATGGCAGATCCCCTCCTTGAAAGCGGTGTGTTTCCCTCCATGGTCTGCTCTATGATTGCTGTTGGGGAATCTACAGGGGCTTTAGATACCATGATGAGCAAAATTGCCGATTTTTACGATGATGAAGTGGACCAGGCAGTGAAAAACCTTACGGATATGATCGAACCTTTCATGCTGGTCTTTTTGGGGGTGGTGGTCGGGGGTCTGGTCATTGCCATGTATCTACCCATATTCAAAATGGCCGGCGCGATTTCCTAGTTGATGAAAACCGGTTCAATGAAAGAACAGACTGATTTTTTCGTTCAGATCAGGTGGCTGATTCTCTCAAGGGCTGTTTTCGGTATTCTGCTTATTATTTCAAGTCTTGTTTTTTCCTTAAAAGAGAATTTATCCTTTTTTTCACAGCCCGTTCTGTCTCTTTACAAGATAGCAGCCTGTATCCTTATTCTTTCCATTATTTACCTTTTCCATCTGACCCGGTTTGATCAAAAGCTTTTTCTTGCCTATTTCCAAACCATTGTTGATACATTTATGGTGACTGCCATTGTATTCATTACAGGAAGTTATGACAGCGTCTTTAATTTCCTTTATCTTGTTGTCATTATCTATTCTGCAATGCTCCTGCTTCAAAAGGGGAGCCTGATCATTGCCACCATTTCCTGCCTTCAGTATGGTATTTTGATTGAGCTGGAATTCTATGGTTTGATTGCTCCTTTTCATAGCCGGGTGGGCTTTTCCGGCAGCCTGGATGAAAACCATATTATTTATAGAATTATTATTTTTATCGTGGCCTGTTTTGCCGTGGCCATCCTCAGCGGCATACTTTCCCTTCAATTGAAAGCAGCCCAAAAAGATTTGAAAATTACTCAACAGCATTTGAAAAGGGTAGAAAAGATGGCTGCCATGGATGAAATGATTTCCGGAATTGCCCATGAAATCAAAAATCCCCTGGCCTCTCTTTCCGGATCCATTCAATTGCTGCGGGAGGATACCCGGTCAGGCTCCTATGAAGACAAGCTGATGCAGATCATTCTCAGGGAAACGGACCGTCTGAAAAATATAGTGAACGATATCCGGTTGTTTTCAAAACCCCATACAGGCAATGCCGTTGAAATAAAAATGGCAAGCATGATCGAAGAAACCGTCCGGTTGTTTTTGAATGACCCGGAATGGAAGCCGTCAATTCACCTTCAGATGAACCTTGATAAAGAGGTTACCATCCTGTTTGATCCCAGCCATTTTACACAGATTTTGTGGAATCTTTTAAAAAATGCAGTTCAAGCCATTCAAGACACGGGTGAGATAACCATTGGTCTTAAACCTTCAAGGACGGACAAGGTTTATCTCACCATCAAGGACACGGGTGTGGGAATCCATCCAAAAGACCAAAATCATATTTTTGATCCTTTTTTCACCACCAAGCCGGAGGGAACCGGTCTCGGGCTTTCCATCCTTCACCGGTTGATTGATGCAAACAACGGGATGATTGATTTTGAATCCATCCCCGGAAAGGGAACCATTTTTACGGTTGTTTTCAATAGAATGCCGGTGCGGGGAAAATCAAAATCTTGACTTTTTCATGGGAACTAGGCTATTTATTCCTTTTTTATAAACACGAAGATCAACCAACCTGCATTGATGCAGTCAGAATATGAAGGCAAGGATAAATGGATAAAGAAAGCAACCTGATACAGCTTAGAAAAGAAAAAATAAAAGAACTTAAAACCAGTGGGATTAATCTTTATCCAAATGATTTTAAACCTTCATGTTCGATAAAAATGCTTAAAAAAACCATTGAAGACCATCCCGAAACTTTAGGCGAGAACGGAAATGAGTTTTCTATGGCCGGAAGAATGATGGCCGTTAATATAATGGGAAAATCGTCTTTTATCAGGTTTAAGGAGGGTTCTGAACAGCTTCAGGTCTATTTGCAGAAAAATATGATTGGAGAGGATACCTATTCTCTATTTAAAAAGCTTGATATCGGTGATTTCATTGGCGTTAAGGGCCCCTTGTTTCAAACCAAGACAGGAGAGTGGACCTTGCAGGCCAAAGAGTTCAGGTTATTATCAAAGGCCGTAAGGCCGCTTCCTGAAAAATTTCATGGTATTAAAGATCCTGAAAAACGCTATCGGCAGAGGTATCTTGATCTGATCATGAATGAAGATGCCCAAAATATTTTTATCAAAAGAAGTTCGATTATTTCGACCATGAGGCGTTTTTTTGAAGAAAAAGGGTTCATGGAAGTCGAAACGCCGATGATGCAGCCGCTGCCCGGAGGTGCCGAGGCCACTCCCTTTAAAACATGGCACAATGCACTGGGGATGGAGCTTTTTTTAAGGATTGCGCCTGAATTATATCTCAAAAGACTGGTGGTAGGCGGATTTGAAAAGGTATTCGAGATTAATCGAAATTTTAGAAATGAGGGGGTTTCGGCCCGGCATAACCCTGAATTCACCATGGTTGAATTCTACCAGGCCTATGCCGACTATGAAATGCTCATGGATCTGACTGAAGAAATGTTTGGAATTATCGCTGAAAAGATATCCGGATCCACTACCATTGAGTACCAGGGTCAAACCATTCATCTGAACAAGGGATGGAAGCGGATTTCAATGATGGAGTCTCTTGAGCGCATCGGCGGTTTGGATGGCGCTCTTTTGAACGATACCGAAGCGCTTCTCGAACTGGCACAGAAAAATAATATTCAGATCTCCAAAAAAGACCGCCACGGTAAAGTCTTGACAAAGCTGTTTGACGCTCTGGTTGAACCCAAGCTGATTCAGCCCACATTTATCACAGGATATCCTGTGGAAGTGTCTCCCCTGTCCCGGAAAAACGATCTCAAGAATGAATTAACAGATCGGTTTGAATTGTTTATTGCCGGCAGGGAAATCGCCAATGGCTTCTCGGAAATAAATGATCCCGAAGATCAGTATCAGCGTTTCCTGATGCAGGTCAGGCAAAGGGATGAAGGCAATTCCGAGGCTCATATCATGGACTATGAATATGTGGAAGCGCTTGAATACGGAATGCCGCCCACAGCCGGAGAAGGCATTGGTATTGACAGGCTTGTCATGCTCCTGACAGACTCTCCCTCCATAAGAGAAGTCATCCTTTTCCCCCATATGAAAAAAATATCCGAATAAATGGCCTTTGAATTTTTCATAGCCGGAAAATATCTTAAGGCAAAAAGAAAAGAGGGATTTATATCGCTTATCACCCTGTTATCCATTGCCGGTGTTGCTGTCGGAGTGATGGCCCTGGTGGTCGTTATTGCCGTCATGAGCGGGGCTGAGACGGATTTTAGAAAACGGATTCTCGGACTGGAACCCCATATTCTGGTGATGAATTATTCCGGGAAATTTGATGGCTATGCCGACATCATTACGGATTTGACCCCAAAGGAAAAAATTAATGAGCCTTCCCCTATTCTGTTTGCCCAGGCCATGATCCGGTCAAACCATTCTTTTTCCGGTATCATGGTCAGAGGAATTGATCCCGACAACAGCTTTAGTCTGATCAAAGGATTCAGTCCGGATCAGTTAAAGAAAGTATTGGGGAAAGATGCAGCCAATACCGATTTCCCCGGTATTATCCTCGGCAAGGACCTCGCAAATTCAATCGGTGTCATTCCAGGGGATAAAATTATCCTCATGTCGCCCAATGGGATAATATCACCCATGGGGAATATCCCCTCCATGAAACGGTTTGTTGTAACCGATACCTTTGATTCCGGGATGTATGAATATGACAGTGCCCTTGCCTATATCGATTTGAAAGAGGCACAACAGCTCTCCGGCTTAAAGGACCAGATATCGGCCGTCGGCATCTGGATCAATGATGTGTTTGAGGCCAAGACCATTAAGAACGGTCTGGCAGATATCTTTCGATATCCTTTCTATATGAGGGACTGGATGGAGATCAACAAAAGCCTTTTTTCAGCTCTCAAACTGGAAAAAACAGCCATGTTTATTATTCTGACCTTGATTATCCTTGTGGCCGCCTTTAATATTGCAAGTGCCCTGATCATGATGGTAATGGAAAAGACCAAGGACATTGCCGTGCTGAAAACCATGGGAGCAACTCATAAAACCATCCGGAGAATTTTTATGATTCAAGGCATGATTGTCGGGACTTTCGGCACATTTATCGGAACAATCTCAGGCGTTATTGTCTGCTATTTTCTGAAAAAATATGATTTTATTCAATTGCCCGATGCCTATCCGTTTTCCACCCTTCCCGTTCAGCTTGAATATGCAGATGTTTTGGCCATAGCCGGCAGCGCCCTTCTGATCTGTTTTCTGTCAACCCTTTATCCCTCCCATAAAGCATCAAAAATGGATCCGGTTGAGGCATTAAGATATGGATAATTCAAGCCTTCCCTTAATATCTTTTCAATCCATTTCAAAACATTTCCGCTCGGCATCATCGGATATTGAAATCCTGAATGAGGCGGTTTTCGATATTTATAAGGGGGAAACCATCGCTATTGTGGGGTCTTCCGGGATTGGAAAATCAACCCTCTTGAATCTTATCGGCACCATTGATAAACCGGATTCCGGAAAGATTGTGTTCAACGGCAATGATCTGTCTCTATATAATGATGATAAGCTTGCCAATTTCAGGAATTTGAAAATTGGTTTTGTATTCCAGTTTCATTATCTTTTGCAAGGGTTTTCAGCATTGGAAAATGTGATGATACCCGGTTTGATTGCGAATAAAAATAAAAAAACTATTGAACAGTTGGCCATAAATATGCTTGAAAGAGTAGGACTTTCTTTAAGAGTCGGGCATAGAGTTGAAGATCTCTCAGGAGGGGAGCAGCAGCGGGTGGCGCTGGCAAGGGCCCTAGTGATGAATCCTGAGATACTTCTGGCTGATGAGCCTACGGGAAATCTTGATCAGAAGAACGGACGCAGTGTGCATGTTTTAATTCAAGAGTTGAACAAGGAGCTTGGTATGACGGTGATTGTTGTAACCCATAACAGCGAACTTGCCCGGATAATGAAAAGAAGTGTGACCATTAGGGATGGAAAAATAATTCCTGCAAACTAAAAAAAGACCTAGGAAAAAAAATGAATACATCTTTTTTGAAAAAGGCTTTCACCTGCTCAGTTTTATTTTTTTTACTGTTTGCCTGTGATCTTTGTGCAGACACAAATGTGAAAATTGCGATTTTTCCCTTTTCAATTTCAGCCAGTAAACCCAATCAGCAGATTCAGGAAAAAATCAAACAGATGATCGCTGAAAACCTTGAGAAGGAGGGCGCAACCGTCATCTTGCCTGAAGCTCAACCGGATATCAAAAACTGGGATATTACCCGGTTTAAAACATATGGCATCCAAGCCGGAGTGGATTATATTTTAACCGGGTCCTTATTTTTTGCAGGAGAAGGTATCAGTATTGATTCAAGGCTGATGAATATCTATGAACAGAATGGAACGATTCCTTTTTTTATCGAGGCAGGTGGTTTTGAAAATCTTTTTTCATCGGTTTCACAGTTAAGCAAAGAAATCATCGGTGAATTATACCAGAAAAAAATTATAACGGATATTGCCGTAGCAGGAAACAAGCGGATAGAAAAAGATGCCGTCATCAGAATACTCGATACTCACACCGGGGACATCTTTAAACCGGAAAACATATCAAAGGATCTTAAAAAAATCTATGACATGGGATATTTTGATGATGTTCTGGTTGAAAAAGAATCCCATGACAAGGGTGTTAAAATAGTTTTTAAGGTCACGGAAAAACCTAGTATCCGGGAAATCAGGTTCAAAAAAAATAAAGTTTATGAAATTGAAGAATTGATGGAAAGTATTAATATCAAAACAGGGTCCATTTTAAACGTTCACACCCTTAATTCAAATGTGGATCGGATCAGACTGCTGTATACGGAGAAAAATTACCATAACTGTTCAATCACCTATGAAATTCTGCCTCTTGAACATTCCCAGGCTGATATTCTTTTTAACATTGAAGAAGGGGAAAAGATCAGGGTTGAAAAAATCAGTTTTGAAGGCAATACTTATTTTTCTGAGAAAAAACTGAAAAAGGCCATGGACACATCTGAAAAAGGGATGTTTTCCTTTTTTACATCCTCAGGAGATTTAAATGAAACCGAAGTAAAAAATGATGCCGTAAAAATCGAATCCTTGTATAAAAACAACGGATTCATTGATGCAAAAGTGTCTGATCCTGATATTGAAATCGGCAAAGAATATATTTCCATTCATTTCAAGATAGAAGAAGGTGCCCAGTATAAAATCAAAAAGATTGATTTTTCCGGAGATCTTATCCTTACCAAAGAAGAAATTTTAAAAAAAATAAAATCTAAAGAGGGGGAACTCTATAACCGGGAAGAAATCAGAAACGACATGAATTATATCGCCGATCTTTATTCACAACAAGGATTTGCCAATGTTCATATCAACCCTTTGATTGATAAAATTGAGAATGAGCACCTGATGACCGTGGACTATTCCATCAATAAAGGGGAGCCTGTTTATTTCAGGAATGTGAATATCAGCGGTAATTCAAAAACGCGGGATAAGGTAATCAGAAGGGAACTCAAAGTTGTTGAACAGGATTTATACAATAAGGAAAACATTGAGAAAAGTTTTAAAAATCTGAACCGACTGGATTATTTCGCTGAACTCGAGATAATACCTGTTAAAACAGAAGAAGAAAATTTAATGGATCTGAATGTGAAAGTCGCCGACAAAGACACCGGGACTTTTTCATTCGGAGGTGGATTCAGCAGTGAAGACGGACCATTCGGAATGGTGTCGCTTCAGGAGAGGAATCTGTTTGGAAGGGGCCAGACCGGGAAGATTTCGGCAAAAATATCAGGATCTTCTGCTCTTTATGATATCAGTTTTTTTGAGCCTTATATTATGGATAGCCGCGTTTCAGGAGGTATTAATCTGTATAAGGAAGATAAAGAATATGAGTATTATGATAAAGAAGCGCTTGGTATGACCTTGATGCTGGGTTATAAGCTTTTTGATTATACGAAAATCGGAGCCAATTATAATATTGAGGATTTTGAGATTTCAGATGTGGAATCCGCTTATACCAATATGACAACCGGGTCGTTTCTGACCAGCAGTATCAAACCCTATATCGTATATGATTCCAGGGATGATCTGTTCATTCCCACCGAGGGGTTCAAACACTCATTTTCCGTTGAATATGCTGGAGAATTTCTAGGGGGTGAAATTGACTACACAAAATATCTTGCTGAAACCTCTGCTTATTTCCCCCTTTTCTGGAAATTTACAGGCGCTTTGCATGCGGAGGGCGGATATTTGGATGACCGGAGCGGCGACAGCGTCAATATCGATTATGCCATGTTTTATTTAGGGGGAATGAATTCCATCAGGGGATTTGATAAATTTGATATCAGCGGCATGCGTTCTGGAGATACCAAAGAAAGAGGTGGTGAGAAATATGTTCAGTTTAATGCGGAAATAACCTTTCCGTTGACAGATAAATATAAACTCGTAGGCGTATTCTTTTATGATCGTGGGGATGTTTACAGAACCAGTGAAGATTTTGATTTTGGCGATCAGTTCTCCAGTATCGGAACAGGTATCCGGTGGAATTCTCCTTTGGGACCCTTAAGAATAGAATATGGCTGGGTTATTGATGGGAAAAACATAAAAGAGTCGGGTGATGGAGAATTTGCTTTTTCTGTCGGCGCTTCTTTTTGAATTATTTACATTTGGAGGTTTAAATGAAAAAAATTGTATTCACCGTATCCATACTATATCTTTTTCTTGCTTTTGTTCCTGCTGCGTTCAGTGCAGATACGGCCAAAATAGGAATTTTTGATTTCCAGAAAATATTGTCGGAATCCAGCACCGGAAAGCTCACCCAAAAACAACTGACTGAGAAAGGCAATGAACTGCAGGGTAAATTAAAAACTGAAAAAGAAAAATTAGATGAAATGAATACGGCCTACGAAAGAGAAAAGCTGGTTTTAAGTCCGGAAAAACAGGGTGAAAAAGAAAAGGAGTTTCGCGGCCGTGTCAATGATTTTAAAAAAATGCAGGATGATTTTGCAAGGGAATTCAAACAATTGGAAGTTCAATCCCTGAATAAGATACAGGACGAAGTGGTCCTGATCATTAATGATATCGGCAAAGAAGGAGGATACACCCTGATTCTTGAAAAAAAAGCAGGGGGGGTTCTTTATTCTCCGGAAAAACTTGATATTACAGACGAGATCATTAAAAAATATAATTTAAAAGCTGCAAAGACCAATTAAAAACCTTTGTATGGAACTTACGGTAAATAAAATTGCCGGAATCATTGATGCCAAGATCATCGGTGATGTGAATGTTATGGTCACGGGGGTCTCCTCATTTGATGAAGCAGGCGCCCATGACATCACTTTTGCATGTGATTCAAAGTATTTGAGCCGCCTTGGGTTGACAAAGGCGGGAGTTGTTATCATTCCTGATAGTTTCGATCCTGACGCAAAACAGGACAAAGGTTCTGTTTTGCTGAAAACCGCCAATCCAAAATTATCCTTTTTTAAGCTGGTATCCCTTTTCCACCCGGAAAAGAAGATGCTGCCCTTTATTCATCCCGGCGCCCATATCGGACAATTTACCGAATTCGGTCCAAACTCTGTCATTGAAGCAAACGTATATATCGGCAACCATGTCCGGATGGGGCAAAATGTCCGCCTGATGCCTGGTGTTTATATCGGGGATGATGTGGTCATAGGAGATCAGACCCTTATCAAACCCAATGCCACCATATTGGATGGAACAAGAATCGGGCAAAGGGTTATTATCCATTCCGGAACTGTCATCGGTTCCGATGGATTCGGATTTGCACAGGATAGTAACGTGCATCGGAAACTCATTCACACCGGATATGTATCCATTGGTGATGATGCTGAAATAGGAGCATGCAACACCATTGACAGGGGAACTCTCGGCACCACCATTATCGGCAATGGGGTCAAAACCGATAATCTTGTTCATATTGCGCACAATGTTAAAATTGGGGATAATACCCTGATTGTAGCCCAGGTCGGGATCGCCGGGAGCACCACGGTGGGCCGGAATGTCATTATTGCGGGTAAAGCCGGTATTTCAGGGCATATTAAAATAGGGGACGGCGCCATCATAGGCCCATATTCAGGTGTTCACAGCGATGTGGGTGAAAAAGAGGTCGTATCCGGCGTGCCGCATATGCCGCATACTCTATGGCGCAAGGTCGTCAGCATCCTGGTCAGATTGCCGGAGATGAGAAAAACCCTTTTTTCATTTGAAAAAAGGCTAAAAGAGATTGAGAAGATGAACGAGCAAACGGAGCAAAAACAATGATTCACCCCACTGCGATTATTGATCCTTCTGCAGAAATTGACAGTAATGTGACCATTGGCCCTTACGCCATTATCAAGGCAGATACCGTCATCGGGTCCGGCACCACCATCGGTCCCTATACCACCATTGACCAATATGTGACCCTAGGAGAAAATTGTCAGATTTTCCAGTATGCATCCATTGGCGGTGCGCCCCAGGATTTAAAATTTCATGGGGAAAAAACATATTTGAAAATCGGCCGAGGATCCATTATCCGGGAATTTGTGACCATTAACCGGGGCACTGAAAACGGCGGTGGTATCACTGAAGTCGGAGAAGAAAATTATCTCATGGCCTATACCCATATCGCCCATGATTGCAAAACCGGAAAACAGGTTATCCTGGCCAATAATTCCACTCTGGCAGGTCATATCACGATTGGAGACAACGTTACGGTGGGGGGGCTGGTTGCCATTCATCAATTTGTTCAGATCGGAGATTTTGCCTATATCGGCGGAAAATCAGCCGTGGTAAAGGATATTCCTCCCTATGTGATTGCCGCAGGAGATCGGGCGACCCTGCATGGTCTCAATAATGTCGGATTGCAGCGATATAAATTTTCAAAAACAACCCTTTCCCAGCTTAAAAAAGCATACCGGATTTTTTTCAGAATCGGATTGACGGTGAAACAAGCATCGGAAAGAGTCAAGGCAGAGGTGGATATGATACCGGAAGTCAAAAAATTTATGAATTTTATTATCGAATCCAACAGGGGTGTAACAAGATAAGACAATGAAAATCGGCCTGATTGCCGGAGGCGGACAGTTTCCCCTACTATTTTCAAAAAAGGCCGTTGAAAAAGGATATACGGTTTTTGCGGCAGGGTTCAATTCAGAAACAGATCCTTTGCTTGCCGACTGTGTCCAGGAACTTAAATGGATTTATATTGGGCAGGTGACCAAACTCATCCGGTATTTTAAGCAACAGGGCATTTCACAGGCCGTCATGCTAGGCAGCATCCAAAAAACTAATATTTTTAAAGATATCCGCCCGGATTTTAAGGCCCTCACCTTTATTACAACAACAGCCCGGACCCACGATGATTCCATTTTAACTTCTTTTGCAGACCTGCTCTTAAAAGAAGGTATTGAAATTTTACCATCCACCTTTCTTTTGCCTGAACTCATCTGCCCCAGGGGATGCTGGACAAAAAGAAAACCCAATAAAGCCGAACAAAAGGAAATCATGGAGGGTTGGCGGCTTGCAAAAGAAATCGGAAAACTGGATATCGGCCAATGCCTTGTGATCGGAAATGGAACCGTTCTTGCCGTTGAAGCCATTGAGGGAACAGATGCCGCCATAAAAAGAGGCGGCCTTTTGTCACGGAATAACGGCTGTACGGTGATCAAACTCTCTAAACCCGCCCAGGATCTCAGATTTGACCTTCCTTCTTCGGGCTGTCAGACCATTATGACCATGCACGAAGCCGGAGCCGGAATTCTTGTCCTTGAAGCCGGAAAATCCATCAGCTTTGACCGCGAAGAAATGATCTCCCTCGCAGATCAATATCATATATCCATTCTTGGATATACGGATGAAGACCTACGATGAATCTTCCTGTAAGCTTAAAGCACATCATGGTTCTGACCGGAGAACCCTCCGGTGATTTCCATGCAGGCCGCCTCATAGAAGAAATCAGGAAGAAGAATGACCGGATTTATTTTTCCGGTATGGGTGGTCCCGCTCTCAGACATCAGGGAGTTGATCTTTTTTATGACATTGAAAATCTTTCAGCCATGGGCATTACCGAAGTGCTGATGCAGTTCACACACATTAAAAAGGCCTTTGATCTTTTTCGGGAAAAACTCAATTCTCATCTGCCGGATCTCATCATTCTTGTCGATTATCCCGGCTTCAACCTGAGGGCGGCCGGATATGTGAAAGAACATTGCCCTACCAAAATTTTATATTATATTACCCCCAAGGTATGGGCCTGGAAACAATCCAGACTGTTTAAGATTAAAAAATATGTGGATCATGCGGCGCTGATTTTCCCTTTTGAAGAAAAATTATTTAAAAAGGCCGGGGTTTCATCCACCTACGTAGGAAATCCTCTGGTGGACGAGTATCCGGAACATCTTTCCAAATCTTTTTTACGATCAAAGGCTTTATCCCCCGGCTTAAATGACCCTATCATCATCGGGCTCCTTCCAGGCTCAAGAAACGCTGAAATTAAAAATCTTCTGGATATCATGATTCAATCTGCCTGCCTTATTCATCAAAAACAAAATCAGGCCCGATTCCTTGTGTCTAAAGCTGCATCAATAAAAAGGAAATGGATTGAAGAGTGCATCAATACATCAGGGAATCCTCAATTATTTGATATTGTTGAAGGGCCTGTCCGGGCAATTCTGATGCGATCAACCCTGGTCATCGCAGCCTCAGGCACGGTAACGCTTGAAGCGGCGCTTTTTGGTATTCCGACCCTCCTGATTTACAAAATGGCAAGGTTAAGCTTTTGGGCGGCAAAACTACTCGTTCGAGTAAAATATGCAGGGCTTGCAAATTTGATTGTCGATGAAGAAATCATGCCCGAGCTGCTCCAGGGTGAGGCAGCCCCTGAAAAGATATCTATCAAAGCCGTTCATATGCTAACCCATGAGCACTATTATGAATCCCGGCTGGAACGGGTCAGAAAAAAACTCGGGAAAAAGGGGGCTGCAAAAAATGCAGCCGGTATTGCAATGAACCTTCTCAGAGAATCTCATTTCTGATAATCAATTTGACAAAAATATCTGAATTTTATTAGAGTGGCTTCGTTAAAAACAAACAGATATTTTTTAGAAAGAGGAAAAATTTTTAATTAGATGACTTTTGAAATTATTTTTTTGGTTTTAAGCCTTTTTTTATCCGGATTTTTTTCAGCTTCTGAAACAGCTCTTTTTACCATCAGCAGAGTCAAAGCCCTCCATATGGCAAAGGACGGCTCCGGGAGCGGCAGGCTGATTCTGAGTATGAAGAAAAATCCCCATCGGCTCTTAACGACCATCCTGATCGGAAATAATCTTGTGAATATCGGGGCCTCATCCATTGCCACCTCCCTTGCCATTTCACAATTCGAGTCCAATGCCGTCGGTATTGCGACCGGAGTTATGACATTGTTGATTCTTGTTTTTGGTGAAATCTTCCCAAAATCCTTTGCCAATCAAAACAACGTCCTTATCGCAAGGATTGTTATTTATCCTCTTTACTGGTTTTCACGGCTGTTTTTCCCATTGATTTTCATTTTGAATGTGATACCGATGCTTCATGGGAAAAAAGATCCCCGCCACGGTGCCGTTACTGAAGACGAACTCATGACCATGGTTGAAGTGGTTGAAGAAGAGGGTGAAATCAATGAAGCGGAAAAACAATTTATCACCAAAATATTTGAATTCGATGATACATCATGTTCAGAAATCATGACCCCCAGGGCGGATATGTTTGTGATCGATATATCGGAAAATGTAGATATTTCAAAAATTCTTCAGACCGGGTTTTCTAGAATCCCTGTTATTGAGGACAGTATTGATAATGTTATCGGGATATTGCATGTCAAAGACCTGTTTGCAAGTTTTCAGAAAGCCTGTGCAGCAAATTTCGAAACACCGCTGGATATCAAACCGATTTTAAAAAAGCCTTATTTTATTCCCGAATCTAAAAAGCTGGATTCCCTGTTGCAGGATTTTAAGCGGAATAAAAATCATTTGGCCGTTGTTGTGGATGAGCATGGCGGTGTGGCCGGTATTGTTTCCCTTGAAGATGTCCTGGAAGAGATTGTTGGAGAAATTATTGATGAAACAGACAGAATGACGCCGGATATTATCCGGCTTAAAGACAATAAATGGCTGATCGCCGGAAGAGTCAATATCTACGATTTAAATGAAGAGATTGACATCGGAATACCCGAATCCAATACCTATGATACTTTTTCCGGGTTTTTTCTGGAACAGATCGGCAGAATTCCGCAGCCGGGGGAATCCATTGTTGTCGACAAATGGACGGCCACCGTTAAAGATATGGACGGCAATCGGATACAAAGTTTTATTTTGAAAAATGAACCCTCCTGAAGCCATAAAGAAATATAAAAATGACTGAAGATGATTTAAAAAATTTGAGAGATCAAATTGATGCTATTGATCTGAAAATCTTAAACTTGATTAACCGGCGCCTTGAAATCGGAAAAAAAGTAGGTATGATCAAACGAGAAACCGGCAGCCGGATTCTTGACCGGACAAGGGAGAAAAACGTCATTGAAAAATTATCAAAAATAAATACAGGTCCTGCGGACAAACAATTATTAAGATATTTTTTTAATGTGATCATCACAGCCACCCGCGACATCCAAAAACCCAAGACAATTTCGTTCCTCGGTCCTGAAGCAAGCTTTTCGCATATTGCAGCCTTGACCCATTTCAGGCACTCCGGAGAATTTGTAGAGCAGCCAAATCTCTATGAAATATTCAGAGAAGTGGGAAAAAATGAGAGCCATTTCGGCGTCATTCCGGTTGAAAATTCCATTGAAGGCGCCGTGGCCCACACCCTGGATCTTTTCAGCCATTTTGATCTGAACATCTGTGCGGAGCATTATGAGCCTGTTTCCCATGATCTGTTATCCATAACCGGTGAGCCAAAGGATGTTCAAAAAATTTGTTCCCATCCGCAAGCCCTTGCCCAGTGCAGATCATGGATCAAAAAAAAGTTCAGCCAAGCTGCTATTATTGAGACCGGCAGTAGTTCAAAAGCCGCTCTTATGGCAAGTGAAGATAAAACCATGGCCGCCATTGCCGGTCGGCAGGCAGCCCATATCTATGCGCTTCAAACCGTAGAATCCAAAATAGAAGATGTTTCAGGAAATATCACAAGGTTCCTTGTGATCGGCAAAGACCTTCCGGAACCCACAGGAAATGATAAGACCTCCATCATGTTTGCCGTTTCCCATGTTCCCGGGGCATTGTTTAAAGCACTGGAGCCCATCGACAGGGCAGGGCTCAATATGTTGAAGCTGGAGTCCAGGCCTACGCGCCATGAAAACTGGAGCTATTATTTTTTTCTCGACATTGAAGGCCATCAACAGGAGCAAAGGGTGGTCGAAACCATAAAGGAAATCGGAAAATACGCCTTGTTGCTGAAAATACTCGGGTCCTATCCTGTATTTGTAAAAGAAGACTATGACGCATGATCGATTCTTTCACACAAATTTACGGCGTTTTCGGAAATCCTGCCAGGCACTCCAAAAGCCCGTTCATTCATAATTTTGCCTTTCAATATTATCATATCAATGCCGTATACCTTGCCTTTGAACCGGATGAAATTGCCAAAAGCCTGGAAGCCATGAGGGCTTTAAATATTAAAGGAGCCTCCATCACATTGCCCTTCAAAGAAACCGTAATGGCCTATCTTGACCGGATAGATGAGGATGCCGAGGCCGTCGGTGCTGTGAATACCATTGTCAATAAAGGGGGAATGCTTCACGGATTCAACACGGATTACAAGGCCGCCGTTGAACCGTTAAAGCCCTTTGGCATTCAGAGGAAAAAAGTTTGTATTGTAGGTGCCGGGGGAGCGGCTCAAGCTGTGGCATATGGGATTTTTAAAGAAAAAGGCCGGCTTGTGATTACAAATCGAAACGAAAAAAGAGGGAAAACTCTGGCTGAAAAATACAAGGCTGATTTTTTTTCTTTGTATGATATAGACAGTCTCCTGAAAATTCAGCCTGATATTCTGATCAACACGACACCCGTCGGCATGAGCCCCAATATTTCAGACCTGTCCTTTCCATTGGACTATCTGAGTCCCGGTACCCTGGTGATGGATATTATTTATACACCCCTGAAAACAAGGCTCTTGCAGGAGGCTCAATCAAAAGGATGCCAAATTATTGATGGCCTGACCATGTTTCTGAGTCAGGGGGCTCATCAATTCAAGCTATGGACGGGGATTAATCCTGATATTGAATTGATGCGAAAAATCATGTTAAAGGATGAGAACTTATAAATGAAAACTATCATTCCCAAAATGATTAAAGACCAGAAGGTTGTGGTACCCGGTTCAAAAAGCATTTCCCATCGGATGCTCATATGTGCCTCTCTTTGCACCGGCATATCCAAGATTGAAAATCTTCTTGAAAGCGAGGACATCAAATGGACCATGAATGCCTTAACCTGTTTTGGAGCCCAAATTGACCGGATCAACGAAGGGCGGTTCCAAGTCAATGGCTTTGGAGGGACCCTCAAGCCCTGTGAAAAAGAAATTTATCTCGGCAACTCGGGAACGTCCATGCGTCTTCTGGCAGGAATTGCAGCCCTGGGAACCACGGAATATGTCCTGACAGGGGATAAAAGAATGTGTGAACGTCCCATGGTTGCATTGCTGAATGCACTGAAGCTTCTCGGTGTCCATGCCACCTCACAAAACAGGCAGGGAACTCCGCCGGTCCGTATCTGTGGCGGGAACCGTCAGGGCGGCACAGTCACCCTGGATTGTTCAAAAAGCAGCCAGTATCTGTCCTCTCTTTTAATGATGGGGGCTTTTATGGCAAAAGGACTTGACATCAGTCTTGAGGATTTGCCGGTCTCCTCCCCGTACATTGATTTAACCTTGGATATTATGAAAAAATTTAAGGTTGAAGCCCATCGCATTCATCACTGTCTGTATCGGGTGACGGGACAACAATCCTATTCTCCGGGTGATTTCTTTGTGGAACCCGATCTTTCCAATGCCGGTTATTTCTGGGCACTGGGGGCCATTACCGGACGGATGATTTCGGTAAAGAATATCAGCAAGAATTCCCTTCAAGGCGATCTAAAGCAGGTCAAAATATTGGAACAGATGGGATGTAGGATTAAGATCGAAGAAAATGAAATCGGGGTTTGCGGGACAGAACTGACCGGGATTGATGTGGATATGTCGGGTACGCCGGATGCAGTCCCGGCCATTGCCGTTGTGGCCGGTTTTGCCAAAGGAAGAACCCGGATTCAGAATATAAGGCATCTTCGGGAAAAAGAATGTGACCGGATGGATGCCGTTTCTTCCCAGCTTTTAAAAATGGGAATCCGGGTCGAGCAGGGAGATGATTTTCTGGAAATTATGGGGGGACACCCCAAAGGGGCCAGGATTGAAACCTTTAACGACCACCGGATTGCCATGGCTTTCTCCATGCCGGGGCTTATGATACCGGGTATGGAAATTGAAAATGAAGCCTGTGTTGAAAAATCCTTCCCAAATTACTGGGAAATATTTGATGCTTTGTAAACGATGAACATTTATTTAATCGGATACCGGTGTACCGGAAAAACAACCATTGGTAAAATCCTTGCTGAGCGGCTCCATCATGATTTTCTGGATATGGATCAGGCCATTGAACAGCAAACCGAGTCAACCATTTCCGATTTGGTCCAAATCCATGGATGGGCGTATTTCAGGCAGGTTGAAAAAGAAACCCTTTTAAAGACTCGGGAACTGAAAGATACCGTGGTATCCACCGGCGGCGGTATTGTAACAGACCCGGAAAACCTGATTTTTTTGAACAAGAATGGATTCGCCATATGGCTTGATGCCGATATGGAAATGATCCTGTCACGATTACACTCGGATCCTTCCACCTGGTATTCCCGGCCGTCCCTGACGGATAAAAACCTGATAGACGAAACAGAGGAATTGCTGAATCTGCGCAGGCCCTTGTATGCAAAGACCGCCCATTTAAAAATAGAAACAGGCTTGCGTACGCCGGAAGAAATTCTAACCCTCATTGAAAGGAGGTTGCCCTGATGCCAGGCTCCAGTTTTGGTAAGGCATTCAATATCACGACCTTTGGAGAATCACATGGAAAGGGAATCGGTGTCGTCATTCAAGGCTGCCCCCCAGGGCTTGCTCTGGATGAAAAGATCCTGCAGATAGCCCTTGACAGAAGAAAACCAGGGAAGGGAGGGGTGTCCGGCACAACCAGAAAAGAACCGGATTGTCCCATCCTGATATCGGGTGTATTCAAAGGCAAGACCACCGGAACCCCTATTATGATTCTGATTGAAAACAAGGATGCCAGATCCAAGGCCTATGATTCCATAGCTGGCCTTTTCCGGCCGGGCCATGGGGATTATACCTATCATGCAAAATACGGTGTCCGGGATTACCGGGGCGGGGGAAGGGCCTCTGCACGAGAAACGGCGGCAAGGGTGGCCGCAGGAGCCGTTGCCCAGGTTATTCTGGATCAGCAGGGAATCCGGATTCAGAGCTATACCCTTGAACTGGGCAATATCAGGGCGGTTTTGACAGGGGATCTGTCTTTCAAAGATCAAAATGATCTCCAATGTCCGGATATGGAGGCTGCAAAAAAAATGGAAGCAAACATTAAAGCAGTCAAAGCCCAGGGGGATTCTCTCGGGGGGATTGTGGAAATCATTGCCTCCAATGTGCCAGCAGGGCTTGGAGAGCCGGTTTTTGATAAACTGGATGCGGATATTGCCAAGGCCCTGATGAGCATTGGCGCCGTTAAAGCCGTTGAAATCGGGGCAGGAATCAATGCCCCCAAAATGACGGGTTTTGAAAATAACGATCAGATATTTCCGGATGGATTTCAAACCAATCATGCCGGAGGGATTCTGGCCGGGATTTCAAATGGGGAAGATATTATTGCAAGGGTTCATATCAAACCCATTCCTTCCATTTTAAAAATTCAGCAAACCATTGATGAAGACGGGAACAAAGCGGAGATATCAACAAAGGGAAGGCACGATATCTGTGCAATTCCAAGAATCAACATGGTCTGCGAAGCCATGACGGCCATAACCCTCGCAGACCATGTATTGCGGCATAGAATGGTAAAGTGATTATTTTTTTACAATATCGGATTCAAGTTTGTCTGCAATGCCGATGGCTGTGGTTAAGGCGTCATTAATCATAAATAATTGAATCTTTAGTGTTTTTAACGAAGCAGGGGTTGTTGAAATTTTTTCTTGACTGGAAAAAAGCATAGCCAGTTCTTTGGATTTTTTTGCAAATTCCGTTAGTCGCTCGCTGAAATTGACAATTTCCAAAGCCCATTTTTCTCTTTCTTCTTTAGAAATCTCAATATTTGCATTACCTGTACCATTGATGAGATGATCAATCTGATAATCTTCCGGGTTTGCAATGATTTCGTACATACGAGTCTCCTTTAAAAACCAGTTCATATAAATCCTCAAGATCACAGCCTTAGAATATTTTAAGGCAATGGTTAAGTCAAGCTCTGAGCGGCAGAAACATTATGGATTCATTTGAGTTTAAGGGAGTTGATAGACTGGATAAAACAAGATGTTCATTTCCCGGCATGGTATTTAAAGGATGCCGGGAAATGAAAAAAAATACCATAGGGTTGAAGCTTTATTCAATATCAGGCAGGGCTTAAGAAAAAGGATTGCAAATCCCCTTTGGTGTAGATGATCCTCAGCACTGAAAGATAATATTTGTAGCGGGCATCGGATATTCTTCTCTGGGCGGAAACAAGAAGCGTATTGGCATCCATGATATCGATGCTGTCGGCCATTCCGAAATTATACTGCATCTGCACGGCATTAAAGGTTTCCTCGGCATATTTGAGTTCGTTTTGCAGATTATCCAAGGTGCTTTTTGCAGTTTCATAGTCCAGAAATGAAGTTTTTGAATCCAGGCCGATCTTTTTTTCCTGAAGGGTCAGTGCTTTTTCAGCCTTTTTTTGATCCAGAAGGGCCTGCTTTATCGTGGCCCGCCTCAACCCTCCGTCATAGAGGGTAAAAACAAGGCTTCCGGTAATATAGGTATCTTCCATATCATCTTTCATTGAGGTTGATGTTGTATCATACTGGATATCGGTTTCTTTATACCCTCCCTCAAGTTCGACAGTGGGCCAATAATCGCTTTTTTTGAATTTTACGGTTTTTTCGGCAATCTCAAGATTCTTTTTTGCTTCTTTGATTTCAGTCCGGTTTTCCAAGGCATAGGCCTGAAGTTCTTCAAGATTGCACTGGTAGTTTTCAATTTCAGCAATATCCTGTTTTTGAAGATCAAAGTCCGGATCAATATCCACAAGATTCTGTAAGGTGGCTTTGCTTTGAAGGATTGCGTTTTCGGCTTTTTTCCGTTCGGTCAATGCCTTGGAAAGCTCAGCTTCTGCCCTAAACAAATCGGTCTTGGTGACATTGCCCACGCTTAATTTCTCTTTGACGGCATTCCGGTGAGTGGTAAGGCGTTCGACATCGGATTGGGCGATTTCAAAAAATTTTCGGGCACTCAGGATATTGTAATAGGCCTGGGCAACTTGTAATAGATATTCGGAACGAATGCTTTCAAGGCTGAATTCCTTGCCTTCAATGGACCTTCGTGTGACATCAAGGGCGATCAGTTCTTTGCCGTTGAGTGTAAATGACTGGGTCAGCTTGATTCCCATGGTTTGGGTATCCGGTGAGTTGAATGTTTGCTCTTTATGTTCGGTAATGCTCCCATAGGCGCTTGCCCTGGGGATTAAGACCGATAATGCCCTTTTTTCCTCCTGTCGGGCAATATCCACATCATCTTCAGCAATTTTGATGGTTTCACTGTGGGTATTGGCAAGCTTGATCAGATCATGAAGGGAATAATCCGTTCGGCTATAGGCCTTTCCCTGGATTAAAAAAAAAGCAATAATGATAAGCAATGATAGATTTGACGGTTTATTCATTGTCTGAGCCTCATAGTATTTGAAAATCGAAATAATTCAACAATATTATCATTAAGCCCTCTGCGTCAAGATTTCAGAAGATTAAATTTGAATGAGACTAAAATATTGATGAATCTTGAATATCACATTGCATAATAATTTTAATACCGACAATGGATAAATCCCATCTTTTGTGGTATAGGATCATCCTATTTATTGAGAAATTTACCCATATCAAGGAGATCAAGATGGCCCATATTCCGAAAACTCAATTTGATGACCTTTCTCTGGTCCGCCAGGGTAAGGTCAGGGATATATTTGACACAGGAGATGCCCTTCTGATGGTCACGACAGACAGACTTTCCGCCTTTGACGTGGTCCTGCCTGACCTTATCCCTGACAAGGGAAAGGTTTTAAACCAGATTTCCGTATTCTGGTTCAAAAAAATGGAGTCCATCGTAAAAAATCATATGATCACCACCAATGTCAATGAATACCCGGATCGATTTAAACCCTATCTGGAGGCCCTGGAAAAAAGGAGTATGCTGGTTAAAAAGGCTGAGCCCCTTCCGGTTGAATGTATTGTCAGGGGGTATATCTCAGGCTCCGGATGGTCTTCCTACAAAAAAGAGGGCCAGGTCTGCGGTATCCGGTTACCGGCGGGCCTGAAAGAATCCGGCAAACTGATGGAGCCGCTCTTCACCCCTTCAACCAAAGCAGCAGTGGGGGATCATGATATCAATATCAGTTTTGATGAAACCGTTAATCTGGTCGGCCGAGAAAGAGCCCATGAACTTCGGCGGTTGAGTCTTGAAGTCTATCAAAAGGGGGCGGAATATGCACTTTCAAAAGGAATCATCATTGCCGATACCAAATTTGAATTCGGCCTTTTGGATGGCAAGATCATCCTGATAGATGAAATCCTTACCCCGGATTCCTCCAGATTCTGGCCCCTGGACGATTATACGCCCGGCCGGGGCCAAAACAGTTTTGATAAACAATATGTGAGAGACTGGCTCATCGCCTCAGGATGGGATAAAAAGCATCCCGGGCCAAAACTTCCACAGGATGTTATTGACCGTACAGCGGGTACATATAAGGAAATCTATACCCGCCTGACGGGTGAAAATGTTTGATACCCTCAAGGAGATCCATATCTCGGATATCGATATCAAGGATGAGCGGTATCGGATTTCATCCGAATCGGAAAATATCGCTTTTCTGGCCCATTCCATAAAAGAAATGGGCCTGATGAATCCCCCGGTGGTCAGACCCGTGAATGATGGTAAATTTATCCTTATCTCCGGATTTAACAGGATCAAAGCGCTTCAACACAATAATGAGTCAAAAGTTCAGGTGCGTCCAACCGGCGCCGAAATTGATGATTATCACTGCCTTTTGTTTGCCGTTGCAGCGCTTGCCTTTAGAAGACCACTGACCCAGGTTGAACTGATTATCAGCGTCAAACTGCTTTCCGGGTATTTAGACAGGGAAAACATGGCAAAAATGTCTTCTGCTGTTTTTAATACCCAGTTGGCCCAAGGGTTTATTGATGATTTGATGAATATCGGGTCATTACCGAACCCGGCCCTGGATTTGATCCAAACCGGTCAGTTATCACTTAAATCCGCTAAAAAATTAATTCATCTGGATATGGACGGGATCTCCTTTTTTTTGGATATTTTTTCTAAAACCAGGGCCTCGGCCAGCGTTCAGCTTGAACTTATTCAGAATATCCTGGAAACCGCTGCAAGAGAAGGTGTTCACCCCAAATCGCTTTTTCAGGAACTGAACATCCCGGATCCTCTTGATGATGAAACCGCTGATATGGCCGTGAGGACCCATTGTTTCAGAACCCTGGTCTTTGAACAGCGTTATCCGGTACTTTCCCGAACCCGTCAAAGGGTTCAGGACAAAATCGCTTCCATTAAGCTTCCAGGAACCATACAGCTTATACCTTCGAAAAATTTTGAAAGCCGGAAATATGCCATATCTTTTACCGTAAAAAACCATGACGAATTCGAGAAAAACATTCAGCATCTGACAGAGGCATTAGAAAACAAGGCCCTCCGGGAAATTCTGGATTCATGAAAATAGATACGCTTTTTATGGATCATTCGCTGCCTCTGGATGATGAAACAGACTATCTGATATCAAAGATTCATTTAGAACCCCAAAGAATCCGGGACTCCGGAGAAGTGTACGATTTTATCAACCATAGCGATGATCCCGTTTCCCTTGCCAAAAAGACCCTCTATATCACCCAAAATAAAGGCGCCTTAATTAGAAACTGTCCCGGAACCTGTCATTATACCTGCTGCGATTATACCATTCTCCATACCGGGACATTTTGCACCATGGATTGCTCCTATTGTATTCTTCAGGCCTATTTTCATCCTCCCGTCCTTCAATATTTTGCAGGGTTTGAACCTGTCCGCCAGGCCCTTCAGGCTGTTTTTCTCGGAAATAAAATTTTCAGAATCGGCACCGGTGAATATACGGATTCCCTGATCTGGGAAAAAGTGAGCCTGATGCCTGAATTCCTGGTTAAGACCTTTGCAGGGCAAAAAAACAGCGTACTTGAGCTTAAAACCAAAACCGTTAATATTGAATCCCTGCTCAGCCTGGATCATAATGAAAAGACCATCATAGCCTGGTCTTTAAATACACCCGAGATTATCCGTTCACAGGAAAGGGGAACCGCATCCCTTACGGCGCGCCTCGAAGCAGCCAGACAGGCCGAATTAAAAGGGTACAGGCTTGCCTTTCATTTTGACCCCATTGTGATTTATCCGGGCTGTGAAGAACAGTATAAGAAAGTTATTCAAAAAATTTTTGAATATGTCCGTCCTGAAACCATTGTCTGGATCAGTCTGGGCACCTTCCGTTTCATGCCGGGATTAAAATCGATTATGGAAAAAAGGTTTCCCGCATCTACCCTCTGCTATGGGGAATTCATTCCAGGACTTGACAATAAGATGCGGTATTTCAAACCCTTGAGAATCCATATGTATAAAGAAATGATAGCTGGCCTAAAAGCATATGCCCCGGATGTTTTTCTCTATTTTTGCATGGAAGATGAGGAAATCTGGGAAAAATGCCTTGGCTTTTTCCCTGGGAAAGATGGGGAACTCGGCCGGTTACTGGACCGGAGCGCTGCCGGGCATTGCAGCCTGAACACGACCTTCCTATGAAAGGAGCGGCATGAGTGATGATCAATCCGTATTCCGGCGTCAGCCATGTCAAGGCCAGGTTCATCCAAAAATGATTCGGTATCTTGCATGAAGAAGCTTATCTCGGCGGGGTTATGGATGATGGGCGGTTCCTTTTTTGCATTATCGTCCGGTATCCTGGCGGTTTGCCTTTTCACCCTGCCCAGGGAAAGAACCTTCAAGATTGCAAGAATCCTTTTTAAAATTCTGATCCGGATCATGGGCATACGGCTGTCCGCTATTGGAAAGGAACATATTAAAAAAGATCAGCCCTATCTGATCATGGGAAATCACCAGAGCCTGTTTGATGTCTTTGTGATCCCTGCCGCCATTCCCATCTGCTTTGTCGGCATTGAGGCGGCCTATCATTTTTCCTTCCCGGTCTGGGGATATCTGATCCGGAAATGGGGATGTATCCCCATAGAGCGGGAAAATCTTGAAAAAGCCATTCTGAGACTTGATCAGGCAAGGAAAACCCTTGCCGCCGGGATGAGTATCGGTGTTCTGCCTGAAGGGCACAGGACAAGGACGGGGGAGATGGGACCGTTCAAAAAGGGGCCTTTTTATCTGGCCAAGGAGGCCGGGGCCGACATCCTGCCCTTCGGCATCTACGGATTATTTGAATTTAATTTCAAGGGCAGTTTTTTGTTAAATCCGGGAAAGGTCTTCGTCAATATCGGCAGACCCATTCCCTATGAGGCATTTAAGGATCTTTCGGTTGAAGAACTCAGGAGTTATCTTTTTAATATCATATCGGGGTTAAGCCGAAAAAAATAAGCCGGGCATATGAGGATGTCATCTGCCCGGCCCCGGTCTTTATTTATTCTTTTTCAGCATTCACTCTTTCAATGACTTTTTTGGCCAGGTCGGCCGGGACTTCATCGTATTGTTCAAATTCCATGGAAAAGGTTCCCCGGCCAGCGGTCATGGAGCTTAAATCCGGTGCGTAGCGAAGCATTTCCGCCATGGGAACCAGGGCATTGATGATCTGCTTATCCCCCTCGGAATCCATGCCGATGACCCGGCCCCGCCTGGAATTTAAATCGCCCATGATATCACCGGTGGAATCTTCCGGAACCTTCACAGCCACCTTCATGATGGGTTCCAGTAAGACGGCTTTGGCGTCTGCGGCAGCATTCTTAAAGGCTATGGACCCGGCCAGCCTAAATGCCATTTCAGAAGAGTCCACGGCGTGGTAGGAACCAAAATCAACGGTCACCCGGAAGTCCACGCAGGGGAATCCGGCAAGGATTCCTGTTTTGGAGGCGTCCCTCACCCCGGCTTCAACGGCCGGGATATAATTTTTGGGGATAACGCCGCCCACGATTTTATCGACAAATTCAAATCCTGAACCGCTGGGCAGGGGTTCCAGGACAATCCAGCAGTCTCCATACTGGCCATGGCCACCCGACTGTTTTTTGTGCCGGCCCTGAACCCGGATCTTTTTCTTGAAGGTTTCCCGGTAAGCCACCTTCGGGGTCTCGATATCCATACCCACATTGAATTTTCTCTGGATTTTTTCAGCCGTCACCTCGATGTGGACAAGACCTCTGCCGGACAGGATAGTCTGCCGGGTTTCCTCTTCCCGCCTGAGCTGAAGCCCTGTGTCTTCATCAAGGATTTTCCGGATGGCCTCATGAATTTTATCTTCATCATTCTTGGCCTTGGGTTTGATGGCAAAAGAAATAACCGAGGGCATGGGTTTGGGCGCTGGAATCTGAATGGCTCTGCCACCGGTTAAGGTATCTCCGGTCAAGGTTTCCTTGAGTTTGGCCACCGCCACAATGGAGCCCGGAATGGCTGAAGTAATGGTTTTCTGCTCCTTGCCGGCGATTTCTAAAAGCTGTGAAAATCTTTCTTTGGTGTCTTTGGTCGTATTCACCACATTGCCTTCTTTACCGAGGCTACCGGAGATGACCCTGAAAAGGGACAGTCTTCCTGCATAGGGATCTACAATGGTGCAGAACACAAAACCGCAAAATTCGGCATCCGGGTCAGGAGAAACAATAACCTCCTCGCCTTTGGAATCCTTGGCAATCCAGTCCCCCCGATCCAGGGGAGAGGCCATATAATCAATGATAAAATCAGAAATGGTTTCCACGCCGATCATCTTGGTTGCAGAACTACAGATGGCCGGGTAGAATTCGGCATCCAGAACTCCCTGCCGGAAGGTTGCCTTCAAATCGGCTTCTGCAATTTTTTCGCCTTCCAGGTATTTTTCAAGCAATTGATCATTGAGTTCGGCAATGTTTTCAATAAATTCTTCTTTGGCCATTTCCATGTCGTCGGCCATATCGGACGGGATATCCACCTTGGTGGCTTTTCCGTCTGCGCCGTATTCAAAGGCCTGGCCCGAGATGATATTAACAAATCCTTTAAAATTAGTTTCAGATCCGATGGGATAACAAACAGGAATGATTTTTTTCTTGAGCGCTTTTTTGCAGGCTTCGATGCAGGAGGCAAAATCAGCTCTTTCCCTGTCCAGTTTATTCACAATGACAAAGCCGGGAAGGTTGTATTCCAGGGCACTGGCGCCTGCTTCTTCCGTCATGGCGGAAGGACCGCCAACTCCGTCAATGACAAAGGCCAGGCTGTCTGCAACAGGAAAACATGTTTTAGAAGCAGAGAAAAAGTTCTGATCACCAGGAGTATCCATCAACGTAATGGTATGTTTATTATGCGTATATTTAATAAATGAAGTATTGATGCTTTGCTGTTTCCGGGTCTCTTCAGGCTGGAAATCCATAACCGTATTGCCTTCTTCAACCTTTCCAAGACGGCTGATAACTCCGGCTTTAAACAGCATCGCCTCGGCAAGCGTGGTCTTTCCAGATCCTCCGTGACCAGCCAGAGCTATGTTTCTCATGGTTTTGATGTCTTCGCTCATTACTGCTCCTTATTAACAATTAATAAATAGTTTTATTTAAATAATCAAATTTAAATAAAAATCATAGTCCTATTTTAAATTTTCTTTATAATTTAAAGAAAGGATATATTCCATATTTCCTTTCGGGCCTAAAATAGGGGAGGGCACAACAAGGTTGATCCGGTATCCGCGTTCCTGAAAAAAAGCCTTTATACCTTCGATCACCTTTTCCCTGACTTCAGGATCTTTCACCACTCCTCCCTTGCCGATATTTTGTTTGCCGGCTTCAAACTGGGGTTTGATCAATGCCAGGACCAAGGTCTCGTTTCTCATGAATTTTTCAGCAGACGGAATCACAATCTTAAGAGAAATAAAGGAAGTGTCTGCAACAACCAGGTCCACTTTTTCATTGATCCGCTCATAGGGCATATACCGGATATTGGTTCTTTCAATCACAACAACTCTTGGATCCTGCCTTAAGGTCCAGTCCAACTGTCCGTATCCCACGTCCACGGCATAGACTTTCTCGGCACCATAATGAAGCAGGCAATCGGTAAATCCTCCGGTGGAAGCGCCGATATCAAGACAGGTGAGTCCTTTTACCGATACAGGAATGGTCTGCAAGGCTTTTTCCAATTTTAAGCCACCCCGGCTGACATAAGGATTATCATCTTCTTTGATCAGAATTTTTGCCTGAACGCAAACCGATACACCGGGTTTATCCACCGGTATATCATTAACCCATACTTTACCCGCCATGATCAGGGCACTTGCCCGTTGGCGGGATTTGACAAGGCCCTTGTCCACAATCAGCGTATCAAGCCTTGCCTTATAATTTGTATCTTCTTTAGATATCTTTTCCGTCATAAAATTCAAAGGCAGCCTTCATAATGGCAGTGCTGTCCACTTCATAATCCCGCCTCAAAACATCTGAGGGGCCGTGTTCCACAAAGCAATCCCTTATCCCGATTCTTTTGAGCGAAAACCCCGTGATACCTTTGTCAATGAGCATTTCAAGCACGGCGGACCCAAAACCGCCGTCAAGAACATGCTCCTCAACTGTGATGATTTTATTAATTTTAGCTGCATACTTTCCGATCAGATCGGCATCAAGGGGTTTTACAAACCTTGCATTGATGATGGTGGACCGGATATTCTTCTCCTTCAGCAGTTGATCCGCTTTTACGGCCTCACATACGGATTTTCCAACGGCAATGATGAGAAGGTCATCCCCCTCGCAAATCA
The DNA here is from genome assembly GCA_964484555.1 of uncultured Desulfobacula sp. Lineage (GTDB taxonomy): Bacteria > Desulfobacterota > Desulfobacteria > Desulfobacterales > Desulfobacteraceae > Desulfobacula. The sequence continues at coordinate 34,215 of CAZAHK010000003.1, forward strand.
CCTCGCCTCGCCCAATTTCGAGAGGCAGGGGGTTCTCGTCAATTTTTACCCCGGCCCCGGTTCCTCTCGGATACCTTAATGCCACGGGGCCGTTGTGCTGAATGGCCGTCACCAGCATCCGGGCAAGTTCATTTTCATCTTTGGGGGCCATGATGGTCATATGGGGCATACACCGAAGATAGGAATAATCAAATAAGCCGTGATGGGTAGGTCCGTCTTCACCGACGACCCCCCCCCGATCAATGGCAAATACAACAGGATAGGCGTCAATGCAGACATCATGAAGGATCTGATCAAAGGCCCGCTGTAAAAAAGTGGAATAGATGGCAACTACGGGTTTTAATCCTCTGGATGCAAGTCCTGCCGAAAAAGTCACGGCATGCTGTTCTGCAATGCCCACATCAAAAAATCGCTCCGGAAACGCTTTTGAAAATTCGATAAGCCCTGTTCCTTCCGGCATTGCAGCGGTCACGGCAACAATTTTTGAATTCTTCTTTCCCAGATTCACCATCTGGCTGCCGAATACCTGGGTATAGGAGGGGATTCCATTGGGTTTGGCATTACTTTTGCCTGTATTAATCGCAAAAGAACCTACACCGTGGAAATACACGGGATTTTTTTCAGCAGGCTCATACCCTTTCCCTTTTATGGTGGTGACATGCAGAAGAACCGGATCTTTTGGATTTTTGATATTGGTCAGAATATCAATCAAATGATCCAGGTTATGGCCGTCAATGGGGCCGAAATAATCGAAGTTAAAGGCTTCGAACAGCATCCCCGGCGTAACAAAGGTTTTAAAGGATTCTTCGGACCGCTTGGCAATCTGATAAATATCATCCCCTATTCTGGGTAAGGATTTCAAAAAGGCCCCAAACTGATTTCTCATGGACTGAAGATATTTGGCTGAAAATGTGCGGCTTAAAAAGGAAGACAGGGCGCCGACATTAGGAGAAATCGACATATCATTATCGTTCAGGATCACAATGAGATTGCGTTTTTTTAGATCACCGGCCTGGTTCAAACCTTCATAAGCAAGGCCTGCCGTCAGGGACCCATCTCCTATGACCGATATGACATCAGACTCATCTCCGTTCAGATATTTACCATAACAGACGCCCAGCCCGGCGGAAATAGATGTAGAGGAATGCCCCACAGTAAAACCGTCATAGGGGCTTTCCTTGATTTTTGTAAATCCTGAAAGGCCTTTATACTGTCGAAGGGTGTCAAAGCGATCGTTTCTTCCGGTGAGAAGTTTATGGGCATAGGCTTGATGTCCGACATCCCAAATTAACGTGTCCTTAGGCAGATCAAACACATAATGGATAGCCAGCGTCAATTCGACTGCACCCAGGCTCGAAGCAAGATGTCCGCCGTTTTTTGATACAACATCAATAATACGATTTCGAATTTCATTTGCCAGAAGCCGGAGTTCTTTTCTGCTAAACTGCTGAATATCCCCGGAATTTTTTATTTGTTCAAGAAGAGCCAAAATCCATTACCCTTTTACCATTATCATCAGTGGTCCCTGTTAATCACATAGTCGGCAATTGCCCTTAAAGGTATTCCTTTTTCACCAAAGCGGGAAAGAGATTCAATCGCTTCATTCATGAGATCTTTTGCAAATTTTTTCGATGCATCCATCCCAATGATGGACGGAAAAGTCATTTTTTCATTCAACATATCAGATCCTGCCGATTTCCCCATCCTGCTTGGATCACCTTCCACATTTAAAATATCATCCACAACCTGAAATGCGAGGCCTATTTTATCTCCAAAAACCGCTAACCGGTTGATGGTTTCCGGATCAGCCCCGACACTCAGAGCCCCGGATTCAATACTGACCGTGATCATTTTCCCTGTTTTCAGGGCATGCATGGTTTTAAGATAGGCCAGGCTATCACCGGATTCAAAATTCGGGGATTGCATATCCAGCATCTGGCCTTCAACCATGCCCATAATACCGGCTGCCTGTGAAATTTTTGAAATCAATTGCATCCGGATAGAACACTCGGGATAAACTTCAAATATCGTTTCAGGTTGACTCATGATATAAAAGGCATGGGTTAATAAAGCATCCCCGGCCAGGATAGCCGTTGCTTCGGAAAATTTTTTATGACAGGTCGGCAATCCCCGCCTTAGATCATCGTTATCCATGGCAGGCAAATCATCATGAATGAGGGAATAGGTATGAATCATTTCAATGGCACAGCAGGCGGGCAGGGCAATACGTTCCGAATTTTCTTGACAGGCCTCGGTAGCAGCTAACGAGAGAATAGGGCGAAGTCTTTTGCCTCCTGACAGGAGAGAATGTTCCATGGCCATGATCAGATCCCGTTTTTTATCAAACCGGTGCAGAATCATACCCAGATATTTATTTATCAGGATTTGCTTTTCTTTAAGGTATGGAGCGAGATCAAATGTCATTTGAGTCATCTTTGAAAATTTCTTCTTTGGGATTCCCTTCATTATCTTTAGTCAGCATAATGATTTTTCGTTCTATGGTATTTAAAAAATCATTGCAGTATTTTGCCTGTTTAATTCCGGTTTCATATTTCTTGACAGCTTCTTCAAGAGAAAGATCCCCGGATTCCATTTCCCTTACAATTTCTTCAAGCTCTTTTAATGAAGCTTCAAACGATTGTTTTTTAACCATCTATTTTCTCCACAGTTGAAATTAAGCGTCCTTTAGACAGAATCGTTTCAAGTTTATCTTCCGGCTTTACCTGGGATGAACCTGTAATGATTTTTTTATTCAAAACAAACCTTGAAATGCTGTACCCTCTATTCAGGACAGATAAGGGGGATAAGACGTCAAGCTTTGACGCTAATTCGATCAGTTTTGTTTTATTTTTTTGAAAAAAAACATAAAAATGATGGGTTAATATGTCGGAAAGCATTTTGACATATTGTTGCTGATCTGAAATTCGTTTCTTTATGGTTTTTGAATAAAGCGAATCAGACAACCATTGTATTTTTTCTTTATGATAATCAAAATATACTTTGATCTGATGATTTAATCTCAATTCAAGATCTTCAAGTTTTAACCTATGGGTATAGATAATCATTTCCGGACTTTTCAGCCTGGATGTTAAAGAGATCTGTGTAAGATGGAGGTTGGAAATTCGGGAAGATATTGATTTGTCCAGTTTTTTTCTGAATTCAAAAACTCGCTGAATCAGAATTCGTTTATCCGGAAGAGCAAGTTCGGCAGCGGCAGAAGGCGTAGGCGCCCTCAGATCGGCAACAAAATCGGCAATAGTAAAATCTGTTTCATGACCGACACCCGTAATTATGGGTATTTTGGACTGAAAAATAGCCTCGGCAACCGATTCCGAATTAAATGCTGAAAGATCTTCAAGAGAGCCGCCGCCACGGGCAAGGAGGATGACTTCAGCCTTGTGGCGTTGGTTAGCCAAATAAATGGCGTTAATGATTTCAATATCAGCGCCATCTCCTTGAACCTTAACCGGAAGAATTTCAAGACGGCAATTGGAAAACCGTCTTTTTGAAATATGAATAATATCTTTCAGTGCGGCTCCGGTTCCGGAAGTAATGATACATATATCCAAAGGTAAAGATGGGATCGGTTTTTTAAATTTTTGATCAAAATAGCCCTTGTCTAATAATTTGCGTTTAAGTTGTTCAAAAGCGATTTGGAATGACCCGGCGCCTTCAGGTTCGATATGTTCAAAAATAAGCTGGTATGTCCCTCTGGGTTCATAAATAGACAAGCGCGCCAGCCCATACACCTTCATACCTGCTTCAAGGTCAAACCTCAGTTTTAACTTTTGATTTTTAAACATCACTGCTTGAATGGTGGCTTGTTGATCTTTCAAGGTAAAATAGGAATGCCCGGAAGCAGGAACCGAATAATTGGAAATTTCACCGCAAACCCAGATAAAAGGATAAGTTTCTTCTAAGAGGGTTTTGATTTCTCTTGTGAGTGTAGAAACTGTGTATATATGTCCAGTCGGTTTTTCTGCTATCATCAATTGAAAACACACCTTCCCTTAATAAAGGGTATATATATAAAACAAAGGGATTATTTTCACAATAATTTATTAATTTCGAAACAAAGATGTTTAGCGTCTGATAATATATATTATGTAAACTAAACCAAATATTCGCTCAAATGAAGACCAGGCTGGATACTTAATCAAATTGTAATCTTGAAATCCCTCATTATCATGTTATATTAGGTTTCAAATAACAACCCGGATGGAGGATCAAAATGAATTCATATTCTTCTTTTTCACAAAGTTCTGTTCTCGTAAAAACAAATTCTTTTATCAGAAGCGTTTACAATTGGATGGCCATTGGGCTTGCCCTGACCGGTTTTACTTCCTATTATGTGGCCCATAACGAAACAATGATGGAATTGATATATGGTACCCCAGGCCTTATCATGATACTTATCATTGCGGAACTGGGGTTTGTATTTTTTCTGAGTGCAAGGATTCAAAAAATAGAAGCTTCAACCGCAACTGCACTGTTTGTGGTATATTCAATTTTAAATGGGGTTACCCTTTCTTTTATTTTTATAGCCTATACAGCTACTTCCATTGTTTCCACTTTTCTTATTTGTGCCGTCACCTTTCTTGCTTGCAGTGTCTATGGAATGGTTACTAAAAAAGACCTGACATCTCTTGGCGGTTTTATGTTTATGGGACTGATCGGTATTATCATTGCCTCTGTTGTCAATTTATTTTTACAAAGTTCAGGCATGCAGATGATCATTTCTTATATTGGTGTGGTTGTCTTTATAGGGCTCACAGCCTATGATACCCAGAAACTAAAAACTATGGCCGTTACCATTCCGGACACTGCCACAGGTGGGATGATTCGTAAAGGTGCTATCATGGGGGCACTTACCCTATACCTGGATTTTATTAATTTATTTATTATGATGCTTCGAATATTTGGCGGCAACAGAGATTAACAGTAAAGTTTAATTATAAAAATAATCCCCGCCACGTTCAATCATTTGATAGCGTGTCGGGGATTATAGATTTTCCTTGATACGATTACAGATTTCCCTGCAAAAATGATCGGTAATACTTTGATCCGGACCTTCAACCATTACCCGAAGCAAGGGTTGAGTGCCTGAGTATCGAACCAGTACCCTTCCTTTACTGCCAAGTTTATTCTCAATATTCCGAATTGTATCTGCAATGCTACTGTTTTTCGAAAAATCCGGCTTCGACTCATCAACGGAAATATTCATCAAGGTTTGTGGATACACAGTCATGGCTGAAGCAAGACAGGACAGTGGCTGGCCTGTTTCAATGAGTACTTCTGCAAGTTTTAAGGCAGAAAGCATTCCGTCCCCCGTGGTGTGGTGATCCAAAAAGATCATATGCCCCGAGTCTTCTCCGCCCAGAATTGAGCCGCATTTTTGCATTTCTTCAAGAACTTTTCGATCTCCGACGTCTGATCGAACGTGCGTAATTCCATGGCGTGATAAGAATTCGGTTAATCCGACATTGCTCATGATTGTGCTTACAACAATGTTATTTTTAAGCTTATTTTTCTGTTTTGCATGGTTTGCGCATATCGCCAGGATTGTGTCCCCGGTAATTTCTTTGCCTGCACCATCAACAGCGATCAGCCGATCCGCATCCCCATCAAAGGCTACGCCAAGGTCGGCCTTTTGTGTTACCACTTGTTGCCTGAGTTGGTAGGTATTCTGAGAACCGCAGCTATCATTTATATTGATGCCGTTTGGCGAATCATAAATAAAACAGGGTTCGAACAGAGATTCATTAAAAACCACGTGACTGATTTTTGACGCCGCCCCATTTGAGCAATCAATAATTATTTTTAATTTTTTTAAAGGTTTCTTGAATGGAAACTTTGACAATAGGAAGTCGGCATATCTTTGCAACCCATTTGACAGACTAACAATTTTACCGATATTTCCCTGTGGAACAATTTCGCTGTTTAGAATTAAGGATTCGATTTTAGTTTCTTCTTCATCAGAAAGTTTGGTTCCATTCTGTTTAAATATTTTAATCCCATTATCATAAAAGGGATTGTGGGAAGCGGATATGACGAGCCCTGCTCCGGCTTCCGGACTATCAGAGCACAAAAATGCTATTCCAGGTGTCGGAATAATACCTGCTTGGAAGATATCTATCCCGGTTGATGCAACTCCTGATGAAAGGGCCGCCTCCAGCATATCTCCGGAAATGCGGGTATCTTTTCCAATGATGACGGATGTATATCCATTGTCTTTGACAAAGGTTCCGACAGCCTTTCCGGTTTTCAAGGCAAGCTCACATGTCATGGGGTAATAATTGGCTTTCCCTCTGATGCCGTCTGTTCCAAAAAGTATTCCCATTTATTTATTCCTGTCCGATCAAGAGTTTTTCAAGCATTCTCTGCTCAATATGCAACAACCAGTCGCTTCCCTGATTTTGTTCATCCGGGTCCAGGTCTTTGATGGCACGAACATATTTTTTCCCGTTTCTATTGATTTTTTTTTCCATGATTCTAACAAAGGCTTCGCCCTCGTCTTTTAATTCATTATTTTTAAATTCCAGGTCAAATATTTTTTCAGCCAAATTCATTTTTGCCAATGCAGTCTCATAATTTTGATCGGTTGAGGCTTCTTTTTCCATATTTCTATTGAGACCCTTGTCTTGAAATGCTTTCAATTGACTGCAAAATTGCTTGAGCCGGGATATTCTTTCCATGATGCATTCATCAAGCATCTCCTGCATTCCTTTGACCAGGTGTCCTGAAAAATCATCATAAATAAAAAGAGGCCGGATATATCTATACCAGGACTTCAAAGCGATGAGTCCTGAAATATAAAAAATATTATTATTAAAAATATGGCTGATATTTTTATACCCATTAAAACCTCTTGGCAAAGAAGCCTCTTTATATGCTCCACCCACTAAAATCCGGTCATTTTTCAATTCATTTTTCCGGATAATGGAACCCGCGGCGGAAAGGCAACCATAATTGATTCGGACCGGGCCCACAATCCCCCCCTGCCCTCCTAAGAATATGGGTTTGGAATTGAGCATGACGCCATGATGGATATCACCCATCATGGAAGGTGTGGCTTTATCCTGATGGGGGGTATAATTAAAATGGATAAACGAAGAACCGACTTCGGAATGATCTTTCCGGCTTGTGCCGCCAGCCATAAAGCAATCGCAGAAATTAATCAGGCTGCCAAGGGTTACAAACGGAAATAGAATCGTCTGCTTCAAACCGACGGTATGGGCTGCGCCAGCTTCTTCTTCCAAGATGGTCCCTTTTCTGACATGGGCTCCGGACCCAAATATATTGTCGCCAGCAAACACTGCCCCATTAAAAAAACCACCCATTAATTTTGTATTTTCACCGATCAATGTATTCTCAAGCGTCACCGGGGCCTCGTATCCGATTTGAGAATTTTTCATGATCAGGGATTTTTTTCCGATGATTTTACACCCACCATAGATGATGACGTTTTCACCGGATATTCGATCAGGGTTCACATCTTCTGAAATATAGACGGTTTCAGGATTGGGCAGGGTAACCCCTTTTTTGATCAGCCTTTCAATCATTTTTTTCATGAGACTATAAATAAAGGCCTGCGGGCTGAATTGTCAAGGTATTTTCCATGCAAGGTCTTGACCGGTGAAAAAGCTTTCCGTATGATTCACTATCTTTCCTGCAATTTATACTATATTTTAGGAGAAAAAATGAACCAGCACGAATTCTGCAATTTTGCCGCATACAAAGAATTAAAAAGACTTTCGAGAGAAATGAATCAAGACCATAAACATTTAAAAAATCTTATTCAAGACCCTGAAAGGCTGATTGAATTTTCAATCCGTGAGGACGGTTTTTTTTACGATTTTTCAAAGCAGAGAATTGATCGATCCATATTCAATGAATTGATTCGGCTCGCAGGAGAGGCAAAGGCAAAAGATAAATTTTCAAGTATGATGTCCGGAGAGATCATCAATGTGACGGAAAACAGGGCCGTTCTTCATATGGCAACCAGAGATTTCAGCCCTGCCCCTGTTTTTTTGAACGGAACGGATGTCAAGCCTGAGATCCAGCGGGTGAATGAGCAAATCAAAGAATTTGTGTTAAAGATCCATACAAAGAAAATCAAAGGCACTACCGGAAAAGCATTTACCGATGCCGTTGTCATTGGGATCGGCGGTTCCTACCTGGGTTGTGAATTTGTTTTCACGGCCCTGAAACACAGCATAACTCCTCAGATCAATCTTCATTTTTTACCCAATGTGGATATTGATAATTTTGGCCAGGTGATTAAGGAAATTGATCCTGAAACCTGTCTCTGGATCGTGATTTCAAAATCCTATACCACAACCGAAACCATGGCCAATCTGGAGCAGGCCCTCTTATTTCTAAAAAATCATCACCTTGATCCGGCCCACCATCTGGTCACCGTCACCTCAAAGGGAAGTCCGGGAGATGATCCTTCAAATCCGGTGCTCGCCTCTTTTCATATGTTTGATTTTATCGGTGGGAGATATTCCGTCAGTTCTGCCGTGGGCGGGGTTCCCCTCAGCCTTGCTTTTGGCCATGATGTTTTTATCCGATTTTTAAAAGGCTGCCATAGAATGGATCTGCATGCTTTAAATGCCCCGGAAGACAAGAATATCCCTTTGATTTCAGCTCTTATCAGCATATGGAATTCCAATTTTCTGGACTACCCTGCCCAGGCCATTATCCCATATTGCTCAGCCCTTTCAAAACTTGCTCCCCATATCCAGCAATTGTATATGGAAAGCCTTGGCAAGGGTACAACAATGGATGGAAATCCCATAACGCATCAAACAGGAGTCATTATTTTTGGAGAACCGGGAACCAATGCTCAGCACTCTTTTTTCCAATTTGCCCACCAGGGAAGCCCATTCCCTGTAGAATTTATCGGGGTTGTCAATCCGGTTTACACCAAAGCCCAGGCAAGTTCAAAAGGCGTTTACAACCACCAGGAATTGTGGGCCAATCTGATTGCCCAGGCCCAAGCCCTTGCCGTGGGCAAGGACGATGATGACAAGGCCAAATTTTTCAGTGGAAACAGACCTTCTTCCACCATTCTGATCAATGATCTGACGCCCGAAAGCATTGGCATGCTTCTGTCTTTTTATGAAGCAAAAACGGTATATGAGGGCTTTGTCTTAGGAGTGAACCCCTTTGATCAATTTGGTGTTGAACTGGGCAAAATCCTTGCTTCAGACATCAGAAATCAGATCAGAAATAAGAATATGGATACAAATTATAATTTTGATTCCCTGAATCCGGCAGTTCAATTTTATCTGGATACTTTATTTAAAGGATCATTATAAATATTTGTAAATTACACTGCCCCAGGTAAGTCCAGCGCCCAGACCCACAAACAGGACGACATCTCCTGATTTTCCAATCCGTCCCTGGGCCATTGCCTCATGAAGGGCCAGCGGAATACTGGCGGCCGTGGTATTTCCATATTTCTGAATATTATGAAAAATTTTGTTTTCATCCAGTTTAAGAAACTGTCCAAGGGCTTGATTAATCCTCATATTTGCCTGGTGCGGGATGATGAGATCAACATCTTCCAAGCGCATCCCGACCTTTTCTAGGGCTTCGTTAATTACCTGCGGCATCATCCTCACCGCTTTTTTAAATATGGCGGGCCCATCCATGACCGGAAAATATCGTGGGTCATCCGAGGGAACACCAGGGGGTATCCGAATAGGGAGCCTTGATGCAGGAAGTTCCGCCATCAAGGCTTCCGCATAATTTCCGTCTGCATGCAAGGCAGATGCAAGAACACCGGCATCTTCATCTGTTTCAACACCTTCAATACAAAGGGCGGCGGCCCCATCTCCGAAGATTACCGTTACATCCCGTCCCCGTGTGGATTTGTCCAGGCCTGAAGAATGTACTTCTCCGCCGACCAGCAGAATTTTTTGGGCAAGTCCTGCTTTGATATAGGCATCTGCCGTGGCAAGGCCATATAGAAATCCCGTACATTGCTGCCGGATATCAAGAGCAGGCGTTGAATGAAGACCCAGCTTTGCCTGAAGCAGGCAGCCGGAACCCGGAAACATGATATCCGGACTGAGCGTTGCGAAAATGATAAAATCAAGATCCTCTGCAGTCCACCCGGCATTTGCCAGGGCCATTTTAGACGCCTCAAACCCCAGATCAGAAGACCCCGTAACCCCTTCCGGGCTGATCCAGTATCTTTGCTCAATGCCGGTTCGCTGCCTTATCCACTCATCCGATGTATCCATCATTTTTTCAAGATCATGATTGGTAATGAGATTAGGCGGAACAAACATTCCCGTTCCTTTAATTATGCTTTTTTTCATTCCCGTCTTCCTTATTGAACACTAATTTCATTGATAATATACAACCCAGCCCAAATAGTATTCACGCCTTATAGTATTAATTTTTTAATTAGGCAAGAATCATGAAATTTTTGTTTTTTTCCTTGCAGATGAGCCGCTTATATTATATTGAGTATTTGGCATAAACACTTTCCTTCAAAAATAAGAGGCACGTAATGGAAGATCCGAGCAGACTTCTGATCGTTGACGATAATGAAGATATATTATCCACTTTCTACGAATTTTTTAATTCCATGGGATATGAAGTAAAAACCGCTGTCGATGGTTTTGCCGCATTAAAGCTGTTAAGGGATAAATCCAATTTTTTTGATTGTCTGATCACGGATCTGGTGATGCCGAACATCAGCGGGGTTGGGTTGATTTCAATTGTCAAAAAAGAATATCCGCATCTTAAAATCATTGCCATGACCGGATATGGGGACCAGCCAGGTGCGCTTGCATCAGAAGCGGAAGCTGACGTTGTTCTTTTTAAACCCATTGATCTCTTTAAAATTGAAAATACTGTTGCAGAATTAATCAACCAAGCCAAAGACAATAAAAAGAAATAAGATAAAAATATGAGCACTCCCTTAATCGGCGTCAGCAAATCCATATTAAAAATAAAAGAACTGATCAATCATGTCGCCAACACCTGTTTGAATGTTTTGATAACAGGAGAAACAGGCGTGGGAAAGGAAGTTGTCGCCCAGAATTTATATGCTGAATCAGCCAGATCAACAAAGAATTTTGTAAAAATAAATTGTGCCGCGCTTCCTGAAACGCTTCTGGAAAGCGAGCTCTTCGGATATGAAAAAGGTGCATTTACCGGCGCTCACAGAAAGCGTCCCGGGAAATTTCAAACCGCTGACAAGGGTGTCCTTTTTCTTGACGAAATCGGAGATATGCCCATGGCCCTGCAATCCAAAATGCTTCACGTTCTTCAGAGCGGCGAATTTTCTCCTTTGGGGTCGGACCAGGAGTTTAAAACCGATGTCTGGGTTATTGCTGCAACCAATCATAATCTTGAAGAAAGCATATACAAAAAAACATTTAGGGAAGATCTGTTCTATCGCTTAAACATCATCAAGATTGATGTTCCGCCCTTACGAGAAAGAAAAGAAGACATCCCCTCCTTGTTGGAATACTATTATCGGCTTTATAGGTCGGAATATCCAGACAACCATGGAAGCAAACCCGATTCCGATATTATCGCAAAACTATGCAATTACCCATGGCCCGGCAATGTTCGCCAGCTTCAGAATTGTATTAAAAAGCAGATGATATTGAATTCCTGGGCAAAAATCATTGAAGAATTGCCTCAAGAGCACCCGGAATCCGTACCGCAGATTGAGACGGACAACCGGATGAATGGTGCTGCAAGGCCAAAAATAAATGAAATGAACGATGATCGAACCTCGATCATTTCTAAATTTGTGGACCTCTCCACAAGCTCGGAAAAACTGTTCGAGGATATTTCGCTCAAAAAGATTAAAAAACTGGCAGCAGACCGGGTGGAAAAAGAGGTGATCTTGTTTGTTCTTGAAAAAGTGGGTTGGAACAGGTCCCGGGCTGCTAAAATATTGAAGATAAGTTATAAGACCCTGCTTTATAAAATGAATGAATTTGATATTTCCCCGCCGGTAAAATAACTATCCTTCCGTCAAGGGGATCTTCCATTTTTTCATATATTTCCAGACCGATGTCCTGCTTTTTTGAATTCTCCTGCCCACCTCGGCTTTATTCCAGTTGCTTTCCTTAAGCAAGGTTAAAAGAAATTCCTTTGTCAGTTTTATTTCAGAATTGGTTTGGGACAATTCAGGATTAAAGAAAGAATTTGTAAAAGAATTTGAAATTGGATGATCGGGTTTTGCAAAAGAGTGTTTTTCCCGTATTTCCAAGGGCAGGTCATCGAGAGTGATCTGATTTGACCGGCAAAGAACAAAAGCGTGTTCAACGGCATTTTCAAGCTCCCTGATGTTCCCCGGCCACGGATGATCCATCAATCTTTCCATCCCTTGACGGTCAATGCTCTCGATGGATTTATGGTCCCGTTGGTTTCCCTTTTTGATAAAATGGCGGATCAAAAGCGGAATATCTTCCCGCCGGTCTCTTAGTGGTGGGACCATGATGGGAAAAACCTTTAACCGGTAAAAAAGATCTTCCCGGAATTTTCCCTGCCGGGTCAGTTCATAAAGATTCTGATGGGTTGCCGCAATGATCCGGATATCAATCTTTATTTTTTTTGAGTCCCCTACCCTCTCAATTTCTCTTTCCTGAAGAACTCTTAAGAGCTTGATCTGCATATAAGGGGTCATCTCTCCGATTTCATCGAGAAAAATCGTCCCGCCATCCGCCTCTTCAAACCTTCCTTTCCGGTCTTTGTGGGCCCCGGTAAAGGCGCCTTTGACATGACCGAAGAGTTCGCTTTCGAGCAGGGTTTCGGAAAGCGCAGAACAGTTAACGGTAATCAGGGGGCCTCTGGCATCACTGCCGTTATAATGAATGGCGCCTGCCACCATTTCTTTCCCGGTCCCGCTTTCCCCCTGGATCAAGACTGTGGCGCGGCTGTTGGCAGCAGCCCGGATGGCATCAAAGACCTTTTGCATGACAGGGCTCTTGCCGATGATATTTCCAAGCTGATAAACTTTTTTCAGCCTTCGTTCCGTTTCTTCGGCCAATTTTGTAATTTTTTTTAATTCCGTCAGGTCTGTAATGGTTTCAACAATGCCTAAGATTCGACCCTTTTCATCATGGGCCAGCCTTGCATTTTTGATAACGGCAATATCATGGCCGTCCTTGTGTCGAATGGAGCATTCTTTGGCTTCTGTTCGGCCATGTTGAATCACACCGCAGGCATTTACATCTGCAGGGCACTGCTTGCCAAAGCATCGGCTGCAGTTTATAAGGCTGCAGGAACGGCCCACTGCTTCCTGGGCTGAATATCCGCTGATCTCTTCCATAGCGCGGTTCCAGGAGGTAATGAGTCCCTGTTCATCTAAAGTAAACAGGCCTTCGGCCATGGTATCCAGAATCTGGTTGAGGAAATTAACATTCCATAATTCATGGGTTTTCATTTTTATCCTGCAAAGTCTGCTTTTTTGTATCCTTTTTTTTGTCTGTCACCTGACAGGCATTTTTCATTCATGTGGATATTCCCATTTTGGGAAGAATATAAACCTGCATCAGAATATAAATCCCCAGAAAAATCAAAACATAAACCATTTCTTTCATAGGTCCTCCTCATCATTACCGCTCCATGATTCTTTGTTGAAATACCCCGGCTTTATTTAAGCAAGGGTTGTGCCGGTTTGTAAATTCATATGGTCATATCATAACGATGATATCTTCAGTGTCAAAAAACAATAGGTATCATTAACAGATCAAATCCGGAACCGCAACCCTAACGGTATGGTAACGTTACCTTTTCTCCGTGAAGCAGGGTATACAACGATAATTTTTTGTTATAATCAATAGGATGATCTACTTTTCAGGATCTTATCGTGAAACAATAGGATCATGATATCTTGTGGCATGGTTCTTGTTAATAAATTCTCATGAAGGCGATTTCCAGGGATTTTTATGGAGAAGAAGATAAAATGGAAAATTTTAAAGAAGAATTAAGAAAAGGAATTCAACTGGTGGATTTTAATGCACCCTGGTGTGCACCTTGCCGGGCTCTGGAACCGGTCATTAAAAAAATAAGGAAGACCTATCAGAATCGTGTCGGGATCTTTGAGATCAATATTGATGAACAGGGTCCCTTGGCGGTGGATTACGGGGTTCAAAGCATTCCTACGCTTATTATTTTTAAGGATGGCAAAGAAATCAGGAGATTTGTCGGTCTTCAATCCGAAACGACCATTAAAGAGGGTCTGGATGAAGTTTTATTACCATTAAATCATTAACAAAACGGAGAGCTGAAAATGGGCAAATGCATTCATCATCCTGATCGTGAGACCGGATATATCTGTTTAAAACACAATATTTATCTTTGCGAAGACTGCCTTCAATGCAGTGATCCGGATATCTATTGCAAGTTCAGACCCTCCTGTCCCATCTATTTTATTTCAAAAAAAGGATTTAAAGAGCCTGAAATAAAATCGGCTCAAAAAGAATTGGCCGTTATTTTCGAACCCGGACACCAAAGCATCCAGGTCCCTGAAGGAACAAATCTGCTGGAGGCTGCCCAAAAAGCCGATGTCTATATCAATGCCTCGTGCAGTGGTAAAGGGGCTTGCGGAAAGTGCAAGCTGATCCTTCAATCAGGCAGGGTTACCGGTGAAGAAACGGCCCTGCTGACAGATAATGAAAAAGAAAAAGGATATATTCTGGCCTGCCGATCCACCATTCATGAAACTATTACGGTAAAGATTCCCGAAGAGACCATTGAAAAAAAATTAAGAGCCGCGGGTATGGGAAAGGCTGCCACTGAGAAGCTCATGGGCCTAGTGGACAAGATCGAACCCATCTTGGAAAACATTCCTCTGCAACTGGATCTGCCTTCCCTGGACGATGCCGTCAGTGATCTGGACAGACTCAGGCGCCGGCTTAAAAAAGCAGGATATGATATATCCAGAATGAGCACAAATATCCGGGTGATGCGAAGGCTGGCCGAATCCATCCGGAATGACCATTTTAAGGTGGTTGCCTCGGTTTTATGGAAAAAATGTTCCTCTGAAATCGTGGCGGTCTTGCCGGTCCAGGAGGTCAAAAAATCCCTGGGGTGCGCCATTGATCTGGGGACCACTTCCATTGTGGTGTATATTGTGGACATGGAAGACGGGGCCGTTTTAAGCGCAGCTTCCGGCCATAACAGCCAGGCATCCTGCGGAGACGATGTCATCAACCGGATCATCTGCGCTGAAAAAGACGGGGTCCATAAACTTAAAAAAATGGCCCTTTCCACCATTAATAATCTGGTGAAAGAAGCCATAGATTCAATCCATGCAGATCATCGGCAGATTGAAAATATTGTTATTTCCGGGAATACCACCATGACCCATCTGGTTCTGGGCATTGAGGCCCGGTATATCAGAAGGGAGCCCTATATTCCGACGGTGACTGAATTTCCCATACTCAAAGCCGAAGAAATCGGGATCAAGGCCGCAGCCCATGCCGGGGTCTTTGTCATGCCCGGCCCTGCAGGTTATGTGGGGGGCGATATTGTATCCGGGGTCCTCTACACCGGGTTCCATCAGCATCAGGAGCTGACGCTTTTCATTGATATCGGCACCAATGGGGAAATCGTCTTCGGAAACAGTGAATTTCTCATCACCGCAGCCTGTTCAGCCGGCCCTGCCTTTGAAGGCGGAGGCATTCGCTGGGGTATGCGGGCTGAAGACGGGGCCATTGAAAAAATTGAACTGGACCCTGTCACCTTTGAACCCAAGTATTTAACGGTTGACAATAAACCGGCTCGCGGTATCTGTGGAACCGGCATGATCGATTTATTATCGGAAATGCTGCTGAAAAAAGTCATTGATCAGAACGGAAAATTCATCATGGAACAGGACCATCCCCGGTATATGCTTTTCAATGGAGAACCCGCCTTTATCCTTGAATTTGCAGAAAATACCGGCCTTGATGAAAATATCATCTTTACCCAGTCGGATATAAGGAGCCTGACCCTCAGTAAAGCCGCCATTTACGCCGGATTTAACATTCTCCTGGAACAGGTGGGCATGGATTTTTCCGCCGTTCAACAGATGATTATCACCGGCGGCTTCGGCCAATTTCTGGATATTGAAAAGGCCGTTACCATCGGCCTGCTTCCGGATATCGCCAGGGAAAAATTTCATTATATGGGCAACAGCTCCATTGCCGGCGCCTATATGGCCCTTCTTTCCAATACGTTCCGGCAGCAGGCCCTGGCCATATCAAATGCCATGACCTATCTTGATTTTTCAACCAATTCCAAATTCATGGAAGAGTTTACACGGGCCCAGTTTTTGCCCCATACCGAGGCAAATCTCTTTCCAAGCGTTCATATCAACTAAATCAACAAAGGAATTTTTTATCATGTTCAAGCTATTGTCCTTCATACAGAAAAATATGGTGTGGACCATCCCGGGTTCCATGCTGCTGGGACTGATTTACGGATATCTATTCGATGCCGCTCCCTTAAAACAGTTTATTGTTCCGGTGACCTTTATCATGGTCTACCCCATGATGGTGACCTTGAATGTTAAAACTGTTCTAAAAGGTCAGGATGGGAAACTTCAACTGGTTACCCAACTGATTAATTTTATCCTTATTCCCCTCATTGTTTTTTTTATTGGAAAATTATTTTTGACGGGAAATGACCCGAAATTCGCTCTCTGGGCTGTGGGCTTATTTCTCATCGGGGTACTGCCCACCTCGGGCATGACCATTTCATGGACCGGGTTTGCCAAAGGCAACAAGGAAGCCGCCATTAAAATGGTGGTCTTTGGTCTTGTGATCGGCTCCCTGGCGGCCCCCGTCTATACGAAACTGTTCATGGGCGCCACGGTTGAAGTGAATATGCCGGATATGTTCAAAGAAATTGCCATTTTTGTATTTCTGCCCTTATTGGCCGGTCTTCTGACCCAATTTTTGGGGCGAAAAAAATATGGTGTAAAAATATGGAATGAACGCATTCAAGCAAAATTCCCGCCTTTTTCAGCCCTGGGTGTGGCTTTGATCGCATTTTTGGCCATGTCTTTGAAAGCCCGGCAAATTATTGCCAACCCTGGTGATATCCTGACCATCCTCATTCCCCTGGTCCTCTTTTATCTGATATCCTATATTCTATTAACAATTGCCGGCCGCCTCCTTTTCAAGCGTGAAGATGCCATTGCCATGGTATTCGGCGTGGTCATGCGGGATTTATCCATTGCCCTGGCCATTGCCATGACCGCCTTTGGAAAGGAAGGCATGACCATTGCCCTTTTAATTTCCCTGGCCTATGTGGTCCAGATCCAGAGTGCAGCCTGGTATGTCCGGTTTATTGATTTCATGTTCGGTCCGGTTCAACCTATGGATGAGACGGCATCCGAAGCCCCAAAAGTGGAAGCTGCCAAGATATCCGCCCTTGACCAGCCTGTTTCCATGGCCATGGATATTAAAAAAATTCTTTTTGCCACGGATTTATCTGAAACGGCCCGTTATGCGGTGAAATATGCGTGCAGCATTGGAAATCAATACCAAGCGCAGGTCTATGCCATGCATGTGGTGCCGGATGTGCTGGATGAGTATTCTTCCGGAACAGGAATAGACTTGTCACACACCGTGGATGAGAAAAAAAGAAATGAAATGAACCAAAAGGCAATTGAAGCTGCAAAAATTGAAATCCGGGAAAGAATGCGGGCCACATCCCAAAAAATACTTGAACAGATGCCCCATTGCCCTCTTTCGGAAGACAGGACCATTATTGTAGCCGGCCGCCCGGTTGAAGAAATTGTAAAAACGGCCCGGGACGAAAAATTTGATCTCATTATCATGGGAACCCACGGCCATGGTGAATTTGAGGAAATGGTTCTGGGAAGCACCGCGGGTGGTGTGATTCTGAAATCAAAGGTTCCTGTGCTGGTCGCAAGACCTTCCTGACAGGGTTTGTAAGACATGGGTCAGTCCAAATAAGGGTTAAGGACGGAGCCTTAGACAATACGGCAAGGGGGATAATTTTCCTTGCCGTATTTTTTTGGTCATTTGATCATAATTTCCCTTGACATGTCTTTTATGCGTCTCTATTATTATAGTCAAATGATCATAATAATCGAACCGGTAAACAAAAGGAAACAATTCAATGCCAAGACCCAAAAGACCCAGATGTGTCCTGTCCGGACCGATCATCAGTGAATTCAAGCCCGAGGGGATTGAGATTAAAGGAGAAACAACCCTTTCCCTTGAAGAATTTGAAGCCATTCGGCATATCGATTATGAAGGATTGGACCAGAGTCAGGCATCGGAAATCATGAATGTTTCCCGGCAGACCTTTGGAAGAATTCTCAGGTCAGGCCGGTACACCCTCTCGTCTGCCCTGGTGAACGGGCTTCGTCTCAAAGTGGAGGGCGGCTGTTATACCATGGGAGGCATGAGACATGGACACGGCCCCCACGGCAGGCGGCATGGCCGCCAAGGATGCGGCAGAGGGAGAAACAGACAAATCATCGAACCCATAAAGGAGGACGAAAATGAATAACATGCAAAATCAAGACAGGGGCAACCCGCAAGGACAACAAACCGGCCGAGGTTCCGGCCGGGGCTGCGGAAACAATCCAGGTGTCGGCAGAAGAACCGGTCAGGGCCGGGGCCAGGGATGTGGTCAGGGAGGCGGAGGATGCGGCCGGGGAACCGGTCAAGGCGGAGGAACCGGGCCGGGACAGAGCTGGGGTAACGGCCGGGGCTGGGGTAAAAAAAGCTGAATCAATCTGGGTATTGGATTATAAAATACCCATTCACCATAAAAAAAGGAGGATATATCATGCCAGGATTAAATCAAAGAGGTCCCATGAATGAAGGGCCTATGACCGGTAGAGGAAGAGGTGTCTGCACCGGAAATGCGGCAGCCCGGGGAGTTGTCGGCAGCTATGGAATGGGCAGAGGCCTGAGAAGAGGCTGCCAGACAGCCGGATGGGGAGGCGGCCGGGGAATGGGCCGGGGTGGAAATTACGGCCCCTGGGCCGGGCCGGCTCCGGTCGTTTCAAACCAGACCATCCTGCAGAACAGGGCCAATATGCTGGAAGCCGAGCTTGCAGAAATTAAAAACCAGTTGAAGAAACAATCTGAATCCGGGGAATAGTCGATCCTCCGGATGAAAAAAGCGGCGCTGGATCTTCCAATTCGGCGCCGTTTATAATTCCTCTACAGCTCTCTGGGCACTTGACAGAGCACCTTCAAGATATCCGCCATGCTGATCGGCGGTTTCTGATCCGGCAAAATGAAGTGTCCGGTTCCATATTTCGGTTTGGCCTGCCGGGGGATGATAATCCGGGTGTTCACGCAGGGGGCGCTGATCAAACTGGGTGGCGGTATAGGGCTCCCGGGCCAGCCCTTTCAAGGTCGTACTCATTCTTATTTTCTCCCGGCAAGTATTTTTGCA
>CAZAHK010000004.1:0-33809 GCA_964484555.1 uncultured Desulfobacula sp.
ACCAAGCTTCAAGCGAAATCAATCTACGAAATATCCCCGGGGAAGGCAAATTAATTGTAAAAAAATCCGGACTGGGCTGATATTCCCCTGACAAAAGAATACTGGGTTACCTTTGAACTGATCAATGACAATATCCTTTCCGCCTTTCCCAGGGGCAAAATAAGCCTGGAGGGGACCATCGCTCTTTTCCAAAATTACAACCGGTTTCTCGAATGCGTCCACCTCAAGGGCAAATCCTATATTGAAATCTCCGACTACAGCAAGATTACCAATATTCCATCCAAACGGACCCGGATAAAAGTGTTGAGCCTGTTATTGGAAAAGGCGGGGAACCACCTCTTAATCGGCCACTTTGTATACAATGTCCCCAAGCATATCCGCTGGATGTACAATATCGGCACAAAACTCAAGCAGCCCGGTATCCCCATGAAGGCCTTTGATACTTATGAAGAGACGATTAGCGCATCCATGGCGCTATTGGGCAAGGCGCCGATAAAAATCCGGCCGATTTCTTTTCTGAAACAGGTGTTTCACCGGTTTCGACCCGGTTCCCGTCACGCTCCGTATTCTGATGAAATTTTAAGGTATATGGGCTCCATCAACTGGGACGAGAGCGGCACACAGTTTGAAGATATTTCAGAATCCCACCCGTTTAAAGCGGTTTTTGACGCTCTGACCGTTATTAAAACCGATATGGAACAGACCTTTAATGAACGACGGAAAATACAGAAGATTTATAAGGCCCTTTTTCACCATATTGCGGACCCGGTGGTTGTGTTTGATCAGGAAACCCTTCTCATTCTTGACTGCAATACGGCCTTTTTAAATGTTTACGGTTATTCCGCGGAAGAACTGTCGGCCATGACGCCCTATCAGCTTCACCCGAAAGAAGATCTTGAAAAAATCAGCCGGAACATTGAGTCAAAGAATACAAATGCTTCCACCCAGTATACCCATATCACACGGTCCGGGCAGAAAATGGATGTGGAAATCAGGACTTACGAATCCGAATACAAGGGCCGCTCTGCCTGGATCAGCAATATCAGGGATATTACCGGCCGGGTGCAGATGGAGAATGAACTTCGAAAACACCGGGACGAGCTTGAAAAAAGGGTTGAAGAAAGAACCCGGGCACTTGAAGAGGAAATAGCCGAGCGGAAACGCGCCGAGGAACAGCTCAAAAAAGCGAAAAATGAAGCCGAGGAAGCCACCCGAGCCAAAAGCGAATTTTTAGCCAATATGAGCCATGAAATCCGTACCCCCATGAACGGGATTATGGGCATGGTGGAACTGTTGCTTGAAACCGGGCTGGAAGACCATCAGAAACATCTTGCCAAAACCGTCAGTATGGAAGCTGAGTCTTTGCTGGCCATCATTAACAGCATCCTTGATTTTTCGAAAATTGAGGCCGGCAAACTGGAACTTGACGATATTCCCTTTAATTTAAGGCATCTTTTTGAAGATCTGTCATCGAGCTTTGCCGTCACGGCCCGGAAAAAGGGTCTGGAATTTATTTCTTTTCTTCCATCCGAGGCGCCTGAAAGACTCATTGGAGATCCGGGAAGATTGAGACAAATCCTGATCAATCTGGTCGGGAATGCCTTAAAATTTACCCTCAAGGGTGAAATTTTCATCTGGGCGGATTCTCTCGAAGATCTCGGCAAAGATGTAAAAATAAGATTCTGTGTCAAAGATACCGGTATCGGCATTCCAAAAGACAAACAGGACAAAATATTTGAGAGTTTTTCCCAGGCCGACGGGTCCACCACGAGAAAATACGGCGGTACCGGGCTCGGCACCACCATTTCCAGGCAGATCGTTACCCTTATGGGCGGGGAAATCGGGGTGAACAGCCAACCCTTTCAAGGATCAACTTTCTTTTTCACCGGTGTCTTTAAAAAAGATGCGCCGGCTTCGGAAGAAGAACCGGTTGCCGGAACCAGGGCCCAATTGGATGGGTTAACCGTCCTGGTTGTGGATGATAATAAAAACAACCGGTTTGTCTTTTCAGAGCATCTCAAATCCTGGGGCTGCGTTCCCGTCGAGGCCGTAAGCGGCTCGGAAGCCCTATCCATCCTTGAAAATCAAAATTCATCCGGTGATGGGATACATATGATCCTGTCTGATTTTCAGATGCCGGGAATGGATGGGTTCCAGTTGGTGAAAGAGATAAAAAAGAAGGACTCCCTGAAAAATACCCCCATCATTCTTCTGACCTCGATGGGAATGATCGGCGACAGCGATATCTGTAAAGACCTCGGCATCAACGGATATCTCACAAAGCCCGTAAAGCGCGACGATCTTAAATCCGTCATGATCTCCATTTTGAACAGAGAAGAGTTCACCGGCGCCCACAAGTTTTCCAGCCCCCTGACCCGGCACAGGATTTCAGAGATCAGAGGGTCAAAAGCCGAAATTCTTCTGGCAGAAGATTATCCCACAAACCAGCAGATTGCCGTCCGGTATTTAACCGACGCAGGATATCGGGTGACCCTGGCGGAAGATGGACGGCAGGCGGTTGATCTTTTCAGAACAAAGCAGTTTGATTTAATCCTTATGGATATCCAGATGCCCCTGGTGGACGGCTATGAGGCCACGCGACAGATCCGTGAACAGGAAGCGGGACAGGTGGTTCATCATCCCCAACACCCCATAAAAATCAGGCGAACACCGATCATTGCCATGACGGCCCATGCCATTAAAGGATACAGGGAAAAATGCATTGAAGCGGACATGGACGACTATATGACCAAGCCCTTTAAGAAAAAGGATATGGTCGCCATGGTTGAAAAATGGTCTGTCCGAAAAAAGGATCCTGAGCCGGACGCCGAAACCGGCCTCGATTTTCCTTTTCTTCCGGATTCTCTCCCTTTGCCGCTACCCCTGGATTATGACCGGGCCCTCCTTGAATTTGAAAATGATAAGGATTTCTTCTGGGAGGTCTTGAATGAATTTCTCCATACGGCCGGACTTCAGCTCCAAAAAATGGACAAGGCTCTTGGGCACGAGGATTTTGCCCGAATTCAAGAAGAGGCCCACGCCATCAAGGGAGGCGCTTCCAACCTGACCGCCGCAGCCTTATCCGATGTAGCGGCAGAACTTGAAACCGCTTTAAAAACAAAACCCGGCCCTCCGAATCCCGACCTCATCAACCGGCTGAATAGCGAATTCAGACGCCTGAAGCATTTTGTAGACGACCTAGACCAAAATCCCATCAAAAAGGCCCAGGCCTCCATTTCAAATTTTGATCTTCCGCCGGGCGGCTGAGAAAATCACAAGGGTCCCGGCCAGCATGATAAAGGCGCCGCAGGGAAAGGCCGTCTTCAGGCTCAGAAAATCCATGGCCAGCCCGGCCGCCAGTGATCCCGTCAGCATCCCCAGGCTGTGGGCCATGGTCATGAGGGACATGACTGATCCCATGGCTTTTTTCTCATCCCCCTTCAAGACGGCGCAGGCCATGACGGCCGGCATGGACATACCGCCACCGAGACCGAAGATGCACACAGCGATCACCAGATCGGAAAAGGAGGCGGCGAAATAGGGCAGCAGTATCCCTGTGCTTGAAAACAGACCGCCGACGATGACCATCACCGTCCGGTTCAGCCGGTCGGCGGCATAGCCCATGGGCAGTTGAAGCAGGCCGGATATGAAGACGCCAAGGGTGACCAGGATGCCGGTGAGGGACCCGGAAAGCCCGAATTCCCGGTCGGCAAAGAGGGGCAGAAAACTCCAGATGACCCCGATACAGGCCGTATAAGCATAGCGGAAACAAAAAATGGAAATCAGGGCCTGGTCCTTTATCAGGCCGGCCCAGGGAACCACCGGGCGCTCGCCCGTCCTTAGCTTTTCCGTCGACACCGGGGGAAGAAAAAAGAGGGCCAGGAAAAGTCCCAGGCAGGACAGGACCCCCATGCCGACAAAGGCGGCATCAATGGACAGGAGATCTTTCAGGGTGCCGCCCATCAGGGGCCCTATGCTCAGGCTCAGGAACATGGATAGGTTGAAGAGACCCATGGAATATCCTTCCGATCCTTCAGGCGTGATCTCGCCCACATAGGCCTGGACCACGGGCATGATCATGGCAGAGGCCGCCCCCTGGATAAACCTTAACAGGATCAGGGTTTCAACATTTTTTGAAAAGATGAAGGCAAAGGAAATCAGGGTATAGGATAAAAGCCCCAGGACGATAAAGGGCTTCCGGCCTTTATGATCGGAGAGCCGGCCGAAAAAGGGCAGAAGGAGGGTCCTGGATATGGAAAAGGACCCGAAGATCATGCCCACATACAGGCCGGTGGCCCCGAGATCATGGGCATAGACGGGCAGAAGGGGCACCACGATCCCGACGCCGGTGACGGTGGTGAAAATGGCAAAGAACAGGGTGATGAAAACGCTTTTATGATCCGAGGGGATAAAGCCTTTCCCGTTTCTCACCAGCTTTTTCACCAGTACGGAAAAAGGCTCTTTTATGGAAAAATCATCCATACCCCTGCTCCGGCCCCTAGGACATGCATTCCCGGATCTGGTCAATGAACCGGCTCCGGGTTGCAAATTCCCCTTTCCGGTAATTGGCATGGGTGAGGTATAAGAACCGTTCCGCACGGGTCATGGCCACATACATGAGCCGCCGTTCCTCAAAAAGAGCGGGGTCACCGGCATCAATGGACCGCCAGTGGGGAAAAAGCCGTTCTTCGCACCCCACAATGAAGACTGTGTCAAATTCCAGGCCCTTGGCCGAATGAATGGTCAGAAGGGAAACACCGGAGGATTCTTCCTCCTCCTCTTTGTCTTCCCGGATAAGGGCCGCTTCCTCAAGATATTCCAGGAGGGTTTCCTTGGCCCTTGCCGTATACATCAACTGCTCGATATTTTCCTTTTTGGAAATATATTCTTCAGATGTTTTTGTCTTTTTCTCCAGATAGGCCAGATACCCGGTTTTTTCCAGGACCGTGTCCATGGCCTGGACCGGCGGCAGGGAAGCGATTTCACCCAGGAGTTCAAGAAGGGCGGAAAGACCCTCATGGATTTTTTTGGTCAAAACCCGGTCCTGGACCATGATCCTTGCCGCATCCTGGAGGCTGACCCCCTGGGATCTCATATCCGCCATCTTTTTGACCAGGGCAGGTCCGATTCCCCTTTTCGGCGTATTCAGGACCCGTTCAAAGGAAACATCATCATGGGGGAAAAAGGCCGCACTCAGATAGGAATTGATATCCAGGATTTCCATCCTTTCAAAAAATCCCTGGGAGCCCTTCAAACTGTAGGGAATCCTATAGGCCCGGAAGATTCTTTCAAAGGGCAGGGAGCAGAATTTGGTCCTATAGACCACGGCCATTTTATCATAGGCAATGCCCAGGCCCTGGCGGTTCAGGCCCTTGATCCGCCGGGCCACCCACTCGGCTTCATGGGAATCGGAGAGAAAATCATAGATCTCCACCACCCCGCCTTTTTTCCGGGAAAAGCATTTTTTGTCCATCTTGTCCGGGTTATAATCAATGAGATCATTGGCCGCCTGGACAATCTCGTCCGCAGACCGGTAATTCTCCTCCAGCCGGAAAATTCTGGCATCCTTATATTTTTCCGAAAACCCCAGGAAATGGTTGACGTTGGAGCCCCGGAATCCGTATACGGCCTGCCAGTCATCCCCCACGCAGAACAGGTTCCGGTGGCTGCCCAGAAGAAGGCTTGTCAGGTCGTCCTGGAGATTGTTGGTGTCCTGGTATTCATCCACCAGGATATAGGAAAAATAATTCTGATAAAATTCCCGGACATCCTGATGGTCCCGCAGAAGGTCCCGGGTTTTCAAAAGAATATTGTCAAAATCCACCCCGTTCATTTCCTTCAGGCGCTCTTCATACTGGGCAAAGAGATCCTTCATATGGATGGAAAACATAGAGGTCCGGGTGTCCAGGTATTTTCCCGGATTGCCGGAATTTTTGGCCCTGGAAATGGTGGACAGAATCCGGGGGCCCTGTTTTTTCTCGATATTGTTTTTAATGCAGATTTCCGTTGCCAGTTTTTCCTGCTGATAAACGGAAAGCACCTGCAAGGGGGGTACATATTTTAAGCGCTCACAATGCTGTTTGAGGATCATGAGACAGGCGGAATGATAGGTTCTCACCCATTGAAAAGAGCGATAATCCAGACCGGTCATTTTCATGAGCCGGGATTTCATCTCGTCGGCCGCCTTGTTGGTAAAGGTAATGGCCAGAATTCTTTTGGGATCAAGCCCCTGGTTCACCAGGTGCGAAAATTTGGCCGTGAGGGTCCGGGTCTTGCCGGACCCGGCTCCCGCCACCACCAGGGCAGGGGAACCGGTATGTTGGACAGCTTCTGTCTGCTGTGAGGATAACTCCATAAATGATATAACGATAAGACTTCATGGCCGGGCATGGAAAATCTTATTTGGTCTCCTTGATAATGGCTTTTAAAGCGGATTCGATTTCATTTTGGATTTCAGCCAGCCGTTTTTCAGTCAGGGCTTCAAAGCGGAGCACCAGGGCGGGCTGGGTATTGGAAGCCCGGACCAGGCCCCACCCGTCTTTGTAAACCGCCCTTAACCCGTCAATATCAATGACTTCCATTTTGGCCTTGAATCCTTTTACAATCCTGGCCACCACCTCAAATTTGATATTATCGGGGCAGTCCACCCGAAGTTCCGGCGTGGTAAAGGTCTTGGGAAGGTCCCGGATGAGGTCATCCACCCCCAGTCCCGTGTCGGCCATGATCTCAAGAAGGCGGCAGGTGGCGTAGAGGGCGTCGTCAAACCCCAGATACCGGTCTTTGAAAAACATATGCCCGCTCATTTCCCCGGCCAGGGCTGCATTTTCCTCTTTCATCTTTTTCTTGATCAATGAATGGCCGGTCCGCCACATGATGGCCTTGCCCCCGTGCTTCCGGATATCATCATACATGACCATGGAACATTTGACTTCCGAGATAAAGGTGGCTCCGGGATTTCTCTGGAGGATTTCCCTGGCATAGATCACCATGAGCTGATCCCCGTAGATGACAGTGCCGTTTTTGTCCACCACGCCTATCCTGTCGGCATCTCCATCGTATCCGACCCCCAGGTCCAGGTTTTTGTCCCTGACCAGTTGGATGAGATCCAGAAGATTTTTTTTCTGGGTGGGGTCCGACTCATGGTTGGGAAAGGTTCCGTCGGGGTCGCAATAGATGTCATGGACTTCACAACCCAGTTGTTTTAAAACCGGAAGGGCCGTGATGCCGCCGGTGCCGTTGCCGGCATCAATCCCGACCCGGAGGGGGTGTTTGATCTTGATGTTTTGAACCAGGAATTCCTTATAAGGGGTGATGACGTCTTTTTGAATCACCCGTCCCTGACCCTCTACAAAATCATGGGCTTCGATGAGCCTGCGGACATCCTGGAGCCCCTGGCTGTGGATGGAGTCTTCACCGCTCATGAGCTTGAACCCGTTGTATTCCGGCGGATTATGGCTGGCCGTCACCATGGCGCCGCCCTCCAGGTTCAGGTGCTGGATGGAAAAATACAGCACGGGCGTGGGACAGAGCCCGATATCAACGACATCACAGCCCGTGGACAGAATACCGCTGATAAAATGGGCGGAAAAGCTTTCCGAGGTCAGGCGGCAGTCCCTTCCAACGGATACGGTTTTCCGGTTCTGCCTTTGCAAAAGCGTGCCAAAGGCCCTGCCGATGCTCTTGGCATCCTCTTCCAGGATATCCTTGCCGGCAACTCCCCTGATATCATATTCCCTGAATATTCCAGGATTCATAACGCCCTCCTTAGATGACGGTTGATAAAAGCGCGGCTGCCCCTGCCAGCCAGCAATAAGGGGCAAACAGATGGAACCGGCCCGCATGGACCAACCGTAATAATAGTTTCAATGCAATCAAGCCGGTGATAAATGCTGCGATTGTACCACAAATGGTCACAAGGTCAATGGAAAGGCCTTGCTCCATAATATCTTTTAAACCCAGTACCTCTGCCCCCATAATGGCCGGGACGGACAGAAGAAAAGAAAACCGGGCCGCCGTACCCCGGTCGAGCCCGGCCACCATTCCGGCGGCGATGGTGGACCCTGATCTTGAGAGACCGGGCAGGACGGCAAGGCCCTGGACCGTTCCGATGAAAATTGCTTTTTTAATGCCGAACCCGTCCCCTATGGGTTCAGCCGTATAATAGTTCCGGGAAACCCAAAGGATGATTCCGGTCAGGATCAGCATGAAGCCCACTATAAGGGCCGAGGAAAACAAAACGGCCTCATACTGTTTTAAAAAAAGCCCGATCACGGCCGTCGGGACCGAACCGATGAGGATCAGGCCCGCCATCCTGAGATGGGGATCTTCGTTGAACAGGTGTTTGGCGGGTTTTCCGGATACTGCCTTTAAAAAAAATCCAAGAACCGAGGCCAGGATGGATCGGATATCGGAAAAATAAACCACCAGGATGGCCAGAAGGGTTCCCACATGAAGGCTGATATTAAACATCAACTGAGATTCGGTGATACCGAAAAAAATCTGGCCCAGGACCAGATGTCCTGAACTGCTGACGGGTAAAAACTCGGTCAGCCCCTGTAAAATACCCAGAACAATCCCCTGATACATTTCCATATCTTAAACGCCTTCTTTCTTATTCAGTATTGGCCGATAATCAGCCCCCGTATATAATTCCCCGGCTTAAATTGCAAGATATTAAAAAAAGACTTGAACTTGTTTGTTTTTCACAATAAAACCGTGCATAACTCTTAAACGGAGACAATGCTGAATGGAAAGCGTGGAGACGGATCTCCGGCAGACCGGGTCCAGTGAAAAATTAGCCGGTCTGGCACATATTTTTCATCTTTTGGGCACCGATTGCCGCAGAAATATATATATCATTCTGGAGCAGACGCGGCAGATTCTGGACGGGGTTTGCTCTTTATACAACCGCATTGATGAAAAACAAAAATCCCTTGTCGTATGGGCCGGCCACAAAAGGCCCGATGATCTTGAAACAGAATCCGCCGCCGCAGGCCATATCTGCTGGGAAGCCGCCATTCAGGAAGAAAACAGGGCTGTTGCCATTCCGGATATTGAAAAAATCCCTTTCTTCCATACCGATCCCCATGTAAAGCAATACGGTTTAAAATCCTATCTCGGGTTTCCGGTTAAACTCAGAAACCGGGTCATCGGGTCCCTCTGTATCGTGGATACAAAAACACGGGAGTTTACAGACGATGACCTCCACTGCATCAGAACCCTTGCCGCCGCCCTTTCCCTGGAAGAAGAGCGCCTGGCCCTGGAAACCGAACTCATGGAGGAAAAAGAGAAATACCGGATCCTTGAGGAAAAGCTGGACCGGGCCAAAAAAATGGAGCTCATCGGGACCATGGCCGGCGGGGTGGCCCATGATTTGAACAATATCCTTTCCGGGCTGGTCAGCTACCCCGAACTTTTATTAATGCAGATATCCCCGGACAGCCCCTTAAAGGAACCCATCTCCTTCATGCATGATGCCGGACTAAAGGCAGCGGAAATTGTTCAGGATCTTCTGACCCTCACCAGAAGAGGGATCAGCGTTGAAAACAGCATCCATCTAAACCATGTGATCCATGACTATTTTATCAGCGCTGCACACCAGAGGCTGGAAAAAACCTATCCCCATATCCGGTTCAAGGTATATCCCGAAAACGATCTTCTGAACATCATCGGCTCTGCCTCCCATATCTCCAAGATCATTATGAACCTGGTCATGAATGCGGCTGAAGCCATAAAGGGAAACGGGACGGTCACGGTTGAATCCTTTAACCGGTATCTGGATATGCCCTTGAGAGGCTGTGACCATATCCTTGAAGGAGAATATGTGGTCCTGAGGGTGACGGACAGCGGCGCCGGTATCCCTAAAAAGGATCTGAACAAGATATTTGAACCCTTTTACACCAAAAAGCAAATGGGCCGAAGCGGGTCCGGACTGGGTCTTTGCGTGGTGTGGAACTGTGTAAAAGACCATAACGGCTATATTGAAGTGACCAGCAAAATCAATAAGGGCAGCACCTTTGAACTTTATTTTCCCGCGACCCGGAAAGAAGCCGGGCCGGAACCGGACCCCATGCGGATTGAAGACTTCAAAGGGAACAAAGAGACCATCCTCGTCATTGATGATGTCCATGAACAACGGCGAATTGCCCGGGACTCCCTGAAAATGCTGGGATACAAGCCCTTTACCGCGCCGAGCGGAGAAAATGCCCTGCTTTTTCTGAAAAAGCGCGCTGTTGATCTCATCCTCCTTGACATGAAAATGGAGCCCGGTATGGATGGGCTGGATACCTATAAACGGATTTTAAAACTTTATCCTGATCAGAAAGCCGTCATTGCCAGCGGATTTTCAGAAAATGACCGGGTCAGGGAGGTCTTGAGGCTCGGCGCCGGCCAATTTATCAAAAAACCCTATACCATCAAGAAGCTGGCCCATGCCATCAAAGAAGAACTTGCCGACCCTAAAAAATATAAAGAGATTCATTGATTTTCAATGCGATTTTATATATAAAGAAAAATAATGTCCATTATCAAGAGTTACTTTGTAAAAAGAACCCGTTGAATTCACAAACCATAACCATTTAGAAGGAGAAAAAGAAAATGAAATTTTTCAGCAAAAGCGTATTACTGTTAACCGCCTTCCTTTTTTTGTTCGGCTGCGCTGCGCAGCAGGGAGCGAACCTGCCCCCGTTTGAAGCAGTAAAGTTCGACAAAAGCCTTTATACCTCCAAAGTGGACAATTTCCTCATCATCTATGATGCATCAAGCTCCATGTATGAAAATTATAATGGCACCAAAAAATTCAATATTGCCCAAGCCCTTGTTGAAAGAATGAACCAGACCATTCCTGAGCTGGGACAGACCGCCGGCTTAAGATCCTTTGGCCATTCCCCTGCGGTTTCAAGTAAACAGACCGAACTGTTTTATGGGATGGAGAAATTCTCATCCAAAAACCTGGCTGACAAGTTCAAAAAAATTACCGAACCGGGTGGAACAACCCCTATCTATAATGCTCTGGATACCGCAAGAGCAGATCTGAAGGGTCTTTCGGGAAAAACGAATGCCGTTATCATCATCAGTGACGGCCTTGAAACTGACGGGAATGCTGCTGCTGCCGCAAAAGCATTAAATGCTGCTTACGGAGACGCCATCTGTTTTTACACCATCCTTGTGGGGAATTCCGCCCCAGGTGAAGCCCTTTTAAAAGAGATTGCAAAAATAGGCGGATGCGGATTTGCCTCAAAAGCGGATGAACTCTTGACCAGCGCAGGGATGGCAGCCTTTGTCGAAAAAGTCTTCTTGAGCAAAAAACCTGCGCCTGCACCTGCACCTGCTGTAAAGCAGAGAGTCGATACCGATGGCGACGGTGTATACGATGAAGACGACAAATGCCCCGGAACTCCCAAGGGCGCCAGAGTCAATGCCCAGGGATGCTGGGTCCTGAGCCATGTTCTCTTTGACTTTGACAAGGCTGAAATCAAACCCATGGCTTATCCCCTCCTGGACGAAGTGGTTGCGATTTTTGGAAAGAACCCCGGCATGAAAGTGGATCTCCAGGGGCATTGCGACAATATCGGAACCCCGGAATACAATCTGGGGCTTTCTTTGAGACGCGCCAACGCCGTTAAAAAATACCTGGTATCAAAAGGTGTTGCAGAAAACAGGCTGAGCACCCAGGGTTTTGGCTTCAGCAAGCCGGTGGGACCCAATACAACACCGGAAGAACGGTCATTGAACAGAAGGGTTGAACTTCAACCCATGAACTAAGATTTACATTCATACCAGACAAAACCGGGGAACGGATGCCGTTCCCCGGTTTTATTATGGGCCACAAGGAAACAAAATTTTCCCTGTGGCCTTATCTTTTTAAAACTCCGTCGTAAACCCCTTAGGACTGGTAGATAACCCGGCCCGTATTGCCTGTATCATATCCCCCCAGAGCCATGACCTTTTCCTTGAAATCCCGGGATTGGATGGTATCCAGCAGGACCTGAATTTTCCCGGTCGAATAGAACCGGTCCGGGATAACGAGGTCATATTCTTCGGTCACCACCGGGATAAAATCAAGATCCAGGGCCCGGGCCGCAGCCATGATACCAAGGCCTGCATCGGCCCTTCCGGAAAGGACGGCGACGGCGACGGACATATGGGTGTATTCGTCATTGTCATATCCCTTGATATCCGAGGGAGATATCTGAAGGGCCTTCATCTTGTAATCCAGCAAGATCCGCGTGCCTGATCCGGGCTGGCGGTTGATGAAGGAAAGGCCCTTGGTTTTCAGATCCTCAATGCCCGTGATCCGCTTCGGGTTTCCCTTGGGAACAATGAGCCCCTGATCCCTCATGACCAGATTGATCACCCAAACCTTTTCACCGGGCAGGTATTTTTGAATATAGGAAATATTATAAGACCCGTCTTCGATATCCAGAAGATGAGCCCCGGCCATATGGCAGGCCCCTTTTCTGATGGCCATGAGTCCGCCCATGCTGCCCACATGGCTGGAAGAGATGCCGATATCCCCCTGGGTCATCTTGATCTGATCCGCTAGGAGATCCAGGGTATTATCATGGGACCCGATGATCACAATGGTATTTTCAATGGAAGACAGGGGCCTCAAAAGATGGGCCTGGACCGTCTCGTTTTCCGATATCCCCTCCACATGGGCCGGAATCCTGATAATTCCGTCGGCCTCGGTCAGGGTGGTGATGCTGCCCGATCCCCTGGGCAACTGAGAGGACATGAGTTTGCCGTCCACGGAACCGATTTTTACCCTTACGAATTCTTCCTGGCCCAGCTTTGAAGCCATTTTCCGGGAAGGGGACACCGGAACCGTGACCGCTTCCTTTCGCGGCAGCTTCTGCATGTTCAACAGCAAAGGCCCGGCAAACTGCTCAAAGGCCACAATGGCCGAGACCGGGTATCCGGGAATCCCAAAAACAGGCTTGCCGGAAATTTTGCCGAACATCACGGGTTTTCCAGGCATCATGGTCACGCCGTGGACAAAGATTTCACCCAGGGAGGAAATCACGGGCTTTGCATAATCTTCCGACCCGGCCGAAGATCCGCCGATGATGCAGATCATATCGTATTCCTGGCTTGCAGCGGTTTCAACCACTTTTAAAATCGTATCCAGATTGTCCTTGAGCATGGGATGACAGTCAAAACAGGCCCCATGATCTTCACACAGACCGCCCAAAACAGACGAATTGGATTCAACCACATCCCCGGGTTTCAAGGCATTTATATCTAAATCCTGCCATTGTCTCAGTTCCGATCCGGTGGGGATGATAAGGACCTTTGGCTTTTTATACACCTGGACACGGAAAATGCCGCCGGACAAGAGGGCTCCCAGAGAATAGGAAGTGATCCTGTGGCCCCGGGGGAATAAGAGCTTGGTCGCCACGATATCTTCTCCCATTTTCCGGACATGCTGCCAGGGGAAAACGGGGGCCTCAATCTCAACGGTTTTATCATCGATGATGTTCAGGTGCTCGATCATGATCACGGCATTGGTGCCCTGGGGCAGGGCGTGGCCGGTATTGACCCAGTAAGCGGTTTCTCCGGGGACAAGGGTGACGGGGGTTTCTTCTCCGGCCCCAAAGGTGAGTTTGGCGTCCACTGCAATACCGTCCATGGCTGCGGCATGAAAATTGGGGGATGAGATGAGGGCCATGGCCGGTTTGGCAAGGACCCTGTCCTTTGATCCGACCACATCAAGGGTTTCAACCGGCGTGGCCAAGCCGCCAAACCGGTCAAAAAGGATTTTCCGGGCCTCTTCAATGGTTTTCATATCCAGATAGACATTTCGTTTGGAATTCATTTATCCTGTCCTGTTTGTAAATTCTTATAAAAGGATGATATCAACAAGGGCCCCTTTTTCAAGGCCTTCCACATGCTCACCGATTTCAAGGAGGCCGTCGGCATGGATCATGGTCCGGATCAGTCCTGATTTGCCCAGGACGGGTCTGGCCGTTATCCGGCCGGCGCCATGTTCCAGGAGAACCCGGATAAACTCCCGCCGCCCCTGGGCTGAGGCGACATTGCGGCTCAATATGGCCGGGACCCGGATGGTCCGGTCCCTGTCAGCCAGCCCTTTGAGGCGGTTCAAAAAGGGAAGAACAACAATCTTGAAAACCACCATGGCCGACACCACCTGACCGGGCAGCCCCCATACGGGTTTTTTCCCGGCCCTTGCCAGGATGGTGGGTTTGCCCGGACTGATGGATATGCCGTGGGCCAGGATCTCCGTATCCGGCAGGGAGGATATGGCTTCCACCGTAAAATCCCTTGTACCCACGGAGCTTCCGCCGGAAATCAGCACCATATCGGTTTCTTCAAGGGCCTTTTCAAGAGCCTTTTGTAAGGCGGCCGGGTCATCTCTGACAATGCCGTAACAGACCGGTTCGGCATGGGCTTCCCGGACAAATCCGGACAGGGTATAGGAATTGATATCCCGAATTTTTCCGGGAGAAGGCTCTTCTTCGATGGGAACAATCTCATCCCCGGTTGAAATGATGCCCACCCTGGGGCGTTTGTACACCCTGATCTTTGAAACCCCGAGTCCGGCGGCAAGGCCTTGTTCCTGGGGACGGATAAAGGTGCCTTGGGACAGAATGGTTTCATCCTTTGCAAAATCTTCCGAAGCATCGATGACATTCTGCAGCGGCGCCACGCTTTTATAAATCTCAACCGATGAATCGTCAATGAGTTCCGCATGTTCCACCATGACCACACTATCCGCACCCAAAGGAAGCATTCCGCCTGTTGATATTTTAGCGGCCTGTCCGGTTTCCAGGGTAAAGTCGGGAATATCCCCCATGGATATGGCGCCGGCAAGGGTCAGCCAGGCCGGGTTGGATTCCGAGGCCCCAAAGGTGGAATTTGCCGCCACGGCATATCCGTCCATGGTGGCCCGTCTGAAACCGGGAAGGTCGATTTTCGCAACCAGGTCCCGGGCAAGGACCCTTGAAAAGGCATCCCCTACAGGGATGAGTTCGGAGTCGATCAAAGAAAAATCCTTTACCCGTTCCATGATCTCTTCAAGGCTTTTCACCTTGAAAAAATGATTCATTTCAAGGCCTCTTTTATTCTTTCCATGGCCAGGGTTACATTTTCAAGGCTGTTAAAGGCGCTGATCCGGATATAATGCCGGCCGCACTGGCCGAAACCGGCCCCCGGCGTACAGACCACGGAGGCTTTGGTCAGCAGCAGGTTAAAGAATTCCCAGGAATCCCTTCCCTTTCCATCCACCCAGATATAGGGCGAATTTTCCCCGCCCACATAATCAAATCCAAGGGATTCAATGGTTTTCCGGATCACGTCGGCATTGTTCAGATAATAGGCGATCTGCTCTTTGATCTGGCACTTTCCCTCTTCGGAATAAACCGCTTCCGTTGCTCGCTGGACCGGATAGGAAACCCCGTTGAATTTGGTGGTATGGCGCCGGTTCCACATGGAATGGAGGGAAACTTTTTCTCCCGTGGCAGAATAGATCATGCAGTCCCTGGGAACAACTGTGAATCCGCAGCGGGTACCGGTAAAACCGGCGGTCTTTGAAAAACTTCTGAATTCGACGGCCACTTCCCGGGCCCCCTCAATTTCATAAATGGTCCTGGGGAGGTCCGGATCACGGATATAGGCTTCATAGGCGGCATCAAACAGGATCAGGGCCTTGTTCTCCCTTGCATAATCCACCCAGAGCTTTAGTTCCTCTTTGGTGGCAGTGGATCCGGTGGGGTTATTAGGAAAACACAAATAAATCAGATCCACTTTTTCCCGGGGCAGTTCCGGAAGGAAATGATTTTCTTTGAGGCAGTCCATATAGACAATTCCGCCATACCGGTTGTCTTCATACTCACCCGTGCGGCCGGCCATGACATTGGTATCCAGATACACCGGATACACCGGGTCGGGAATGGCCACCTTAATGTCGGGCGCAAACAATTCCTGGAAATTTCCCGTATCGCATTTGGCCCCGTCACTGACAAAAATTTCATCCGGAGAAATATCCGCTCCCTGGGCATGATAATCATTTTCTGCGATTTTTTCTCTTAAAAACAGATATCCCTGCTCCGGTCCATAGCCCCTGAAGGAGGCATCCTTGGCCATCTCGTCCACACCCCGGTGAAATCCTTCAATGACGGCAGGCACCAGGGCTTTGACCACATCACCGATCCCCAGCCGGATAATATGGGCTTCCGGATTTTTGGCCTGGTATTCATTCACCCTTTTGGCAATATCTGAAAACAGATAGGATGCCTTGAGTTTGCTGTAGTTTTCATTTGCTCTGATCATAAAACGTCCTTTCTAACCTTTTATCAATAGTCAATCCCATGTATAATTATCAAAAATGATGTTTCGGTTTTAGCCGCCTATTTTTCCCAGGGCCCGGGTAAGGGCCTTAAACTCTTCCACGGAAAGGGTTTCCGCCCGTCTTTGGGCGTCTATGCCGGCTGAGGCCAGGGCCTCAAGAACAAACTGCTTTTCATATCCCGGCTCACCGCCGACCATGGAATTTTTTAAGGATTTTCTTCTTTTTGAAAACGCAACCTTGATAACATCAAACAATAAGCGCTCCTGATGCGCATCAAACTCCTCCGGCTGAAAAAACCTGAATTGCAAAATCGTTGAATTCACCTCCGGGCTGGGGAAAAAAGAGGAAGGCCCGACCTCGGACACAAAGCTGATTTTTGCTGCATACTGGCTGACGGCAGACAGCCTTGAATAATCTCTCCCCCCCGGTGGGGACAGGATTCTTGTGGCCAATTCCTTTTGAAACATCAAAAATGCCTTTTCGATATGCTTTCTTTCTTCCACCAGTTTAAACAGGATCTGAGACGAAATATTATAGGGAAGATTTCCGATGATCACAAGTTTTTTATCCCGGGCCATCTCTGATAAAGGGACTTTCATAATATCCTGATGGATGATGTCAATATTATCTAATCCTTCATCATCAATGATCTGTCTTAAAATCGGAATCAGGCGGCCATCCTTTTCAACGGCAGTGACATGAAAGGCTTTTTTCGCAAGGGGAAGGGTCAGGGCGCCGAGTCCGGGACCGATTTCCAGGACTCGGGTATCCTCTGATATTCCGGTTTTCTCGACAATCATCCGGGCCGTATTCGGATCTGAGAGAAAATTCTGCCCAAGTTCTTTTCCTGCATATAAACCTGCCTGTTTCAGCAACTGCCCGGGATGTGTCATGAGATTATGTTTCCTTAAAAATTACAAACAAATTACTACTTGACTTTCTTTGTCTCACTAAGTAGTTATTATACTATATACTTCAAGCAATTAACAGGTTCAACCTTCTTAAAAAAATCAGGGCTGTTTTTAAGTTTTCTAATATCCGGATGAAAACGGATGTCAACCATTGTATGCGGCGTTAAAGGGTTTGATCTGATTCAATATATACAAATAAACCTTTTCACAAAGGAGACGGATCATGGTAGAAAAACCGGAACAAGGAACCAATTGGGAAAGCTTTATCAAGATGCTGTTGAGCAGGCTGGATATTCCCACCAAAGAAGATATTGCCTTTTTAAACACCAGGCTGGACTGCCTTGAACAGTTGTTTTATGAGAGAAAACCAGGAAAAAGTCCTTCGGCAAGACCTGTCCAGGGCCGAAAAAATGCTTCTTCCGTTGTTCTTGAAATGATTGACAATCATCCCAAGGGTGCTGATTTTAAAAAAATCCAAGCAGTGACAGGGTTTAATGAAAAAAAACTCAGGAATATTATTTTCAGGCTGTATAAATTAAAACGGATAAAACGGATCAAACGGGGCAGCTATCAAAAAGCATAAAGGAAAACAACATACATGAAAAGCAATCGATTCCACAAAGGCATGAACATCTGCGGATACAAGGTCGAGGCGGTCACTTCACTTGAAAACATGGATGCGGTCATGATTCAGCTTGAACACATGAAGACAAAGGCAAAGCATATCCATATTTCAACACAGGACAAGGAAAACACCTTTGGCGTCGTTTTCAGAACCGTTCCAACGGATTCATCCGGTGTGGCCCATATCCTGGAACATACGGTACTGTGCGGATCAAAACATTTCAATGTCCGTGATCCGTTCTTTTCCATGATCAAAAGAAGCCTGTCCACCTTCATGAATGCCTTTACGGCTTCCGACTGGACCATGTATCCCTTTTCCACCCAGAATAAAAAAGATTATTTCAACCTGATGAATGTCTATCTTGATGCTGCTTTCTTTCCAAAGATAGATGAATTGAGCTTTAAACAGGAGGGCCACCGCCTGGATCTCCTTGAAACCAAAGATAAAAAAATCGAACTTGAATATAAAGGCGTTGTCTATAATGAAATGAAGGGTGCCATGAGTTCTCCGTCCCAGGTCCTGGGCAGGTCCCTGCTGTCGGCCCTGTATCCCGATACCACCTATAGGAACAACTCCGGCGGAGAGCCCTCGGAAATTCCCGGATTGAAATATCAGGATCTGAAAAATTTCCATGCAACCTATTACCACCCCTCCAATTCCCATTTCTATACCTATGGGAACCTGCCCCTGGAAGAAACTCTGGCCTTTATCTGTGAGAAAGTCCTGGACGAATTCGATGCCCTCCGGGTGGATTCACAGGTCCCGGCCCAGCCCCGATGGAATTCTCCGCGAAAAAGAACCCAGGCCTATGCCTATGCGGACCCGGAAGACCTCTCCAAAAAATACCAGGCCTGTGTGGCCTGGCTGACCTGTGATGTAAAAGATTCTTTTGAAGTCCTGGTCCTGACCGTCCTGGAGCAGATTCTGCTGGGGAATTCCTCATCTCCCCTGAGAAAGGCCCTCATCGATTCCTCATTGGGGTCTGCCCTGTCCGATTCCTCGGGCTTTGATGCTGAGAACCGGGATACCATGTTCTCCTGCGGGCTAAAAGACATCTCCCAAGATTCCGTTAAAAAAGTGCAAAAAATCATTTTTTCCACCCTTAAAAATCTGGCCCATAAGGGAATTGATCCCACCATGATTGATTCCGCCATTCACCAGATTGAATTTTACAGAAAAGAAATAACCAATACACCTTACCCCTTTGGCATCAAATTGCTTCTGGATATTGCCGGAACCCTTATCCATGAAGGCGATCCTGTCTCCTGCATCAATATTGACAATGATTTGAACACACTCAAAGAAAACCTGAAAAAAGTTGGATTTCTTGAAGCCAAATTAAGACGGTATTTTCTTTTAAATCCCCACAGGGTGCTTTTTACCCTTAAGCCCGATGCGGCCCTGGAAGAAAGAACCCTGAAAAAAACAAAAAAAGAACTGAGGGTGCTTTTAAAGAAAATGACGCCCAAGGATCTTGAAAAGATCCGCAAAGATGCAAAAACGCTTGAAACCCTCCAGGAAAAAGACGAGGATGTATCGGTTCTGCCCACCCTTGAACTGACCGATGTTCCCCATGAGATAGAAATCATAAGACCCGATGCCATAGAAGCGGTTGATTTTTCAACTGCCTATGACAAAGCCACCTCCGGTATCCTTTATTTTACCTGCCCGGTGGGGGCAGGGCGGATCTCCACCGATCTTTATGCCCTGGTCCCGTTCTTCTGCAGAGCCTTTACCAGCGCGGGCACAAAAACAACCGCCTATGACAAAATGGCGGAACTCATGGACCTCTACACCGGAGGGATATCCCTTATCCCCTATTCAGGCTCCTATTTTTCTAAGGAGGCTGAATCCCATTCCTTTCTTGCCCTCCAGGGAAAGGCCCTGGACCGGAATGTGGATAAAATGTTTGATCTCATCCGGGAATTTCTGGAATCCTACAGCTTTCAGGATATGGAAAGGCTGAAAAATCTTTTGTTGCAATATCAGGCCGGCATGGAAGCCTCCATTGTGTCTTCAGGCCACCGCTATGCCATTTCACTTGCGTCCAGGCATCTTTCCAAAGCCTCCTATATCAATGACCTCTGGCATGGGATTCTCCAGTATCAGTTCATCCGGGAGATGACAGACCAGTTGGCCGTAAACAGGGATAAAACCCTTGGAGGCCTTTCAGAAAAACTCGCCCGGATTGCCCGGTCCATATTGAAAAAAGGAAATCTGAAACCGGCCCTCATCGGCGGCAAAGAGGCCATCATCCGCTCGGAAAAACAGATCCTGTCCATCCATGAAGCGCTTTCCAATGATACGGAATCCTCCTTTTTTACCCCGGCCATGGGTTATGATGAAACCGTACCCTTTGACGGCTGGTATACCAACACCTCGGTATCCTTTGTGGGGCAGTCCTTTAAAGCGGTTCAAATCAACCATGAAGATTCTCCCGGACTTGCCGTCATCGCTAAAATTTTAAGATCCCTCTACCTTCATCGGGAAATTCGGGAAAAGGGAGGCGCCTACGGCGGATTTGCCGTTTACAACACCGAAGAAGGCCTTTTTTCATTCGGCTCCTACCGGGACCCCCATATTCAAAGGACCCTGGACGTTTATAAAAAGGCCTGTGATTTTATCATAAGCGGGGATTATTCCGAGACCGATGTGAAAGAAGCCATCTTACAGGTCTGCTCAGAAATCGACAAACCTGAAACACCTGGTCCGGCAGCCATGAAAGCCTTTTACAGGGATATCACAAAACTGGATGACACCATCCGCAGAAAATTCAAGGATGCTTTGCTGAGAGTGAATAAAAAAAGAATAAAGGACATCGCTGAGACCTATTTCACCTGTGATGACAACCTTAAAGGTACGGCCGTCATCTCCAGCAAGGCCAACCTGGAACAGGCCAATGCCGGGCTTTCGGGAAAGCCCTTGGCCCTGTTTAAGATTTAAACAGGCGGGCCAGCTTTTGTTGAGCATCCGAACTGATCTCGCCTCTTTTTTCGGCAAGATTAAGGGTGTACCGTCCCAGGAGCCTGTAAAGATCTGAGAAGTGAGGCAGTTTTTGATCAATATCGGACAGGTGCCGTGATACGATTTCATCATCCCCACGGGCCACAGGACCCGTCAGCGCATTGATGCATCCTCTCTGCTTGATATTGTTCAAGGTCCCCTTGATAAGGGGTTCCAGAACTTCATAGGCATTTTCCTCGGATAAATTTGCCTGTTTCAGCAATTCCAAAGCAAAATGCTCCAGGGTCACCAGATAATTGGATGCCACAACGGCCGAGGCATGGTATACGGTTTTGGCATGGGTGGGAATGGTAAATGAATTAGCCTTTAAGGCATTGACGATTTCCTTTCCCAGGGCCACGGCCCTTTCATCCCCCTCAATGGACATATTGATGCCCTTAAAGGGAGATTTCATCCCATCCTCATAGGGCGCAAAGGCCTGAAGGGGATGGATGGAACCTGTTCCGGCCCCCAGCTTTCCGGCTGCCCCGAGGATGCTCGACGACAGGGCCCCGGAAAGATGATAGACAACGGTATCACGGGTAAATCCCCCTTTCAGGGCGATTTGCTCGCACACGGGTTCAATCAGGGTGTCCGGCGTGGTAATAAACACAAGGGGTGAAGTCTTGGCCGCTTCGGTCGGGTTTTCATATCCTTTTCCCTTTCCGGTGAAGCCGATGGCCCGTTCAACGGATTCGGGACTCCTGCTGGAAAAGGCCCTGGGGATAAATCCCTGCTTTGACAAAAAAACCGCAAGGGATATCCCCAGCCTGCCGCAACCGATAATACAGAATTCCATATTTTTTTTATTTGTATTCATAGTCTTTTGACGGAAATTCCCCGGCCTTTACTTCATTGATATAGTGTTCTATCCCTTTTTTGGCCGCACCTGCAAGATCTGCATATTTTTTGACGAATTTGGGCAGAAACCGGTCATTAATCCCGATCATATCATGGAGCACCAGGATCTGGCCGTCGCATTCAACGCCTGCACCGATTCCAATGGTGGGAATGTGAAGGCTTTGGGTGATCTTTGCGGAAATAGCCGATGGAATCCCTTCCAGGACAACGGAAAATGCCCCGGCTTCTTCAACATCTTTTGCATCTTTTAACAGTCTTTCCTCGTCTCTCTGGACCTTGAATCCCCCCATCTGGTGGACGGACTGGGGGGTCAGACCGATATGGGCCTGGACCGGTATCCCCACCCGGGAAAGCGCATGGATGACCGGGCAGACCCCGGCCCCGCCTTCCAGTTTAACGGCAGCAGCCCCTGCTTCCTTTAAGAACCGGCCGGCATTGTCAATGGCCTTATCCAGGGAGCCCTGGTAGGACATGAAGGGCATATCCCCGATGACCATTGAAAAACTGCATGCCCTGGATACCATGGCGGTATGGTAAATGGCCTCATCCATGGTGACCGGAAGGGTATTTTCTTTTCCCTGGACCACCATGCCCAGGGAATCCCCCACCAGGATAATCTCAATGCCGGCCTGATCCAGCATCCGTGCAAAGGGAAAATCATAGGCCGTCAGGGCGGTTATCCTTTTTTTCTCCGCTTTCATTTTCATCAGTGTTGATGTGGTTACTCTTGGCTGCATGTTGCCTCCTGAAAAAGTATTGGTTTATGTTTATCCCTGCAAAATCATCACACCCGGCCCATCACACCCGGCCATGGTATAGTAAAATAAAAATTCAGAGGTTACAAGGCCCCTTATTCATGGCCTTTCTTCCACTCATAATACCGGACCATACCCCATAGTGCCTTTACCGCCCTTTCCGGGGACGGAAAAAAAACGCTTCTATAATCATATCCCTCGCACGGGTAAAGGGTCCTGCTGATTTCATCGGTCAAAAGGCTGACACCCAGGACCGGCTTTTCATATTTTTTTGTTAATTGGACCACATACCGGGTGTAATCCTCTTCAAACTGAAGGACGGCTGCCTTGAAAAGCTCTGCCTGATCTCTGGTAACGCCCGGATCGGTTTTTAACACCGATTCAATCATATTGTTCACCAGGACACGCTTGCCGTGGATTCCCAGATGAATAACGGCATCACAGCCATCCCATTTCAGCAGCTCTTCCAGGCAGGTTTTGGGGACGGCAGGGTCCCCTTCTCCCACAATATCCACAGGGTTGCCGTGACTCCAGAAGGGCGGAAGTATCCTGTTCAGCCGTTCAATGATCTCCTGGGGCAATTCAGGGACATCCAGCCCGGTTTCCGCACAAAGATCCGTGGTGATCACTCCCCAGCCGCCGCCCAGGGTCATGATGGCGACCCGGTTTCCCTTGGGCAGGGGCAGGGATGAAAACACGGCGGAAAGATCCAGAAGTTCCATGGGTTGGTTGACCTGGATGATGCCGGCCTGCCGGCAGGCCGCGTCAAACACCCTTGAATTTGAGGCCATGGCGCCGGTATGGCTGGAAGCCGCCTTTCCCCCTTTTTGGGTTCTGCCGCCCTTCAGGACAACGATGGGTTTTTTCCGGGAAACCCGGTCCGCACTTTTAAAAAACCGGGACCCGTTCTTTACGCTCTCAAGATACAGAACCACGGTGCCGGTCAGTTCATCGACCTCAAAGGCCTCCATATAATCTTCAATGGTGACCATGGCTTCGTTTCCCGACCCTGAAAAGGCCCGAATGCCGATGTCCTGTTGTTCTGCAAAGGCCAGGAGCTGGGTCCCCATATTCCCGGACTGGCAGACCAGGGTTGTGGAACCGGGTTTAGGATAGGCATGGGCGGCACAGCAATAAAAATCAATATGAGGATTGCAGATGCCCATGGTATTGGGGCCAAGAATCAGGATCCCGGCATCCCTCGCCGCTGCCGTAAGTCTTTTTTCCAAGTCGGCACCCGTCTCCCCCACCTCCTTGAACCCGGAGGTGATCAAAAGCATGCCTTTGACGTTCTTCTTTTGCAGGTCCGGCAGAAGATCGATTACATGTTCCGCAGGAATGGTGACAACGGCAAGGTCCACTGAATCTTCTATCTCATTGACGGAGGCGTACACATGCCGCCCGGCAATGGTTCCGCCCTTGGAATTGACCAGATATACCTTGCCCGAATAATTTCTGGACAGGGTATTGGTCAAAAGCATATGCCCCCATTTCCCGGGTGTGGCAGAAGCCCCGATAAAGGCCACAGACCTTGGATAATAGCAGGCGCCCAAGACGGACAAATCAATGTCGGCCACCTTTTTCTCCTCTTTTTGAGCTCTTTCAAGGACGATGAGCCCGTCCACTGCCACAGGAGACCCGTCGGGCCGGATGATAAGCGGATTGATATCCATCTCCCGGATGTCCGGATAGGCCAGGGCCATATCAGACAACCCCCTGAGAATGGTTTTAAGGGCCGCTTTATCAGCCGGTTTTTCACCCCGGAACCCGGCCAGGAGGGTTTTTGAGGATAATTGATCAAACATGTCTTCCATGTCTGTATCCTTCAGGGGTGCGATTTTCAGGACACTGTCCTTTAGGGCCTCGGTCAGTATCCCGCCCAAACCGAACAGGATAACAGGACCGAACTGGGGGTCCCTGAACATGCCGGCCACGAATTCTCTTTTCCCCTGAACCACCGGCTGCACAAGAAAAGCCTCAAGGGATTCCCCGGCCGAGACCTGCATCTCCTTCACAGCCCTTCGGACCTCATCCGGGGTGTTCAATCCGACCCGGACAAGGCCTTTTTCCGTTTTGTGCAGAACGGTATTGCCGATGCCTTTCAGCACCACCGGGAATCCCGTTGTTCGGCAGGACGCCAATACGCCTTCTTCTGTCGTTTCCCGTTTTTCATCCACCACCGGGATGTTGAATACTCTGAATACGGCTTTGGCCCGATCTTCCGTCAAAGATTTTGAAGAAGAGGATAATCCTTCTTCAATCCATTTTTCAATATCAATTCTGTTCATTTATCGTTTTGCTCCGGTAAATACAATATTTGCAATTCCTGTTGAAACCGCATCAATATCCAATGGTCTGCCGAAAATGATCTCCCCGAGGCAGGCATGCTCAATGGCCCCCAATATGACTTTACGCAATATATGGGGATCTGTTTCCGGTTTCAGCTCCCCTGTCTCTATGCCTTTTTCAATGATGTCCAGAATGGTCCGCGCATATTCCCGAACCATTTCATAGGCACCGGACTCAAAAAAATCCAGGGAGTTTCGAACCTCCAGCAACAGGATCTTTGAAAAAATCCGGTTGGCGGCATAACTTTCAAGACTTGAAAAAATAATCACCTTAAGCTTTTCAACACAGGTCTTTTCATGGGCAATCCGGTTTTCAATGTGGGTCTGGAATTCAAAAAAATGATCGTTCAATACCTGATACAACAGATCTTTTTTATCTTTAAAATATTTGTAAATCAGCCCTTCGGTCACTTGGGCAGTCCTGGCAATCTCAGCCGTTGTAATGGAATGAAAATCCTTCTCCGCCATGAGAAGAGAAAAGGCTTTCATGATTTTTATCCTGCCCGGGGGATTGGTTTTTCCTTTATGTTTCATCTCTCCATTTCTTCATGATCATTATCTTACCCGGACAAAGCCGGATACGAATAAGGTAAGTAA
The DNA here is from genome assembly GCA_964484555.1 of uncultured Desulfobacula sp. Lineage (GTDB taxonomy): Bacteria > Desulfobacterota > Desulfobacteria > Desulfobacterales > Desulfobacteraceae > Desulfobacula. Next base: position 25,410 of record CAZAHK010000004.1, read on the forward strand.
CACTTACTCACAATCCTGCATGCTTGTCAAGGGAGGCAAAAGAAAATGATTGAATTCCAAACCGGATTGGATTTCCATCCGGTTCACAGGAGGGTCTTCTGCCGAATCCTGTTTAATCATTGACACTGCCGGACAAGGCCCTTTATACTGAGCGAACAATTAAAACAGAACCTGTTTCAGGAAACAAGATGGATAAAAATACCCCTCCCCCCTTACGGCAGGCCTCCACAGTCATCCTTGTGAGAGAAAAGAGCAAGGCCTTTGAAATTTATCTGTTAAAAAGAAGCAATGCCTCCGGCTTCATGGGCGGGCTCTATGTTTTCCCGGGCGGGGTGGTGGACCCGGAAGACAAAGGCCTTGAATCCTGGGCCCCTTATGTGGATCTGCACCCGGATGAGATGGCGCAACGGCTGGGCGGGGCCGCCCTGTCCCTTGAAGATATTCTTTCCTTCAGCATTTCGGCCATCCGGGAAACCCTTGAAGAAGCTGGGGTGTTCATTGTTGGGACCGAGGATAAAACAAAGCCGGATCTGGACCATTTATGCGCCTTCCGGTTGACGACGGGCCTTCCGAAATCCTGGTTCAGAACCAAGATCATGGCGGAGAACTGGACCTTATCTCTCTCAAGTCTTGGAAGATGGTCCCACTGGATTACGCCGACCCTCATGAAAAAGCGCTTTGACACAAGATTCTTTATTGTCTTTATGCCCCAGGGCCAGACCTGTATACCCGATGATACGGAAACCCAACACGGCGTTTGGCTGACGCCTCAAAGCGCCCTTGAACTGAACCTGGAGGGCAAGGTTCCTCTGAGTCCGCCAACGGTTGTCACCCTGACGGAGCTTTCGACATACAAGACCCTGGGGGACCTTGGGCAGGCCCTCAAAACCCGGACCTGGGGTGATGCCATTGCACCGCGCCTGGTTCCGTCCCCCAACGGTCCTGTTATCCTGGAGCCCTGGGATCCCCTGTGGGGTTCGGACTCCGGAATTGATACGTCAAATTTGTCTAAAAAAATACTGGCGCCGGGCGCCGGGTTTTCAAGGATCTGGTGTGATACCGGCGTCTGGAAACCCGTAGGTCTCTAGCCGCCAAACAGCCTGAACAATGGATCAAATCAAACCGCTTTTTAAAGATTATCAGGCCCTGGTCAAACGGGTGGATGGCCATATCGCCGGCATCCAAAAAACCTTTCCGGACCAAATTGCCTGCAAAAAAGGATGCGACAGGTGTTGCACCTTTCTGACCCTGTTTCCGGTTGAGGCCCTTTCATTGTCCCTCGCCTATGTCCGTCTGCCCGACGACATTAAGGTGAACATAAGGCTAAACCTGGAAAAAACCGGCTGCCCGCTTCTGATTGAAAAGGAATGTGTCCTCTATCCGTTCCGCCCCATCATCTGCCGGACCCATGGCTATCCCATTTATATGGAAAAAAAGGGCCGGAGACTCATAGATTTCTGTCCTGATAATTTTAAAGGCGTTTCCTCTTTCCCAAAAGAGACCTTGCTCCATCTTAATCAGCTCAACACCCTGCTGGCTGCCATAAACCGGCAGTTCATCGGATCCATTGAAACGGATTCCCCCCTTTTGGACAGGATTCCGATTTCTGAGGCGATTTTTATTCTCGGCCATTGAATCCTTATTCTTCGATATGGATCATCTTGAGTTTCCGCCACAGGGCAGCACGGCTGATGCCCAGAATTTCGGCGGCTTTTGACCGGTTTCCCCGGGTTAATTCAATGGCTTTTACAATATGGTCTTTTTCCAATTCAGCCAGGGACACAAACGGTTGTGAGGTCAAAGACAGGGGCGCCGGTGTCGTTTTTCTCAACCGGTCAGGCAGATGCATCAGCTCAATGGTGGTCGTATCCGCCAATATCACCGCTCTTTCGATAATATGCCGGAGTTCCCGGACATTTCCGGGAAAAGAATAGTCTCTGAAAACGGAAAATACCTCATCTGAAATGGATTCAATGTTTTTTTCAAATTCTTTATTCAATTGGGCCAAAAAAAAGCTGCATAGGGGAGAAATATCATCCCGGCGCTCCCGAAGCGGCGGAACGGACATGGGTATGGCATTGAGACGCTGATACAGGTCCCTGTTAAATCTTTTATCTTCCACTCGTTTCTTGAGGTCCTGATGGGTGGCGACCATAAACCGGATGTCCCTTTCCCCTGAATCCGGAAACCGGTTGGAACCGGTTTTGTCCATCAATGCCATCATATCATGCTGTGTTTCCTCGGGCATGGTTTCGAAATGATCCAGAAAAATGGTTCCCGTAAACCGGATATCCCTTGACCCCTGATCTTTTGAACCGGCATAGCCGCCCGGTTCCTCAAGGGACCCCAAGAGCTCGGTAAAATTAAAATCATTGCTGAAACACCCGCAGTTGAATGCCAGGAACCTTTGTTCCCGGCGATGACTCAATTTATGGACGGTCCTTGCGGCCAGTTCTTTTCCCGTTCCTTCTTCTCCCTGGATCATAATGGTGCAGTCCAGTCCGGACAAGCGTTCAATGTCTTTACGCAGCCGCTGCATTCCAGGAGTTTCCCCGATCATCCGGGGCAAATCGCCCAAGCTCCTGCCGGGAGGCTCCACCATCTCCCGCGAAATCTGCCGGCCCATGTCCTGGGCGCTCATGCGCCGGATCAGATCCCAGAGTTCACCCATGGAATCCTTTTCAAAATAATCTGACCCCAGGTTCTTGGTTTTCTGCCGGGTTTTCTCGCTTCCATACCCCGTCAGAAGAACTGTTTTCATATCCGGGGCCATCTGCTTGAGCTTCGTGATGGTGGCAAGGCCATCCATATCCGGCATTTTCAAGTCCACAATGGCCAGATCGATCTTTGTTTTTGAAGCAATATCTATGGCCTTTGTACCGGAAGACGCCTTTATGGCTTCAAAGCCCAGCAGGGTAAGCCGCTGGGCCATTGAATCCAACAACCGTTCTTCATCATCAACCAGCAGAATTTTTTTTATCCGGTTAATCATTTATCTTTTTTTAGCGGGTTTTCAATTTTAATGGCATCTTCCTGATCCCCGTCTTCCGCCATGCCAGCCGCAGCCATGGAGGTTTCAAGACCTTTCAGAATCTTTCTGAAGAATCCCCAGAAACTGCCCATGTCTTCCTTTTCAAAATAGGCGGAATTCAGAGCTTCCGTCGCTTCTTTGAGCTTCTCATCCCCATGTCCGGTTAATAGCATGGTCTTTATGGAAGGATCTATCTTTTTTAACTGGGTAATGACTTCCAGGCCGTCCATATCCGGCATCCGCTGGTCCACAATGGCCAACTGAATCCTCGTGCTTTTCATGATTTCAAGGGCTTGTTTCCCATTCAGGGCCGTCAGCGGGTCATGGCCTTTGAGCTTAATTCTGTCGGACAGGGTTCTGAGGAATTTCGGATTATCATCCACCAGAAGAATATTAATATTTCCCAAAGACAGGTTGGCCAGAAAATCCCAGAAGCCGGAAATGTTTTCCTTATCAAAATAAGAGGAATTCAAAGCTTGCGTCGCTTCTTTAAGTTTGTCATCCCCGTGGCCGGTCAGAAGAAGGGTTTTCATATCCGGAGAGATGGCCTTGAGCCGGGTGATCACCACCAGCCCTTCCATGCCCGGCATCTGCTGATCCACCACGGCAATATGCACTGTTTGTTTGGAAGCAATCTCCAGGGCCTGTTCACCATTGGTTGCGGTCAACACCGTGTAATCTCTCATCCTGGCGCGTTCTGCCATGGAATTCAGAAATTTTTCATTGTCATCTACCAGCAATAGCGTTAATTTATCTTTTTTCATAATTCACCTTTCAAATTTCCCTATCATAAGGGTATACGGGCTAAATATTGCCAAAATGCCAGTGGTTACTAATGGCCTCCGCTTCCAAAGATTCCGGAAGCGGCAAGGGATAAAACCAGGATCTCCAGGACGGCAATCCCGGTATAGAGCCAGTCTTTTTTTGCAATATAGCCTTTTACCAGCACCAGATAGCAAATGATGGTCATCACGGCCAACAATACAAACCCGATATAATTTAAAAAATCACCTTTTTTCAGAAAATATACCCATCCCCATCCTTGGGGAGAGTGAGTGAGTTCCAGATATTCCTGAACCCCTTTCCCCCAAAGAGTTGTAATGGTATGCAGATCCACGTGGGGGGGCATGATGTTTGAAAGATAAAGGAAATAGGTGATACCCATGATGGCGATACTGGACCATACACCCACCACCAGAATATTTGCATAAATGATCTGTTCTTTTGAGGCTCTTCGAGCCAATTTCTCCCGCTCGTCCATAGTCTTATTTTACTCCTCTGTAGTTAACCTGTAAATTCATGTTTGGATTACCCTAAAAATCCGAGCCCAAGGCCTTTGTCCAGAGCCTTTAATCCTGAAAAAAGCAACATCAGGATAACCAGATAACGAATCATTTTGGGTTTGGCAATGGCCAGAAGTTTTACCCCCAGCAATGAGCCGAGCATCAGGCCGACAATGGACGGGATACCGATGAGGGGAATGACACATCCCTGGTTCATATAAATCCAGGCAGCCGATGTATCGGTAATGGAAAGCAGAAATTTGCTGGTGGCCACTGAAACTTTCAGGGGGACTCCCATCATGAGATTTAAAACAGGAACATTGGCCCAGCCGGCGCCCAGGCCGAACATACCGGCCAGAAGCCCGATAAAGATGAACATGAACAGCCCCAGAAGAGTCCTGTGGGTTTTCCATTCAACGCTTTCCCTTGCTCCCTCATCCCAGTAAAGCCCGTTTAGGCCAAGGGCCATGCCGATGGCATCCTGCTTTGTCACGACGGGCTTTTCGGAATTTTTGGAAAAAATCAAGAGTGCGGCAATCCCCACAATCGTTGCCCCCAGGCAGGACTGGATAATGTTGGGATCCAATGCGGACAACCGCAACCCGATGACTGCCCCGACAACGGAAAAAGCCGAGGCGATCAATGCAACGGGTAAGGCCAGCCGAAGATTGGCCAGATTCCGGCGCAACAGGCCCGGACCCGCCGCCAAGGCACCGGCAAGGGCCACCATCAGGCCGACGCCCCTGACAAAATCGATATGAAACGGAAAAAAACCGCTGACCAGCGGCACATACAATACGGCTCCGCCCACACCCGCCATGACGGCCAATACACCGAGAACAAAACAAAATACAAATAAAATCGAGGGCCAGAACCACCAGGGTTTGTCCCCGCCGCCCGTTGCGGCCTGATCTGCAGCAAATGCACCCACCGGGCTACTCAGCACAAGAACCATGGATGAGAGAATCAACCGGTTCATGGTATTAAAAAAATTGTTTAACATTTAATCGATCTCCTAAAATAATTGTTTACAAATGAAACCGAACTCGTTATAAATGGTCTATAAAGTATTTTTTTTAAACAGTCAATTAAAAAGATTTCATCATGCAACATACCGACATCCTTATTATCGACGACGAAATAAAATTTGCAGACATGCTGGCAAAACGGATTGAGCTGCGAGGCCGCAGCAACGCAGTGTGTCATGATGGAAGGTCGGCCCTTGAATGGGTCAAATCCCATGCCCATGGAATTACCCTGATTCTGCTTGACCTTCGATTGCCGGACCTGTACGGTACAGAGGTGTTGGTCGGCATAAAAGAGATCAACCCGGCCATTCCGGTGATTATCCTGACCGGTCATGGAACCGAAAAAGACCGACTGGAATGCGAAAGGCTGGGGGCTTATCGATTCATACACAAACCGCCCAAAATCGATGAACTGATGAGCATTTTCGAACAGATCAGGGAGAGGTCCGAATGCTGAAAATTTTTCAGGATTTTTTGAAAAGCCTGTGGCCCGAATTTTATAGGCACCGGACAAATGTTCACCTGAACTCCTTTTATACCTTTACAAATTATCGGTATCTCTGGTTCATCAGCATTTCCGTCCTGGCCGCGACGGCCCTGGCCCCGATTTGTATTGCAACCCTCATCTACTATCAATTGATAGAAACATCTGTGGATTCCGACTTGAATCACCGGACCAAACAATTGACCGTCGTTGCAAAAAGCGCTGTGACCTATTTTATGGAAGAGCGTCTGAACGCATTGACGTTTACCGTCAATGAAAATGAGTATAAACAACTGACAGACAATACCCGGCTGGCGGAAATCTTAAAAAACCTGAAGCTCGGATTCGGAGGAGTAACCGATCTCAGCGTGCTGGATGCGGATGGGAACCAGGTGGCCTATGCCGGACCCTTTAATCTTGAAGGAAAAAATTATAAGAATCAATCCTGGTTTGAACAAAGCCTTAAACAAATAAATTATATCAGTGAGGTATTTACCGGATACCGGGACGTTCCCCATATCATCATTGCCGTCCGGTCCGCCAAACCGGACGGCAGTTCTTTTATTTTAAGGGCCACCCTGGACACGGAACGCCTGATGCAGACCCTGTCATCCTATAAAACCGGTGATTATGCAGATATTTTTCTCGTCAATCATGAAGGCACCCTGCAAACCCCATCCATTCATTATGGTAGCATTTTTACCCCGACAAACCTGATTTTTCCTGCCGGTTCCGACGAATCAGAGGTCATGGAAATTTTTCTCAACGACAAATCCATTATCTCAGGACATTCGTCCATATCAAGGGACCTGACCTCCACACCGTTTACCCTTATGGTATTAAAAGAAAAGGCTGGGATGCTGAAATTCTGGCAGGATATGAGCTTTAAATTCAACTGGATCATGGGCGCCAGCGTCATCGTGATTCTGATTGTGATTACCTTTGCATCGACTTTTATGGTGAATAAACTCTACCGTGCCGACAAGGCAAAGGCTGAAACCATGATGCAGATGGAACAAAGCCAGCAACTGGCTTCCATTGGTCAACTGGCCGCCGGTGTTGCCCATGAGATCAATAACCCCCTTGCCGTCATCAACCAGACGGCCGGTTATATGAAAGATCTGTTCAGCTTCAAGGACCAGGCACGAAATGATGATGAAATCGTTGAATATATTGATTCCATCCTTGATGCCGTGGACCGTTGCGGGACCATCACCCGTCAGCTTCTAGGCTTTGTGAGACAATTTGATGTAAAAATCAAAAAAGTCAATTTGCAGAAACTGATATCCCAGGTTTTGAGTTTTCATAAAAAAGAAGCGGAATACCGGAGAATCCATGTAACCGTATCCATTCCCGACTCATTTCCGGAACTGGAAACCGACAGCAGCAAATTTCAACAGGTTCTTGTCAACCTGATCAATAATGCCTTCCAGGCTGTTGAGGAAGGAAACTGCCTGGATATCATTGCCGGCCAATTAAACCCCAACACCATTGAGCTTGTCATTCATGATACAGGTTGCGGCATTCCTGAAGAAAATCTGAAAAAAATCCATGAGCCCTTTTTCAGTACCAAAAAGAACGGCTCCGGAACAGGATTGGGACTTTCCATCACCTATGGTCTTGTCAAAAAACTGGGGGGCCGGATATCGGTTCAAAGCACGGAAGGGGTAGGGACTTCATTTACGATTCATCTGCCCGTAAAAATAAACGAAGGAAGGAAAGCATGAAAATTCTCCTTGTGGATGATGAGCAAAAATTTATTAATATGCTGGCCAAAAGGCTGGCATTAAGGGGGATAGAGGCTGATACAGCCTATACCGGAGAAGAGGCCCTTAAAAAAGCCGAGAGTGCAGTCTATGACGTAGCTGTCCTTGATATTAAAATGCCCGGTATCAGCGGACCCCAACTGAAAAAAAAATTATTCGCCCTGCATCCAAACTTGAAATTTATTTTTGTAACCGGTCACGGGGCTCTTGAAAAATCAGAAGAGGATGACTCTGGAAAAGATATCTATCTTTCAAAACCCCTGGACCTTGATTTTCTGATTGAAACCGTCCAAGAGCTGATCCAGGCCCGATAATTTTTGCCTGGCGGATTAATTCAAAACCCAATGGGAGGCCCTATGAATGATGCGCTCAACAATATGAATATTGAAAACCTTAAATTCTTTGGAAAAGTCAATGCCAGCATTTCCCACGAATTAAAGAACATCCTGGCCATTATCTCGGAAACCGCCGGTTTTTTAAATGATTTAACAGAACTGGCCAAGCAGGGAAAAGAGCTCAAACTGTCATTGCTTGAAAATTGCAGCAACAGCATTGCAGAAGAGATTCAGCGCGGATTTACAACCATCAAACAAATGAACCGGTTTTCCCACAGCGTGGATGTGCCGGTGATGGATGTTGTTCTTTTGGACATCCTGGATTTGATAATTGGGTTAACCGGATTTTTAAGCTTTGCCAGCAATGTCCGGATTGATGACAAGGATCAAAAATTCGAAACCATAACAACCTGCCCGTTTCTTCTTCAGAATCTCCTATACCGGATCCTGTGTTTTGCCTACGAATGTGCAGG
>CAZAHK010000004.1:33909-50871 GCA_964484555.1 uncultured Desulfobacula sp.
GGAAAAAATCCATCTGCTGATGGTGGATGATGAGGTAAAATTTTTACAGACCATCACTGAACGACTGAAATTAAAATTCTTTGACATCACCTCGGCAACAAATGGAAAAGAAGCCATTGCAGCCGCAGAAAAGGGACGGTTTGATGTTGCCGTCATCGATCTTCAAATGCCCGGCATTGACGGTGTACAAGTCCTTGAAATACTGAAAAAAAACCACAAATATCTGGAGGTTTTGATTCTTTCCGGTCACGCCACCATCGAAACCGCTGTGACCTGCACAAAGCTGGGAGCCTTTAAGGTTCTGGAAAAACCCTGCGATTTTGACAAGCTGGTTGAAGCCATCAAAGAAGCCTATGAAACTAGGCTGAAAAAGAAATTCGAGCATGATGAAATCAGAATGAAACAAATTCAGGCGTTGGCCATGGGTCAATCCCCGTTAGGCATATTAAAGGAACTGGCCAAAATGGATGAGGCAGAAAAATAAACCAGCCAAATGGAATGGCCCTTATTCCGGAATGGCGGTTAATTCACTTGCGCGGACAATTTCCACCTTGTTTTTCAGTTTTGGCAGCTCCTTTGAAAGGGCCAGAAGGGTCGCTTTATAAGGATGGCCGATGCCGACGGCCGAACCATGTTTTTTTGCCAAGCTGACAAGCTCTCTTAATTGTCCGGTAATGTATTCGGTTTCCTGACGATTATCAAGAAAAACATCCCGGTGAGCAAATTTGAGTTTTAAGAGCCTTGCCGATGGCTCGGCCTGGGAATTCAAAGCGGTTCTAGAATCAATAAAAAACAGATTTTCTTTTTTAAGAATGGTAAATATCTGATTCATCTGATCCGAATGGGTTGTCAATTCTGATCCCATATGGTTATTGACCCCGACAATATAAGGGACGTCTTTGATATTTCGTTTAACCTGATCCAAAAGATCATCCGGCGCCATGGTGGACAGGATGGCCCCGGGGCCTGGGTCAACGCTGGGATGATCCACCGGCTCCATGGGCAGATGAAGCATGATCTCGGCCCCTCTTGAATGTAGGTCCTCAGTGATATCCCTGCCGAAAGGAGAAAACGGCAGAACGGAAAAGGTAAGGTTTGAATTAAGTTCAATGAATTCCCGGGCCATTTTTTTATCATATCCGATATCATCAATGATAATAGCAATTCTGGGGACCCTGACCTTTGCCTTTGGGGGCGGTTTTTCCACAACCGTCTCATCTACCCCTTCAAACACCTCATACTTGATGGGTTTATCCTTTGTGGATGCTTCCGGTACAGATTTTTCCGCAATGCGTTTTTCAGATTTTTCCTTCAGGCCTTCAGCTTGAATTTTTTCCCTGGGTTCAACCATATCTTCTTCAACGGGTTTGATTTTAGACGGGGATAGAGGCTTTTCAACCACCTGTTTTTTTTCAGGCCGGCCCGGATGAAAAAACAGATCTGCAATCATTGCCGCAGTAAGGCAGACAGAAACAAGAATAGCAATCCCCACCAGGACCTTTTTCAATTCGGTAACGACTATAGGGGGATTCTTTTTAGAAGTTCCGGGCTTCTTTCTGGGGGCCGGCTTTTTCTTGGGACCGACCGTGTTTTTACCTGCCATTTAAATTGCTGAAGACTCCATAGCTGATCAGAATATCAAGGGCTCTTTTAACCTGTGCATCATGCAGAAGCTGATCCGTATCAAGCAGTCGTTGGGGTTTTTTGGGCTGAGTCTTAGTCTTGTCCGATGGTTCTGCCTGTTCCGGTTGCAGACTGTTTTTCAGATCTTTTTCCTTTAGCATCCGGTCAAAGGCAGATGTCTTTTTTTCTTTTTCTTCAAGGATTTCATATACCACTTCAATATCAGGCTCTATGCCTTTGGCCTGGATGGATCTCCCGTTTGGCGTAAAATACCGTGCGATGGTATATTTAATTCCGTAACCGTCTTTTAAAGGCCGGACCGTCTGTACGGATCCTTTGCCAAAGGATGTTGTTCCAAGGATCAAAGCCCTGGAGTGGTCCTGCAATGCACCGGCCAGAATTTCAGAGGCTGAAGCAGACCCGCCGTTGATCAGAATGACGACAGGGTATTTCCGGTCCTCATCCCCTTCCGTTGCTTTGAACACCTGGGAATTGCTTTCCTGTTTTCCTTTGATGGAAACAATGTCTCCTGTGCCAAGAAAAAGATCTGAAATTTTTACCGCCTGATCCAGGAGACCGCCGGGATTATCTCTTAAATCCATAACAAGGCCCTTCAGATTCTTGTTTTCGGCTTCAATCCGTCCCAGGTGAGTCTTGATATCATCTATAGTATTCATCCGGAAATTGGTAATCCGAAGATATCCGAATCCGGGTTTCAGGGTTGCACTTCTGACGCTTTCCATTGGAATCAGATCCCGGTTGATTGAAAAATCCAGGGACTCGGGCTCTCCTTCCCTAATCACTGTAATATGAACCGGTTTGTTCCGAGGCCCCCGCATCATATTCACTGCTTCCCAGAGTTCCATGTCTTTGGTGGATTTTTCATCGATCCGAAGGATCATATCACCTGCCTGGACACCGGCCTTATAAGCCGGAGTCCCTTCAATGGGGGATACAACGGTTAAGATGCCGTCCTTCATGGTGATAACGATACCAATTCCGGAAAACTCTCCCTTTGTATCGTCCTGAAGATCTTCAAAAGCTTCGGGAGGCATAAAACTGGAGTGCGGGTCAAGATTTCCCACCATGCCTTTGATGGCATTGTGAATCAATGCTTCGGAATTGACATCATCCACATAGTTTTTCTCCAGCTCTTCCAGGACATCTGTAAACATCTTCAAAGAACTGTATGTCTTATCATCCGCCGGCAGCGGATGTATCCATCCTGCCGCCAATATCAGGATAAAGCCGGCAACTGCAGTACCATATCCGGATCTGATGATCTTGCGGAATCTGACTTTCATTTTTACGCTCCTTTTCGCAACCATTTCATGGGATCAACCGGCTTTCCGTGATGCCGGACTTCAAAATGCAGGCACATTCCTTTGATGGAGCCTGTATCTCCTGCCGTTGCAATGACATCACCGGTTTCAACCGCTTCCCCTTCTTTTTTAAACACTTCTTCAACATGGGCGTAGAGCGTATAATAATGGTCTCCATGGTTGATGATCAATACATTTCCATAGCCTTTCAGCCATTGGGCAAACATGACCTCTCCCTTGAAAACGGTTTTTACGGGCTCACCCCTTTCCACTTTTATATCAATTCCTTTTTGAAAAGTGAAGACTTTGTAATTTCCGGGGGCTGAACTACCGAATTCTGAAATAATTTCGCCTTCTACCGGAATCATGAGCCTTCCTTGATGGTCAAAAAAGGAATCCCCCTTTGCGGTTTTAACCTCATTGGGCTCAATCGTCTCCATCCTGCTGTCCAGTTGGAGGGCGGCAAGCTTTAAAGACTCCACGGCAGCCAGGGATAATTTTTTTTTCTGACGAATTTCTTTTAGTATCAATTCCCTTTTCTGTGTTTCCGAATGATTGATCCGGATCTGGTCATTGAGTTCTGATTCAAGGAGGGTTTTTGCCTGAACTTCTTTTTTCATCTCCTCTTCCAGACGCTCAAACATATCCAGGTCCGTGTTCTGTTTGTCAATGACATTAAAATCCGTTTTGACAATGGATTTCATCGAATTCTGCCGTAAAAAAAAGTCAAAGACCGAGGAAGGCATGCCGGCCACATCCAACCGGCCGAGCATATGCATTTTATAAAGGGCTCTCAGTCGCTCCCCTGCATACTCCCGATTCCGGGCAATGTCTTGGGCCAGCCGTTCCCTGTCCTTTTGCAGCCGAGTAATTTTTTCTTCCATCTCCCGGATTTCCCCGGACAAGGTATGGGCCTTAAGACGGGCCCGATTTAATGCATAATCGATTTCATTCAGGCCCTCGACGATTTCAACCTCTTTTTGAGAAAAGGTTTCGACCATTTTCTCCTGGGTCTGAATATCGGCCCGGATGGTCTCTTTTTTTTCCGGTTTTTTTTCGACTTTCTTTTCCACCGGCAGACCTTCTTTTTCTTCAGGGGAGGCAGTCGGCAGCCTGATATACTGAGGCCGATTACGAATATAGCCCCTGATTCCCCTATGGTCTACCCAAAGCCAGCCCCCGATACCCCCTTGTTTTTCCAGTACATCCACTGTTTCACCCTTATCTGCAACCCCAACAACCTCTGAAAGAAGAGAGGGCGCTTTTCTGATGTTTATCTTGGGCGAATTAATGACTCCCTGGAAAAGAACCGGGTTCTCAGACCTCCCTTGACCTGAAAAGAGAAAAAAAAGAAGTCCGGAAAAAAATATTATCTTAATATTTGTTTTAAGGACAAATAACATCCGAACCAACCTAAAAAAGTGCTGCCAAAAATAATCAAAGCTATTGTTTTTATTGAAAGAAAACGGATATCAAAATAAATATAGGAGGATAACCCCTGTGTCATCCCCGATGAAAACATGAGATAGGTGATCAGGAGAATCACAAGCCCCAGAATTCCGCCGATGAATCCCTGAAGCAGTCCTTCCGCATAAAAGGGCGCTTTAATAAAGGTCTCCGTCGCTCCCACCAGCCGCATGACCTCGACTTCCAGTTTCCGGGAATAAAAGGCAAGCCGAACCGTATTGGAAGTGATAAACAGGGCCACTAGAAAAAACAAGCCGCACATGGCATAGCCGGTAATCTTGAACAAATTGAAAATTTTTAAAAATTTCCCGAGCCAGCTCTGTCCGTATTCGACATCTTCAACGATTTCAATCCGTTTTATCTTTTCGGCAAAGGCTTCCACTTCCTCGAGACTGTTATAGGATGTCATCTTGATTTCCAGGGCATCGGGAAGCGGGTTCCCTTGTAAGGTCTTTAAAAAACTGCTGGAGGATATCTCTTTTTTCAACCGGTCCAGGGCTTCGTCTTTTGATATAAAGACAAGGCTTTGAACATTGCCCAGGCCGTTAATCCTGTCCTTTAATTCCGGCAACATATCCATGGTGAAATCGGCCTTCAGATAGATCATGACCCTGCCCCCCTGATTCCATGCTTCAATCACCCGGCCTGCATTTTCAAAGAAAAGCATAAAAACACTGACCACCAGGATGGACAGAGAAATTGTAAAAATCGTTACCAGATTCAAAAACCGGTTCGGGCGGATATCGGTCAGGGCTTTTTTTATAAAAGGAGACATAGATGATTTCTCGTGGCCTAAAGCATGGTTGCCGTTCGTTTGATGGTCCCTTCCGTGATTTCAATATTTCTCCCCCGCACCGAATTTTCCAGGAGATGCAGGTTGTGACTGGCGATCAATACGGTGGCGCCTTTTTTATGGTATTCCATGATAAAATCCAACACTGCCTGGGCAGATTTTGCATCAAGGCTTCCGGTGGGCTCATCGGCAAGAATGATGGAGGGTTCTCCCACCAGAGCCCTTGCCACGGCCACCCGCTGCTGCTCACCGCCTGAAAGGGTTGGTGGAAGCGCTTTGGCCTTTTTATCCATCTCGGTTGTTTTTAAGACCTGCGTCACTTTTTTTCGAATATAGTCCGGCTTTTCTCCAGCCGCCTCAAGGACAAGGGCGACATTTTCATAAACCGTTCTGTTGGGAATCAATTTAAAATCCTGGAATACCATCCCAAACCTCCGCCTCAAAAGGGGTAGCCGTGATGAGGAAATCCTGGCAAGGTTCATGCCGTCAATCAATATCTGCCCTTCGGAAACCTTTTCCGCAAGGTATAATACTTTGAGCAGGGTGGATTTACCAGCCCCTGAAGGACCGGAAATAAAAATGAATTCTCCTTGCTCAATATCAAGATTAATATCTTTTAAGGCAAATTTTCCATTATATCGTTTGCTGACGTTAAACATCCGAATAATAGAATTTTTTTTAATCTCTGGGTTCATTTCCGAATTCGTTATATTACCCGCACCATCCTCAATTGACTGAAACTGAATTTACTGTTATAAATGGCAAGTGTCAAGGAGTGCTGCAAAACAGTTTTCCTTACATCGAGCCTTCACTGTTACCGTAAAACGGCTTCTTCCATTCAGTGAAGGCTTTAATATTGGTAAATAAAAGTATAACCGTTGGTTACAGAATAAATGATCCGTTATGATATTATTTGATTCCCATTCCCATATCGATGACAAGTCCTATGATGGTGACCTTGATGAGGTCATCGGCCGGGCCAAAAAAGAAGATGTCCTGGGCCTGATGATTGTCGGCATCGATGTTCCCACATCTTTGAAAGCCATCCGGATTGCCCGGAACCATGATCATATCATCACTTCCGTGGGGGTTCACCCCCATGATGCGGCCCAGTGTTCAAAGAATGTGCTGGACAGCCTTTTACGTCTTGCAAAAGAAAATCCCTGCGTAAAGGCCTGGGGAGAAACCGGTCTTGATTATAACCGCATGTTTTCTCCGGCTAAAGATCAGGAAGCCTGTTTTGAAGCCCAGCTTGACATGGCCGGAAGCCTTGACCTGCCTCTGATTTTTCATGAAAGAGACTCCCAGGGCCGGTTTTACGAGATTTTAAACTCCAATGGGCCGAAAAGCAGAAAAGGGGTGGTGCATTGTTTTTCCGGCACCCGGGAAGAATTATTCAAATACCTTGACCTTGGCTATCATATCGGTATCACGGGAATCGTGACCATCGAGAAAAGAGGGGAATATTTGAGGAGCCTCATCCCCCATATTCCGGAGGAGAGGCTGATCATTGAAACGGATGCTCCCTATCTTACGCCTGCTCCCCAGAAAAACAAATACCGGCGCAACGAGCCTGCCTTTGTGAAATCGGTTTTGCTAAAGCTTGCCGAGGTCAAAGGCGCTGATCCTGAAATTCTTTGTCAGACGATCTTCAACAATACAAAAAAACTGTATCAGGTTGATTTCTAAACCCGTTCAATGGGTCAGCTCTTGGCCATGAGCCTCGTTACGGCCTTTTCAAGCCCATCCAGAGACAATTCAAACATGGGGAAAATTTTGGAGACGGCCATGATGCTATGGGTATATCCCCACATGGATTCTGATACCGGGTTCAGCCAGACGCAGTGAGAAAAGGTTTTGGCCAGATATTGGAGCTGATCAATACTGGGCCTGCCGCTTCTTTCAGAAATATGAATGGAGCCGTCATGGGCCATGAGTTCATAAGGGGCCATGCTGGCATCTCCGACGATCACCAGGCGGGTTTCCGGATCAAGCTTTGAAAATTCAATGATCTTTTTGGGTTTTTTATACCGGGCCGTGTCCTCCCAGAGGTAATCGTAGATGGTATTATGGAAAAAATAGGTTTTGACTTCCTTAAACTGGGACCCTGCATAATCAAAAAGCGTCTGAACCACATGGATATAAGGGTCCATGGACCAGCCGCCGTTGTCGATGGCCAGGATAACCTTTAGCCTGTCTTTTAAGGCCCTGTCAAATATAAGCTCGATCTCCCCTGCATTTCTCAGGGTCTCCCGGATGGTATCATCAATATTGATCCTGTCCTTGGGACCGGCCGGGATCATATTGCGCATCCGTTTTAACGCCTCACCGATTTTGGCCTGGGTCAAGGGGCCGGCCGTTGAATAGTCTTTATATCGGCGTTCATTGGCCACTTTAACCGCAGATTTATTCCTGGATTCTCCTCCTACCCGCATGCCGCCGGGATGATAGCCGGAATGGCCCACGGGAGAATATCCGCCGGTGCCGATCCATTTATACCCGCCGTGATGTTCCTCTTTCTGATCCTTGAGCCTTTCCTTGAAATACTCGATCAATTCTTCCGGCGACATTTTTTTTAATTCATCTTCATTCACGCCCAGGGCATCCGCCATTCTTTTCGGATCTTTCAACCATTCCTCCAGCATCCCGCGCGCTATCTCGTCTATCTCAAACCCATCGTTTTCCGGCAGGGGAACCCCTTCAAAGTGATGGGCAAATACCTGGTCATAGAGATCAAAATACCGTTCGCTTTTAACGAGAATGGCTCTGGCGCAGGTATAAAAATCATCCAGGCTGTTGATAATACCCTGGTGCAATGCCTTTTGAAGGGTCAAAAAAGAGGTGGGCGAGACGGGAATTCCGATCTCTTTGAGTGTATAGAAAAATTTTAAGAACATGGGTTTGCCAGCCTTAAAACATTTTTCTTCGGGTAGCGAGATTTTTTACCCGTTCATAATCAGGGCTTTTCTTGAACAACACCCCGAGATAGGGAAGCTGGTTTGTGATGAGATCCTTTGCCCTGAAATCCGGGTCGGCACTCAAGGCCCTGATCCAGTTGATCAATTCCCGGGTGGCCGGTTTTTTCTCAATGGAGTCGACTTCCCGCATGACATAAAAAGCACCAATGGCATTTTCAGCCAGTTTGGTGTCTATTCCTTCAAAATGAACATTAATGATTTTTCTCATCATTTTCGGGTCCGGAAAGGCAATGTGATGAAAATTACACCGGCCCAGGAACGGATCGGAAAGATCTTTTTTGGCATTGGAGGTGATGATGATGACCGGCCTGTGTCTGGTCTTGATGGTCCTGTCGGTTTCGATGATATCAAACTGCATCTGATCCAGCACATCCAGCATATCATCCTGGAAATCCGTATCCGCCTTATCGATTTCATCAATGAGCAGAACGGTTCTTCGGTCTGCACAAAAGGCCTGGCCAATCTTTCCCATTTTGATATATTCATCAATATTACTGACATCCCTTTTGGAGTCCCCGAATCTTGAGTCGTTCAAGCGGGTAAGGGTGTCATACTGGTAAAGGGCATCGATGAGCTTCATGCTGGATTTCACATTCAAAACAATCAGCGGCATGGCAAGGCTTTCGGCAATGGCATGGGCCAGCATGGTTTTCCCGGTTCCCGGTTCGCCCTTGAGGAGCAAAGGCATTTCTAATTTCATGGATATATTGACAATTGACGCCAATTCCTGATCCAGGATATATTTTCCGGCTCCCTGAAATTCATTATTCGATTCCTGTTGCATATGAGTATGTCTCCGCCTGTGGTTACAGTTTTATTTCTATGGGTTTCAAAGGTTCATAATACTCACAAAACAGCTTTTGACAAGTTTTTTATTGGCCTGCAAAGGGCAAGGTGCTTAAGATTACAAAAATGCAATTTATGAATTTTTACGGAAATTCTAAAAGATTGACACGTGAAAGACTTAGTGGTAATAATTTTTACCTGATCAATAACAATATGATTCAATAGGAGCGTGTACTATGATTGGTGGAGTCGGAATGCCGGAATTAATCATTATTCTTGTCATCATCCTTATTATATTCGGTGCCGGAAAACTTCCCGAAATCGGTGCCGGCCTAGGCAAAGGAATTAAAAATTTTAAAAAGGCAACCAAAGAAGTCAATCTGGAAGACAAAGAAGAAGAGCCTGAGAAAATAGAAAAAAAATGATCCTTCCATAATTTGTTGTTCTCCGAGACAACCGCTCTTTATCGAGAAGAGCGGTTGTATATATCTCATCCGTATTATCTGAATTTTCACCAAATTTTTTCCGTACAAAATCATCATTTTCCTCCATAAAGAATAAAAATACAAATATGAAATTTATAGTTTGATATTTAATACCTTTTTGTAATTTAATTCCAGATACCGCCCGATTGTAACCATAGTCTCAAAGAAGAAAAGGCCCCATTCAAAGCTCTATCCGGCCTGGCACATCAATTGCTTGTATATCTTGGGAAGGAATATGGATTATTATGGATAAAACAAGCACCAATATACTGATAAAAAAAAGAGCCGTTCTTATCGAGCAGTTTCTTTCAGGAAATGAACCGGAATTTCTTGAAAAACACAGCCTGATTTTGGATGAATATATTTTTACCGTGTTTGAAGAAAGCATTGCAGCAAGAAAAATGACGATTTCCGGGAATGCCTTTGCCATCATTGCACTTGGCGGCTATGGCAGAAAAGAACAATGTATCCATTCCGATATCGATCTTCTGATCCTTTTTGACAAAGCCGTCCCCCCTGAAGTTGAAGCTTTTGTTCAGGAGTTGCTGTATCCCCTCTGGGATACTCGGTTTGAAGTAGGGTATGCGGTGAGAAATATTGCCGAATGCCTTCAGATGGCCTTTGAGCGGTTCGATATTCTGACCACCGTCCTGGATGCCAGATTCATCTGCGGGGCATCGCTGATCTATTCCTCCTTTGTTGAAAAATTTCGGTCCGAACTATCAACAAAGCACCTGAAGGGCACCTTGAATTATCTGTTTGAGCATGGGGAAAAAAGGCATTCCGATTATGGAGACTCCACCTATCTCATTGCTCCGGATTTGAAATCCGGGTTTGGCGGCCTCCGGGATTATCATACCCTTTTATGGTATGCCAAAATCAAATCCGACATTAAAACCCGAAGAGATCTGGAATATTACGGATTCCTGTCCCACTTCGAATATACAACCCTTGTAGAATCCCTGAACGATATCTGGAAAATCCGCAATTTTCTTCATTATCTTTCAAAGAGAAAATGCGACACCCTCCATTTTGAATACCAGGAAGAGCTGGCAGGCCTTCTCGGGTATCGGTCAAGGAGGCGTCAACCGGATGTGGAGCGCTTTCTCGGGGATCTTCATACCCGTATGGATTTTCTGAAACAGATCCACCAGATTACCTTTGAAGATATCTTTGGAAGCTTTCACCTGAAAAAAGACAGCCATATTGCCCGATCCACAAAAACAGAGGGGTTGGTCATCAAAAAAAGAAGGTTGTATTTTTCCAATACCGTTGTGATTTTACAGAAACCCGACCTTCTCATCAAAATCTTTCTTGAAAGCGGTCAACGCAAAATCCCTTTATCCATTGAAGCCAGAAGGGTGGTCAGTGAATTCCTGCACCTTGTAGATGACGATCTTAAGAAAAATCGAACCTGCATCAAAACCTTTAACAAGATCATGGCCTTGTCCCACTGGGAATTCAATGTGCTGAATGTTATGCTGGTCACCGGCATCCTGGGGAAAATTATCCCTGAATTCACGGCTATCATCAACAAGATCCAATACAACCATTACCATCTGTTTCCCGTGGACAAGCATTCCATCCGGTGTGTCCAGATCATCAACAGTTTTAAGGAACCCGGTGACTCCATGATGGGGACCCTTTACTCATCGGTATTTAAAGAGGTGCGAAATAAAAATGTCCTGCTCTTTGCGGCCCTGCTCCATGATATCGGAAAATCAGACCCGGCCAAGGAGCACTCAAAAACCGGCGCCAGGATTGCAAAACCCATTTTCGAGAGGTTTGGGTTCAATTCAACGGAAATTTCAGATGCTGTATTTCTCATTGAAAACCATCTGGTTCTCATAAAGACCGCCACCCGGAGAGATATTTCCGATGAGGAAACCGCTGTTCACCTGGCCAACAAAATAGTGAAAATCCGGCTCTTGAGAATGCTCTATCTTTTGACCGTGGCAGACTCCCAGGCAACGGGCCCCAAAGCCTGGAATGAATGGACCGAAAATCTGTTAAAAGACCTTTTCCTTAAAATCATGGGGATTCTGAAAAAAGGGGAACTGGCTTCAAAAAAGACCAAGCGCCTGATTGACAAAAAGAAAAGCGAAATTTTGAAATTCCTGAACGAACCCGGGAATAACCCTGAAACAGATCAGATGTTCGAATCCATGTCCAGACGGTATCTTGTCTATATCCCGGCCCAGAACATTGCCGAACATATCCATCTATACCGGAATCTTAATGACAAGGTTTTTGTCTGGCAGGTGTCAAAGGAGGGGGGATCGGATTTTCGAACCGTCACCATCTGCGGGCGGGATGTGCCGGGGTTTTATTCAAAGGTTGCCGGAGTTTTCTTTTTAAACGGCCTGGATATCATCGGTTCCCAGGCCTATTCCCTTGGAAAAGACCATGTGCTGGATATTTTCACGGTCAAACCCCCCAAGGACCGGCTTTTTGAAACCCAAAAATGGGAAAAAACAGAAAGCGACCTGGTTCAGGCCATTCAGGATGACCACTTCCTGGACAATGCCCTTGGCAGAATACCCCGGACCCTGACGGTATCTTCCGGCAAAGAGCCGAAACCCAATACCGTTCGCATCGACAATGAGACCTCCAGTTTTTTCACCATTATCGAGGTCTTTACCTATGATTTTCCAGGGCTCTTATTTTCCATTACCAACGCCCTGTACAGAAACCGCATCAATGTCAATGTGGCCATGGTTGCCACTAAGGTGGACCAGGTCATTGATATCTTTTATGTCAGAAGCCTTGACAATGATGCAAAAATCGAAACCGAACAAGAGCTTGAAAAGATTAAAACCGCTATTTTAATCAGTCTTCCACAAATACAGGCAAAGGAGAGAAGCAATGAAAAAAATTGAAGCAATCATAAAACCGTTTAAGCTGGATGATGTTAAAGAAGCGTTAAGCGAAATCGGAATTTACGGGATGACCGTTACTGAAGTCAATGGCTATGGCCGGCAAAAAGGGCATAAAGAGATTTACCGGGGTGCCGAATACGTTGTTGACTTTGTACCCAAAATCAAAATCGAAATTGTCGTCAGTGATGAAAGGGCTGCTGAAACCATTGACACCGTTCGGAATGCCGCCAACACCGGAAAAATCGGAGATGGGAAGATTTTCGTGATCCCGGTGGAGCAGGTCATTCGGGTGAGAACCGGCGAAACTGGAACAGAAGCATTATAATATATAATTAAATTCGTTAAGAAAGGAATTCAAATGACACCCAAAGATGTAATTGCAATGGCGAAAGAAAATGATGTAAAAATCGTGGACATCCGGTTCATGGATTTTATCGGCACCTGGCAGCATTTTTCCGTCCCCATAAGTGAACTGACCGAAGCCGCCTTTGAGGAAGGCTTTGGCCTGGACGGATCCAGCATGAGGGCCTGGCAGGTCATCAACAATTCGGATATGATTGTTATCCCTGAAGCCGGAACCGCCAAAATCGATCCTTTTTTCAAGGTTCCGACCCTGGCTATTATCGGGAACATCTATGACCCCATTACCCAGGAAGCCTACAGCCGCGATCCAAGAGGGATTGCCAAAAAAGTGGAACAATACATCAAAAGCACGGGCATCGCAGACACCATCTATGTTGGTCCGGAACCTGAATTTTTTATCTTCAGCAGCATCCGGTATTCATCAGAGCCCCATGCCTCCTTCTTCGAGATCGATTCCTGCGAAGCCCACTGGAACAGCGGTTCAGATGAAATGCCCAACCTGGGTTACAAAATCCGGCCCAAGCAGGGATATTATCCCCTGCCGCCCAATGACAAATATCAGGATATCCGAACGGAAATGATGCTGACCCTGGAAGATCTCGGCATTGCCATGGAATGCCAGCACCACGAGGTTGCCGCTGCCGGTCAATGTGAAATAGATCTCAAATTCGATTCGCTCTTAAATATGAGTGATAAGCTGGCCTGGTTCAAATATGTCCTGAAAAATGTTGCCGTTAAAAACGGCCATACCGTGACCTTCATGCCCAAGCCCCTGTTCGGGGATAACGGCACCGGTATGCACACCCATATGAGTTTCTGGAAAGGCGGAAACCCCTTGTTCGCGGGCAACAAATACGCCGGACTGTCCGATGAGGCCCTTTATGCCATCGGTGGGATCATGAAGCATTGCAAAGCGCTCTGCGCCATCACAAATCCGACCACCAACTCCTATAAACGCCTGGTTCCGGGTTTTGAAGCCCCCATCAACCTGGCCTACTCCAGCAGAAACAGAAGCGCCGCCATCCGGATTCCCATGTATTCAAGCTCACCCAAGGCTAAACGGATCGAGTTCAGAACTCCGGACCCCTCATGCAACGGATACATGGCCTTTGCCGCCATTGCCATGGCCATGATTGACGGCATCCAGAATAAAATTGATCCGGGCGACCCCATGGATAAAAATATCTATGACCTCCCGCCGGAAGAGCTTGCAGAAATGAAATCCGCCCCCGGCACTTTGGAAGAAGCATTGAACGCCCTTAAAGAAGACCATGAATTCCTGCTGAAAGGCGATGTCTTTACCAAAGACGTGATTGAATACTGGATCGATTATAAGATGACCAATGAAGTGAAACAGGTCATCAGCCGTCCTCACCCCCATGAATTCTATCTTTATTTTGATATTTAATTTAAACGGGACCTAAAAAATCCTGAGCACCCGGTCCCATGCCCTTGGACCGGGTGCTTTCATTCCGAAAAAAACACCGGGACATCCCTTTTTTTAATGCAATATAAAAAAAAATACGCTATAAGAAAAAAACCATTACCAAAAGGGAGCAGACAATGCGCATGACCATAAAGATACCGCCCTTCCGATCAAAGCTGATCCCTTTCCTTATCTTTTTCTTCATTTGCTTGACCCTGCCCGGCTCCTTATTCTGTGAGGAGGCCGCTAAAGGCAATGAATTTGAAAAATTGATCCAAAAACTGGTGGATGAAGGTTTTGACAGGGGAAAAATTGAGCAGATCTTTTCCAGCAAAGAGATTTCTTTTACCCCTGAAACGGTTTCCCTGTTTTTCATCCACAGCGAATCAAGCCTTGACTATGACCAGTTTACCTCTCCAAAATCCATTGAAAGCGCTTTAAAATATCTGGCGGACAACAAAGAGATTCTGGACAAGGCCGAGGAAACCTTTGGCGTGGACAAGACCGTTATTACAGCCATCCTCCTGGTTGAAACCCGTCTGG
Organism: uncultured Desulfobacula sp.; assembly: GCA_964484555.1. Classification (GTDB taxonomy): domain Bacteria; phylum Desulfobacterota; class Desulfobacteria; order Desulfobacterales; family Desulfobacteraceae; genus Desulfobacula. Next base: position 48,575 of record CAZAHK010000004.1, read on the forward strand.
GATCATACCTCGGAAACAGAACCGTCATCAATACCCTTTCCACCATGGCAGCCCTGTCCGATGAAACCCTGAGGGAAAGAATCTGGAATTCCATCCCGGATGAAAAAAAGCCGGTACGAGAGGCTTTTATTAAAAAAGCCCGGGACAAAACCAATTGGGGATACAACGAACTCAAGGCCCTGCTCCAATATACGGAAAAAGAAGGGGTTGCTCCGGAAAGTATTAAAGGCTCCTATGCCGGGGCTCTGGGCGTGTCCCAGTTCATGCCCTCCAATGCTCTCAAGCTCGCAAAGGACGGCGACAACGACGGCAAAATTGATCTGTTTAACCATGCAGACGCCATTTTCAGCGTAGCCAATTACCTGAAACACCATGGCTGGCAATCGGGCATCACACGGCAGAGGCAACACGAAATCCTGTTCCGCTACAACCACAGCAATTATTATGTGGACACCCTTTTGAAAATTTCCGACAAACTTAAAGGCTGACCATACCATTATGGATCAGCTTGTCATATACATTCTCCTTGTTTTTGCCGCATCTTTTCTGTTGACCATGATGGCCTTGAGAGACATCATCCTCAAAGATTTCGGCTCAACCAGGGCCAAATTCATCTGGCATTTCATTGCCATCGTGCCCCTTGTCGGATGGCTTGTCTACCTTGTCTTCGGCTATAAAAAGGGACGGCGAAAGCCCATCTGAACCGGCAATTTCATTTGACAACAGCGCTGCTTTAATATACATATAGATACTTTTTTGTGGTCCCATCGTCTAGTGGTTAGGACGCTGGCCTCTCACGCCGGTAACACGGGTTCGAATCCCGTTGGGATCACCAATTTTCATAAATAAAACAAATAAGTTATAAAAAAGCCTTTGCTTGGTCTGGTAGAATCCTGGTAGAATTTCAAATCCCTTAAAACACACCACAAATACATTAAACCCAATATTGATAAGGGTCTTATCTGCTTTTTGTGGTCAGATGTCAGGTTTGTATTATACAGCATTATTTCTTTGTCTCCGGCATTGAATTATCCATTCCGATTGTATCTGTAAATGCTTTTTCAAGACCGGCCCCATCATCAGGTGCTGGTATATGATTGTAATAATGTTCGACAATCATTTTGGTTGTAGTGTGCCCGACCTGTTTCTGAACAAACCCCATCCGCTCACTGTTATCCAACGAATTTGTAATGTATGACGACCGTGTTTCTTTACAACTCCTGTCCAGTGATAAGCCTGCTTTTAATAACGTCGGTTTGAAAATATTGACATTCACAGTGTGAGGCTCGATATTGCTTCCCATAGGTTTCAAAAAAACAAACTCTGATTTGCCAAAAGTGTGTTTCTTTTGTAATTGAAGCGCTTTAATTGCTATTGGCGACAATTTGACCATTCGGATGGAACTCTTGGTCTTTGGATCTTTATACTCGCCTCTTACCAGCGTTTTACAGATATAGGCTCGGCCTTCTTTAATATTGACTCGTTTCCATTTTAAGGCAGCCGCTTCGCCCAATCGAACCCCCGTGAAGAATAAGAACATAAACAACGGCTTGTAAAATACTGGAACCGTATCCAGGAAAAGTTTAATCTCATCAAGATTCAAAGGATTCACATTGGATGATTCCTTTTTAATACCATCGACGTCATCCATCGGATTGTCTTTAATCAATTTGTGTTTTTTTGAAAATATCATCACACCCCTGAAAGGCGTCAAAATATTGATTTTCCTTTTTCCGCTACATTTTAATTGACTTACAAACTTTTCGATTTCAAGACCGGTGATTGATGAAATGGGACGATTGCCGAATACCGGTAAAATGATATTATTCATATCCTTTCGATATTCCTCCATGGTCGATTTCGAAACCTTGGTCTCCTTTATTTTTGCCCACTCAACGGCTACTTCGCCAAAAACCCTCTCTTCCTCGGGCTTTACTGTTGCTGTTTCTCTTTCTAAAATCTTGCCATTCAAGGCAATTTCAAGCAGATACTCATCACGTTTTTTTCTTGCTTCCATTATTGAAGTCGTTTCCAGTGAAAACTTATAGGGCTTATCTAAAAGTTTCACTTTTTTCTGAAAATACCAGACCCCACTTTCACTATCTTGATACAAGTTTTTATTTAATTTTTTCGCTGCCATAGTCATATCCTCCATTCCTTTTTCGGGTTGGTTGATACAACAGGCTTTTCCTTTTTACCTATTTTTTGATTTTTTGTATGGTCTCCCCCTTCCTTGTGAATTGTATTCTTGTCCGTAAAATCCTTGATTTCCTCAGCAAAGTACAGCACTCTGGATG
>CAZAHK010000005.1:0-15294 GCA_964484555.1 uncultured Desulfobacula sp.
GTGGCATGAAGAAGGGCTTCTCTCGGACCTGCATATCTCATGTCAAGGGGATATCCGGCATTGAGAATATTTTCGGGGACAAAATACCCTTTGATCAGGGCATCAATACATTCGATACGAACATCGGCCGGAATGTCGCCGGGTTTCAGGTTACCGATGAGAGAATGGATCAGAACGCCGTCACACACATCAATGGCGATCTTGGCCAGAATCTCGTGGGATCTATGCATGGGGTTTCTGAGCTGAAGCGCTGCAACATTGGCCCAGCCTCTTTGATCAAAGACAGCGCGGGTTTCAGCCGGGGTCAGGTAAACGCCTTTGAACTTTGTGGGGAATTCACCTTCGGAAAGGACTTTTACAGGACCGGCAAGGCAGAATTCTTTTCTGGCCATAACCATCTGGACGCCCGGATGATCTTTCATGGCCTTTTCAAAGAACACAGCATCTTTGGATTCTTCGCCATGACCTTTATAGACTTTTTCACATTCCCATTTTTTCTCGTCTTCGGTCACTGCAAATTTTTCAGTAATTTTCATGGTGGCAAAAATTTCACCCTTTCTTTCCAGGGCAATCTCATCACCGACCTTGATGGCATCTGCTTCGGCCTTGGAAGCATCCAGCATCACCGGTACAGGCCAGAAGGTGCCGTCTGCCAGAAGGAAATCCGAACAAACGCCTTTCCAGTCGGCCTTTGTCATGAAACCGTTAAGCGGGCTGAACCCACCGATACCGAGCATGATCAAGTCGCCTTTGACCTGGGAAGAAATCTCGATTTTCTTTAAACCGGCTGCTTTTTTCAGTTCTGCTTCGCGAGCGGCGCCTTCGATTTTGCAAATGACGAGGCCTTTTCCACCATGAGGTGCTACTAATTTAGACATATTCACTATTCTCCTTGTTTATGTTTCACCTTTAATAAATGTTTTTCCAACATTTATCACGCATTTTAACCAATAAAATCTCGTAACATTTAATGATGATTGAGAATTTTGTCAAGATTTTTATTAATTTATCTGTAAAATCCCGGCAATTTCATCCATGGACACCACATTGACATCCGCCTTTAACCCTGGATTTTTAAACCCTGCAAACCATACCCCGGCAGCGACGGCAGCCTGGCGGTCATATTCGGAATCCCCGATAAAAAGGATTTCATGGGCGGTCAGCCCGAATTTGTCCATGATCAGAAATAATTGCTCGGGGTCGGGTTTGGGATGTTTAACGATTGCGGCAGTGACCACAATTTCAAAATAGGTTTCAAGACCAAAGTCCTCCAGCACCTTTTCCATGGTATTGGTCCGGTTGGTGGCAATGCCCCGGATATAGCCATTGTTTTGAAGCCCCGTGAGCAGTTCTTTAAGCCCTGCTTCCATGACCATATAATCGATGAATTTATGGTAGCCGATATGGCTCAAGCGTTCATACACCCGGGAAAGGTCCTTGGTTTCAGGAAAAAGATATTCAATGGCTTCCTTTACCGTCATCATATGGACGTTGACAAACTGCTCTTCATTCAGCGCCGGCTTATCAAAGGCCGCCAGGACCTCGTCATAATATTTCCGGTTTGCAAGGGCTGTGTCAAACATGACCCCGTCGCAGTCAAACACCACCGCCTTAATTTTTAAAATATCCATGGTCTGTTAATTATCTTTCCGGGTTAGTTGTTTTTTTTTGTGTCAAGGAAAACGGCCGATACCCTGATTCCAAAACTCGGCAGGTATAGGCTGTCTGTTTTCAGGACCAATTCGTCATACAGATCCTCTGCCTTGTCCGACCGACATTTGATGTTGATCCGCCAGGTCCTGCCGTCCTTTTCCGGCTGAATCAGGGTTGCCTCGATTCTGCTCTTGTTCCGCTTTTCCAGCCCCAAAACGGAAAATGCATATTTTTCAGAAGGGGTTATGGTCACCACCGCCTCCAAGGACTCCCCGGTCTTGCCGTTGAGATAGAGCGACGGCGGGCTGATCTCTGCAATCCGGTCCACCTGGCCTGTCACTACCAGGTTAAGGGTTCTCCGGCCGGGATCATCGGTTTTGACCAGGATGGTTTTGGTCATGGTCTTTCCGCCGTATCCCCGGGTTGTAAACCCCACGCTGATTTTTCCTTCCCCGCCCGGGGGAATTTCACTGTCAAAGGAGTGTTTGTCACAGCCTCAGGGGGGCATGACCTTTTCAATCCTTAAAACCGTGTCGCCCGTATTTTTTACGATAAAGACATGATCTATATAAATACCTTCAGGCACAGGTTGAAACTTAAAGACAGGATCGATGATGTCAACTTTCTGCAGGGTAATTCCCATGCATGGAAAGGCCCATACCATAATCAGTACAGCCGTCAAAAGCATCTTCTTTTTCATTGTTTGCTCCAAAACAGTCGGTTCAACAAGAGGTTCTGAAAAGATATCCATTGATCATGGAACAGATTCCTTTTTCCTGTTCTATCCTTTTTCCGTCCAGGCTCAAGACCTTTGCCACCCCCATAAGGGCATTGACCAGAAGAATATGGGGGGAGGAATATAAATCGTCCCGGTCCATCTTTTTTCTTTGGATATCATACCCCTTATCCGACAGCAGGGTCAAGACCGAGTTCAGGGTCACGCTGGGCAAAACATGCGGGGATTCGGGGACCGTCACCGTGTTTTTTTCAACGACAAAAACAGCAGCGGTATGGGTTTCTGAAACAGTGCCGTCCGGATTCAGGATGAGGGCCTCATCGGCCTGATTCAGGCCTGCATAATGCCCGGCCTGATAATAATAAAGATAATTCAGGGTCTTGTGGTCGGCCAGGGGGGATTGCCGGGGGAAGGGATAGGTGACAAGGTCCAGCCCGGTTTTTCCAAGGACTTCCAGCCTGTGCCGGTATTCCCGCACAAAGGCGGCCAGGAAGGGTTTCCCCTGGTTCTCCGGCCCGTCTTTGGCCAGAATGAGCTTAATTGCCGCCTGTTTGTCCATGAGGTGGTTTTCCCTGATCAGGAGCCTGATGACATCCTCCCAGGTGATATCCGGTGCAGGTTCCGAAAAAAGCGTTTCCCAGGACCGGTTCAGGCGGGAAAGATGATCCTTGATGCGAAAAACGGTCCCCTTGTCGGCCCGGAGAGTCTCAAAAAGCCCTGCCCCATACTGGAATCCAAGGCTGAGAGGGGATATGGAGGCCTTGTCTGCGTCAACCTGTTTTCCATTTACCCAGGCTTTGGCTTTTTGCACCCTTGGCTTTTGGGAAAAAGCGGTCAAGGATTCCATGAGGGTCTTGCCCTTATCAAGGGTTTCCTGAAATTCCTTTTCAGGATCTGAATCATAAACAATCCCGCCTCCCACGGAAAAATGAATCCGGTTGCTTGAAATAACGGCGGTCCGGATGGCAATGGAAAGATCCATGGTGTCGTGAAAGCCGACATATCCGATGGAGCCCGTATACACATGGCGTCTTACCGGCTCCAGCTCATCAATGATTTCCATGGACCGGATCTTGGGGCACCCGGTGATGGAGCCCCCGGGAAAGGCGGCCCGGAGAAGATCCATTGAAGTCTTGTCCGCTTCAAGCTCTCCCTCGACAATGGAGACCAGGTGAAACACATTGGCATAGGGTTCCAGGCGCTTATGCTCTTTAACCGTCACAGACCCATGCCGGGTAACCCGGGACAGGTCGTTTCGCATCAAATCCACGATCATGGTCAGCTCGGCATCATCCTTGATGCTCTCGCAGAGCCTCATCCCGTTTTCCCGGTCTTCTTTTTCCGTCTTCCCCCTGGCAATGGTTCCCTTGATGGGCCGGGTTTCAACCTTCCGGCCCGTTTGCCAAAGGAATCGTTCAGGAGAGGTGGACACAATGGTATGGTCCTTGGCATGGATATAGGCAAAAAACGGGGCGGGATTCCGGTGGAACAAATCCAGGAACAGGGCATAGGCATCCCCGGTAAAACCGGTTTCAAAGCGCTGGGACAGGTTGGCCTGGTAAATATCCCCGGATTTCAGATACCCAATGATGCTTTGAACCGCAGAAATATATTCCGCTTTGGTAAAGCTGGATTTGAATCCGGAACCATCCATGGAAAAGGCTCCGTTCGGAACCTGGGTTTTTATGGTCTTCAAAAAAGAGTCCCGTATTTCCCGGACCCTGTCCTGCTCTTCTTTCGGGCCCTCAGGATGGGAAAGGACAGGGATGCAAAGCCTTGTCTTTCCCGTTGCTTTTTCCCGGATCAGGACAAGGGAAGGCGCATACAGGATCAGATCAGGAAGACCGGTCTCCATGGCGGTTCGCGGCAGATTTTCGATCCGGTCCTTTAAATCATAGGAAAAATATCCGAACAGACCGGAGGAGACCGGAATCTCATCAGGGCCTGAAGCCGGCCTGAATTGATTCAGAATCGCCTGGACAGCAGAAAAAGGATCTGTTTCAAGATCAAGGGTTTTATCCAGGCACCTGACGGAAACCTTTTCTTTCCGGCTTTGAATCTCAAGCCAGGGGTTTACGGCCAGGATATGATATTGTGAACAATCCAGATCCCCCCCGGACAGCAACAGGACCGTCCCGATATCATGGGCAAAAAATGCGGCTATATCTTCAAAGGGCCGGTCCAGGGCAAGGATTTCCTGATGAACCGCTTTGATGGTGGGAAGCTGTTTCAGCCAGTCATCCATCTTTGGGTTGTTCATCTCAGAAAAGGATTCATTCTCTTTTCATTATCGATGGTGGTTTCAGGCCCATGCCCGGTATAGACAACGGTATCCGGATCAAGGACCAGAAGTTTTTCCTTGATGCCGGCAATCAGGGTGTCATAATCCCCGCCGGGCAGGTCGGTTCTGCCGATGGAACCCGCGAACAAGGTGTCCCCGGCAAAAAGAGACCCTTTGGTATAAAGGCAGATCCCCCCCTTTGAATGGCCGGGGGTATGGATGATTTTCAAGGTGATCTCCCCAAAGCTGATCTCATCCCCGTGGTTTAAGCGGATATCGGCTGGCGGTGAATTCTCCGCAGACAGGCCGAACATCATGGCAGACCGGGAAAGTTCTTTGAGCATGGGCTCATCATCGGGATGGATGGCCAGCTCTGCCCCGGTCACTTCCTTCATCCGTTTGTTGGCGCCCACATGGTCAAAATGGCCATGGGTATTGATCAGGTATTTGACCTTCAGACCGGACTTGGCAAGTTCCATGAGAATCCGGTCGGCATCATCGCCCGGATCAATCACCACGGCTTCTTTTGTCGATTCACAGCCCAGTATAAAACAATTGGCCATAATGGGGCCGACTTCAAGTTTTTTTATAATCACAATATCCTCCGGATAATTAAATGGCTATTCAATCCCTTCAAGGGACCGGATACGGTCCAGAACCCCGTTGATAAAAGAACCGGAATCTTTTGTACCGTATTTTTTTCCAATTTCAACGGCTTCGTTGATCGTTACGCTGGAAGGAATATCCGGCCGCTTTAAAAATTCAAAGGTGGCGATCCGCATGATATTCCGATCCACCACAGGCATCCGGGACAGTCTCCAGTTTTTTGAATATTGGTTCAACAATGCATCAATCTCGGTTCTGTTTTCCAGAACCCCGTTGACCAGGTCCATGAAAAAAGGCTGGACGTTTTCCGTCAGCAGATCTTCATTGTTGATACAAAAGGCTGCAAGGTTTTCCTCGGGACCGGATTTATCCACATCCAGGAAAAAAAGCGCCTGGAGGGCCAGCTCCCTTGCCTGCCGGCGATCTCCCATACGTTTATTCCGCCTTTTTCAGACTGTCGGAAAGGTTTGCCATTTCCACAGCCCCCAGGGCCACGTCAAAGCCCTTGTTGCCGGCCTTTGTTCCGGCTCTCTCAATGGCCTGCTCAATGGTTTCCGTGGTCAGTATACCGAACATGACGGGGATGCCGGACTCCAGGCTGACGGAAGCAATGCCTTTGGACACTTCGGAACAGACATAGTCATAATGGGTGGTGGCTCCCCGGATAACGGCCCCCAGGCAGATCAGGGCATCGAACTTCCCCAGTTTGGCCATCTTCTGGGCCGCCAAGGGGATCTCAAAGGCGCCGGGAACTTTTAACAACGTGATATCCTTGTCCTCGGCCCCGCTCCGGATGAGGCCATCCAGTGCCCCGTCAATGAGCCTGGCCGTGATAAAATCATTAAACCGTGAGGCAATAATGCCGAATTTCTTTCCCTTGGCCTGTAATCCTGCTTCAATAATCTTGGGCATTTTATATATCCTTATCTGTCATTTATCTTTAAGCCCTACATATGGAGCAGATGCCCCATCTTGGCCTGTTTACATTGCAGATACCCTTTGTTATAGCAATTGGCTTCCACCTGAATGGGAACCTGCTCCACCACGCTTAATCCATATCCTTCAAGACCGATCATTTTTTTGGGATTATTGGTCATGAGCCGCATTTGCCTGACGCCCAGAGCCACCAATATCTGGGCCCCCACTCCATAATCCCTCATGTCCGCCTTGAACCCGAGTTTTTCATTGGCTTCCACCGTATCCATTCCCTGGCGCTGATATTCATAGGCTTTCAGCTTGTTCACCAAACCGATGCCGCGGCCTTCCTGCCGAAGGTATAAAAGAACGCCGGAGCCTTCCTCATCCATCATGGCCATGGCCTTATGAAGCTGATCCTGGCAGTCACACCGGAGGGAAGAAAAAATATCCCCGGTCATGCATTCCGAATGAACCCGCACAAGTATGGCCTTTTCAGGATCAATCTCCCCTTTGACCAGGGCAATATGGGTCAGGTGATCAATATCGTTTTCAAAGGCAATGATTTTAAATTCGCCGCCCACCCTGGTGGGGATGACGGTCTGGGCCGCAATTTTGACAAAATTTTCCGTTTGCAGCCGGTATTTCACCAGGTCGGCCACGGTGCAGATGCCGATGCCGTGCAGCCTGGCAAATTTTTCAAGGGAGGGCATCCTCGCCATGGTGCCGTCGTCATCCATGATTTCACAGATCACCCCGGCGGGCTTACAGCCGGCAAGCCGGGCCAGATCCACGGACCCTTCCGTCTGACCGATCCTGACCATGACCCCGCCATCCCTGGCCCTTAATGGAAAAACATGGCCCGGTTTTGCAATATCATCGGGTTTTGTTTCATCGGCAATGGCCGTTAAAATGGTGGTGGCCCGGTCTGCTGCGGAAATTCCCGTGGTAACCCCTCTTTTGGCCTCGATGGATACTGTAAATCCGGTGCCGTACTGGGAGGTATTGTTTCTCACCATCATGGGCAGCTCCAGCCGGTCTGCGATGCTGGAATCCAGGGAAAGGCAGATGAGCCCCCGGCCGTACCGGGCCATAAAATTAATGGCGTCCGGGGTAACGGCTTCCGCCGCCATGGTCAGGTCGCCTTCATTTTCCCTGTCTTCATCATCCACCAGGATGACCATTTTCCCTTTTTTTATTTCTTCAATGGCCTGTTCTATTGTCAAATGAGGCATATTTAATCCTTTGGCTTATAAAAACCCGTTCCTTGCGAGAAGGTCCATGCTGATACCCTTTTTGTCTTCATGCAAGGCATCGTTCTTAGAGGAACTTTTTTGTAATATTATTTTTTTGATGTATTTTCCGATCATATCGGTTTCAATATTCACTTCATCCCCCACCTTTTTTTGGCCGATGGTGGTGATATCGGCGGTATGGGGAATGATACTCACTTCAAAATCCTTATCCGTACAGTGGTTGATGGTCAGACTGATCCCTTCGATGGCCACGGAGCCTTTTTCGATGAGATCCTCGGCAAGCTTTGGCGGGACATCAATCCTGAGAATCAGGGCATTGCTCTTTCTGACCAGTGAAGAGATGGTTCCGGTGCCGTCAATATGTCCCGACACCAGATGACCGTCAATCCGGTCGGCGAGTTTCAAAGCCCGTTCGATGTTCACCCTGGCCCCCACAGTGAGGTGTTTAAAGGTGGTTCGCTCAACGGTTTCAGGCGCCATATCCACCTTGAAACCCTGTTTTTCCACACTGACGGCCGTGAGGCAGGCCCCGTTGACGGCAATGGAATCCCCGATCTTTGTTGCGGACAGATCCAGGTCGCACCCGATGGAGAGGACCTTGCCCTCGCCTTTGGATTCGATGCGCTTTATGGTTCCAAAACTTTCAATGATTCCTGTAAACATATGTCGGTTATGACTTTCTCCTTATTTCAAATATCCGCTCACCAGGATATCCTTTTCAAACCGGGTAAGGCTCATTTTTTTCAATTCAAGGGCGTCCTTTATCCGTTCAGGCCCCCTGCCCTCAAACAGGGGTTTTCCATCGCTTCCCCCCATGATCCGGGGCGCCATGAACAGCAAGAGCTTATTCACAATCCCGGCCCTCAGGGCTTCTCCGGCCACGGTGCCGCCGCCTTCAATCAGAACACTTAGAAACCGCATCCCGCCTAATTTAATCATGAGTTCGTTTAAATCAAGCCTATTGTCTTTCAACCCCACATCCAGCACCTGAACCCCCTGTCTTTCAAGAAGGGCTCTTTTTTCCGCCGGAGCCCCGGCATGGGTGACAATGATGGTTTTGGCCTTGGATGCCTGAGTCAGGACCTGGGCGTTTTCTTTGATGGTCAAATGGGTGTCCAGGATAATTCTGGCCGGGTCCCGGGTTTCAACCCCTTCGATTCTGGCCGTCAGAGAGGGATTGTCGGCATGCAGGGTTCCGGACCCGATGAGAATGGCATCTGTTTCATGGCGGATCTGGTGGGCAAAGGCTCTGGATGCACTGCCCGTGATCCATTTGGAATCGCCCGTGGCGGTTGCCGTTCTGCCGTCCAGGGTAGAAGCGGTTTTCAGGATGACAAAGGGCTTTTTATCGTTTCTAACATACCAGATAAAATCTTCAATCAGAGTTTCAGCCTCTTCTTCCAGAACACCGGAAACCACTTCAATGCCGTTTTCTTCAAGAAATCGGATGCCGCCGCCACCCACAAAGGGGTTGGGATCTTTGCAGCCCACCACGACTTTTTTAATGTTTGAACCCATGATTTTATAGGTGCAGGGAGGAGTTTTTCCAAAATGGTGGCAGGGTTCAAGGGTCACATAGAGGGTTGCGCCTGCCGCATTGGGTCCGGCATGATCCAGGGCCTCCACTTCGGCATGGGAGCCCCCGAACCGTCGGTGATACCCTTGTCCGACAACGGCGCCGTCTTTGACCACCACAGCGCCCACGCAGGGATTGGGAGAGGTGAAGCCTTTGGCCTTTTTGGCAAGGGACAAGGCTTTCTGCATGTATTCAGGATCAGTCATGGGTCTTGTCCGGGGCTTTGTCAAACTCTGCAGGCAGGCAGTCTTTGGGAAGCAGGCCCTTCAGCTCTTCTATGAAATCCGCCACATCCTTAAATTCCCGGTAAACCGATGCAAACCGGACATAGGCCACATCGTCGATTTTTTTCAGGGCCTCGATTATTTTCTCCCCCACCACCTTGGACGGAATTTCCCGGTCATTGCCTTCTCTTAATCCCAGTTCAATTTCATCCACCAGGGCCTCAATCTGATCCATGCTGATGGCTCTTTTTTCACAGGCCTTCATGATGCCGCTAAGGATTTTTTCCCGGTTGAATTCTTCCCTGCGGCCGTCTTTTTTCACGATCATGACCGGGAGCTGTTCAAGCCGTTCGTAGGTGGTAAACCGGCGGATGCACTGGAGGCATTCCCTTCGCCTCCGGATTTCAAATTCAATCTTGCCCGGACGCGAATCAATAACTTTTGTATCTCTATTTCCGCAAAATGGGCATTTCATTTTTATCTCTTTTTTCAGGTGCTCAGCCGGACAAGGTTTACCTTGGCCTTGTCAAACATATCCAGGGTCAGTGTATCCTCGTATCCGTCCCTGTAATACACGGCCAGGATACCGGCATTGATGATCATTTTGGCACAGATGGAGCAGGGCTGGTTGGTGCAGTAAAGAACGGAGCCATTTACGGCGATGCCGTGGAAAGCCGCCTGGATAATGGCATTCTGTTCCGCATGGACCCCCCGGCACAGCTCATGCTTTTCCCCGGACGGCACCTTGAGTTTTTCTCTCAGGCACCCGGTTTCCCGGCAATGGGGAACATTGGCCGGAGCCCCGTTATAGCCCGAACACAGGATCCGTTTTTCCTTGACCAGAACCGCCCCGACCTTTCTCCGAAGACAGGTGGACCGGCTGGAAACAAGATCGCAGATTCCCATGAAATATTCATGCCAGGACGGTCTGTCCCCGGATGGTCCGGACGGGTCGGGGAATAATTCCTTCATGCCTGTTTCTCTTGATATAAAGGATACTGTGTGCATAATGCCCTGACCTTTGTTTTCACGGCTTCGGTCCGGTCGGCGTCATCCAGGACATCGCAGATCAGGGTTCCGATTTCACGGGCCGCATCCTCCTTCATCCCCCTGGAGGTCACCAGGGGCATTCCGATGCGGATGCCACTGGTGATAAAGGGGCTGCGTTTTTCATTGGGAACCGAATTTTTATTCACCGTGATCCCGGCCTTTCCAAGTCGTTCTTCTGCAGCCTTGCCTGAAATCTCTTTTCCGGAAAAATCCACCAGCACCATATGGTTGTCTGTTCCACCGGAAACCAGGCGATACCCTCTTTCCATGATCACGGCTGCAAGGACCGCGGTATTTTTGATCACCTGGCGCTGGTACTGTTTAAAGGGTTCGCCCATGGCCTCCTTCAAGGCCACGGCCTTGGCTGCGATCACATGCATCAAAGGGCCTCCCTGGATACCCGGGAAAATCTGGGCGGCGATTTTTTTTGCAAATTCTTCCGAAGACAGGATCAACCCGCCCCGGGGACCCCTCAGGGTTTTATGGGTGGTGGAGGTGATCACATCGGCAAAGCCGACGGGGCTGGGATGAACCCCGGCCGCCACCAGCCCGGCGATATGGGCCATGTCCACCATGAAAAGGGCGCCCACGGATTTTGCAATCGTGGAAAAGCCATTAAAGTCGATGATTCTCGGATAGGCGCTGGCCCCAGCCACAATCAATTTTGGCCGATGTTGCTTGGCAAGGCTCTCCACCTGGTTTAAGTCTATCCTCTCGGTTTCGGCAGACAACCCGTAATGGGAGAATTGAAAAAGCCTGCCGGAAAAACTCACGGCTGCCCCATGGGTGAGATGCCCCCCATGGGAAAGGTCCATGGCCAGGACTTTATCTCCAGGATTCAGCAGGGCAAAATACACGGCCATATTGGCTCCGGAGCCGGAATGGGGCTGGACATTGGCATATTCGACGGAAAAAAGCCGCTTGGCCCGCTCTATGGCCAGATCTTCCACCTGGTCCACAAATTCACATCCCCCATAATATCTCCGGGCAGGATATCCTTCTGCATATTTATTGGTCAGGATGGACCCCTGGGCTTCCATCACGGCCAGGCCGGCGGTATTTTCAGAAGCGATCAGGTTCAGCTCATATTCCTGGCGAAGAGCCTCCTGTTCGATACAGCTTGCAATCTGAGAATCCGTCTTTTCTATATACCCCATATATGATTCCTTCCGTATCTCCTTAAAAAACCGCATCCCGGTTTATGCCGGGCCGGTCTCGCCTGTGATGCGCCCATTAGGATGCGCCCATCAGGGTGCATCCATACTTTGAATCCGTTCCAGGTGGCGGCCCCCCTCAAATCCGGTGTCGAGCCAGGTCCGGACCAGTTCAAAGGCCAGAATATCCCCCAGGATCCGTCCGCCCAGAACCAGAATATTGGCATCATTGTGAATTCGGCTCATTTTTGCGGAAAAAAGGTCGGAACAGAGCGCCGCCCGGACATTGCGGAACCGGTTGGCCACCATGGACATGCCCAGCCCTGTGCCGCAGAGCAGGATTCCCCGGGAAAACTCACCCCGGGAGACGGCACCGGCCACTTTCCGGCCGTAATCCACATAATTCACCGAGGCGGAGCTGTCGGTTCCGGCATCTTCCACCGAATAGCCCTTGACCAGAAGATAAGCCTTGATTTTTTCCTTTAATTCAAAGGCGGCATGGTCGCTGCCGATGATAATGGGCTGAGTTTTATCCATATCCCTTCCTAGAATTTTGCCTTGATAAAATCTATGGCATCCTGGACGGTGATCAGCTTTTCAGCATCCTCATCATCAATTTCAATATCAAAAATTTCCTCCATGGACATGATGAGTTCCACAATGGTCAGGGAATCCGCACCCAGATCTTCGATCAGGGATGCTTCAGGAAGAATATCATCTATATCCAGGCCCGGGATTTTTTCTGCAATCACTTTCTTTACTTTCGTTTCAACCGTCATAATGCAGACTGACTCCTTTGTTTATTCTTCACTCACTACCGGGGGTTTCACATTTCTTCCATTGTAAGCCCCGCATTCAGGACAGGCCGCGTGGGGAAGTTTGGGTTCCTGACATTCAGGGCATACACCGACTGTGGGTGCGCTGATTTTGTAGTGTGTCCGTCTCTTTCTGCCTCTTGCTTTAGAGCTCCGCTGCTTGGGTACTGGCATTGATTTCTCCTAACTATATTATTTTATTGACTATCCACCATATGGTACCAATGGAATAAAACACATTTATTTACCCTAATTTCAAAAAAGAGTCAAGAAATTAAACCTTATTGCCCTAATGAAAGTTTTATGGTACTTAAGGGCTCGATTTTACGCCCTATTTATTTTTTTTACGGAGACCCCATGAATCCCCCGATCAAACCTATTGTGACCCGTTTTCCCCCGTCCCCGACGGGCTATCTTCATATCGGCGGAGCCAGAACCGCCCTTTTTAACTGGCTCTATGCCCGAAAAACAAAAGGCCGGTTTGTCCTGAGAATCGAAGACACTGATGCGGCCAGATCCACCAGTGAATCCGTGGATGCCATCCTGGAATCACTGGAATGGCTCGGCATTGACTGGGATGAAGGCCCCTATTTTCAAACCCAAAGATATTCCATTTATAATGAATATATCGAAAAGCTGGTTGAATCCGGCCATGCCTATCATTGCGCCTGCACCCCGGAAGAGGTGGACCGCATGCGGGAAGAGGCCAAGGCCAAAGGTCAAAAACCCATGTACAACGGAAAATGCAGGCACCTGAATCTGCAAAAAGGGCACCATACCGTGGTCCGCCTGAAAACCCCGGACACAGGCGTGACGGTTGTTGAAGATATCGTCAAAGGCAATACCGCTTTTCAGAATTCCGAGATCGATGATTTCATTATCCGGCGGGGCGACGGGTCTGCCATGTACAACCTGGCCGTGGTCATTGATGATATCACCATGGGCATCAATACCATTATCCGGGGGGACGACCATCTCATCAACACGCCCAAGCAGATGCTCATCTATGCAGCCCTGGGAGCGGACATGCCGGTTTTCGGCCATGTCCCCATGGTTCTGGGTTCCGACAAGGCCCGGCTCAGCAAACGGCATGGAGCCATGTCCGTCGGAGAATATCAAAAAATGGGATTTTTGCCCGATGCCATGATCAATTACCTGGTGAGGCTGGGATGGTCCCACGGGGATCAGGAGTTTTTTGAAAGGGATGAACTCATCCAGACATTTGACCTGGAACACCTGGGCCGGTCTGCTTCCATGTTTGATACGGACAAACTCATGGCCTTGAATGCCAAGCATATCCAGAAAAAAACCCCGGAAGAACTGGCCGGTCCCCTGGTTTTCCACTTAAAAGAGCTGGGCATAGACGCCGAAAACAATGCCTTTACCCAGGGCGTGGTCCAAACCCTTCAACCCCGGAGCAAAACCCTGGTGGAGATGGCCCGGGGGGCGGCGTTTTATTATAAGGATGAGGTGGAGTGGGATCAGGCTGCAGCCGATAAATTTTTAACCCCGGATATTCTATCTGTTCTTGAATTATCCGCAGAGCGGATAGAGGCCCTGGCGCCTTATACCCTGGAAGCCCTTGAAGCCGAATTCACAATCATCCTGGAGGAAACCGGGCTTAAATTCGGCAAAATTGCCCAGCCCCTGAGGGTGGCCGTCACCGGGACAACGGTCAGCCCCGGCATCTTTGAAATGCTCCTGGCTCTGGGCAAAGAAAAAACCCTGGCCAGAATAAAAAGGGCTGTCCGGTTTATTCAGGACAAAGCGTAGAGGATCCCCGCATACCCGACAAAACTCGGGGCCGCTGATTTTTCAAAACTGGTGGCGTAGTCCAGCTCAAGTGCCCGGACTGCGCCCATTTTTTTTACGGCCGCCACCGTGGCTGCAGCCGCACCGGGGCAGCACATATTCTGATGGGTGAGGCCCTCGTGGATAATCTCTTCTTCCGCCATTCTCTTCATGGCCTCGATGGCCGTTCGGTCGTTTGTATGGGTCACCCAGTCCACGGCCTTTTCACCGGACCCTGCACTGGTAAGCCCGAAATCCGGCCCGTAATGGGTCATGTCCGTGGAGCCGATGACCCTGATCTTCCTTGACAATTGACCGGCTTCGGCCACGGCCGTGGCCCCGATGACAGTGGCAAAAAAGGAGGGGGCGACCCCCATGATCACTATCTTAGCCTTGGGGAAAAAATACCGGATAAAGGGATTCTGGAGTTCAAGGGTGTTCTCATCCGGGAATTTGGATGGGGGTCTTTTTCGGATGCTGATGCCGGCGCAGATTCTATCCACCAGTTCCGTATCCACCTCAATGTCTCCAAAGGGGGTTTCAACGGCGCCGTGACCCAGGATAAAGGGCTCGGACTGACGATGCATATGGGCGCCGAACAGGATAATGGTATCTATTCGTTCATCGGATTGAAGAGAGGCAATGACCCGGCAGGCAATGGACCCTGAAAAATACCAGCCGGCATGGGGAACAATGCCGCCGACAAAAGAACCCGTCAGGGGGCCTTGTTTTTCCTGTAAGAATTTTTCTATGGACGCTTCACATTCACGGGCCGTTGCCGGATACCAGGTCCCGCTAAAGGCCGATTTTTTCGTTTCCATGATTCCCCCCTTTATTTTTACAGCCCCTTTCCCGTTTTTTCAAACACTTTGAGTTTCAGCCAGTCGAGCCAGGGCTCATAGCCCTCTTCGGTTTTGGCCGACATTTCAAACACCGGCATCCGGGGATGCACTTTTTGCATATTGCCCACAGCCAGATCCCTATCCACATCCAGATAGGGCAGAAGATCAATCTTGTTCAAGATGGCCACGTCCGCCACCCGGAACATCAAAGGATATTTCAGGGGTTTGTCCTCGCCTTCGGTAACACTCAAAACAACGGCCCTGGCATCTTCACCAATGTCGAATTCGGCCGGACAGACCAGGTTCCCGATATTTTCGACAATCAGCAGATCCAGGTCTTCGCAGCCCAGCTTTTGGGCCGAATCCAGGACAAGCGAGGCGGAAAGATGGCAGTC
>CAZAHK010000005.1:15394-50539 GCA_964484555.1 uncultured Desulfobacula sp.
GTTTCATTGACTTCCAGCACTTTTTTTTGAATCTTGATTTCCATGGCGCTTTTCCGTTCTGCTAAGGGGTTATCGATTTAAGGGGCATCTTCCAGCTCAAGGGAAATAATCTCAATCTCCCGGCCGCTGATCATTTCAACGTCCCCGTCCTTGCAAAAGGGGCATTGGAACACCGGACCCGTCACTTCCCAGGACTGATCACAGGATTTACAGTGAACCTTCACCGGCACGGAATCGATTTCAAGCCGGGCCTTTTCAAGGGGGGTGTCCTTGGTGATGATTTCAAAACAGAAGGTCAGGCTGTGCTCCACCACGGAAGCCAGCTTTCCGATTTTAAGATGGACCGTCTCCACCCTGGGATTTTTAATATCCTTAGGAATGGCATCCAGAGCGATCTTCACCAATTGTTCGGCTATCCCCATTTCATGCATGATATCTGATCTTCCTTATTCTAGGCCCCCTCCGGGGGATCGTTTTGTCTTTTCTTATAAAAGGCCTGTCTGAACTCAAAAAACCGGTCTTCGCCTATGGCGGCCCTCATTTTTTCCATAAGGTCCAGGTAATAATACACATTATGAATCGTATTCAACCGGTATGAGAGGATCTCCCTTGCCTTATACAGATGCCTCAGATAGCTCCGTGAATAATTCCGGCACGTATAACAATCACATTCGGCATCCAGGGGGGCCTTGTCAAGCCTGTATTTTGCATTGGCAATGTTCAGGGTTCCTTGAGAGGTAAACAGTTGCCCGTTCCTTGCATTCCGGGTGGGCATGACACAGTCGAACATATCACAGCCCATGCGGGTCAGCTCCACCAGGTCCTCGGGCGTGCCCACGCCCATGATATACCGGGGTTTACGGCGGGGCAAAAGCGGCAGGGTATGATCCGCCATCTCATACATGAGGTTTTTGGGCTCCCCCACGCTGAGCCCGCCAATAGCAAAGCCGGGAAAATCAATCCGGGTGATCTGTTCCGCGGAAAGGGATCGAAGGGCCGGGAACATGCCGCCCTGGATAATACCGAACAGGTTATTGACGCCGTCCCTTGCCTGCCAGTGGTCAAACCCCCGTTTGGCCCACCGGGTGGTTTTATTCAGGGCCTCCATGACCTCTTTTTCACTGGCCGGGTAGCCGATGCACCAATCCAGAGACATCATGATGTCCGATCCCAGGGTCAATTGGATGTCTACGGCCTTTTCCGGGGAAAACACATGGCGGGACCCGTCAATATGGGACTGGAACGTCACCCCTTCATCGGAAAATTTGGCCAGCCTGGCCAGGGAAAAAAACTGGTATCCGCCGGAATCGGTCAATATGGGTTTATTCCACCGGATAAACTCATGGAGGCCCTGCATATGCTCAATAACGTCCATGCCGGGCCTCAGATAAAGATGATAGGTATTGCCCAGAATGATTTTTGCCTTGCAGTGGTCCAGGTCTTCCACGCTCAGGGCCTTTACCGACCCCACAGTTCCCACGGGCATGAAAATCGGGGTTTCGATGATTCCGTGGTCCGTAAGAATGTTGCCGAGCCTGGCCCGGCAGGTTTCATCGCCCTTATGTTCAGTGGATTCTTTTTTAAGTTCAAATGTCAGCATAGTTTTATCACTCGATGAACATGGCATCCCCGTAACTGAAAAACCGGTAATCCTTTTGAACGGCCTCTTCATAGGCGGCCAGGATCTTTTTCCGGTCATAAAAGGCCGATACCAGCATCAAAAGGCTTGATTCCGGCAGATGAAAATTGGTGATCAGGGCATCCGTGCATTTAAACCGGTACCCCGGATAAATAAAAAGATTGCACATGCCGCTTCCGGCCCTGACCCTTCCCTGGTCATCGGAAATAAATTCAAGGACCCGAACGCTGGTGGTACCCACGGCCACAATCCGGCGGCGGTCCTGCCGGGCTGCATTAATTCGATGGGCTGCTTCCTGTGATACGGAAAAATATTCGGAATGGATCTGATGATCCCGGATGTCTTGGGTCTTGACCGGAACAAAGGTGCCGTAGCCCACATGAAGGGTCAGGGGGACAAACTCAATGCCCTGCTCCTTGAGCCTTGCCATCAGTTCCTCGGTAAAATGAAGCCCTGCCGTGGGCGCCGCCACGGCCCCTTCTTCGGCGGCATACACGGTCTGGTAGCTTGTCTTGTCCATAACCGCCAAGGCTTTATCCTCTCTTTTAATATAGGGCGGCAGGGGAATTTCACCGCAGCTCTGTAAAAAATAAGGAAACCCCCTGGGGCAAAAAAACCGGACCACGGACATGCTCTCCTTATCTTCAACCACCTCTGCTTCCACGCCTTCCGCAAACAAAATCCGGGCCCCTTTTTTAGGTTTACGGGAGGCCTTTAAAAGGCAATCGCATTGGAAAAATCCGGTTTGTTCAAGATGGCTCATGCCTGCTGCATAATCAATGATGAGAATTTCGATTTTCCCGCCCGAGGCCTTCTGTCCCATCAGCCTTGCCGGGATCACCCGGGTATTGTTGATGACCAGGAGATCATCCTTGCGCAGCAGATCTGAAATATCTTTAAACCGGTGATGGGTCAGGATTCCGGAATCTCTTTGAATATACAGGAGCCTTGATTCACTTCTGCTCTTGCAGGGCATCTGGGCAATCTTTTCAGCGGGCAGGTCATAGGTATAATCGGATAAATGAAACATCAACTGCCTTTCATGGCCAGATACACAATGAGCAGTCCTGCGGTCATGATAATAAGACCGAATTTCCTTAAGCTTGCATCATCGATTCCGGTCATCATCAAGACCCATTCCTTCATTTTCGAAGGAAATGCAAAATAGGGCAGGCCTTCTATTATCATCACCATCCCCATGACACATAAAAAAAATTTCATATTTCCTGGATCCTTTTTCTACTTCAGCCAACGGCTTTAACAGCCGCCATCATTTTTATAGCTTAAGCCCTTAATATGCAATAAAAATTATATTGATTATTGAATTTATCAAGGCTATATAAAGGGGCTATAATTAATAAAATAAGCTGGATAACCATTAGGGATAAAAATTAGGGATAAAAATTTCACATGCAGTTTGAACCAGTCATAGGCCTTGAAGTCCACGCACAACTCAAAACAAAAACCAAAATTTTCTGCTCTTGCTCCACTGAATTTGGAAAATCCCCCAATGCCAATACCTGCCCCATCTGCACCGGTATGCCCGGAGTGCTCCCGGTCCTGAACCAGTTGGCCGTCAGTTTTGCCATCCGGGCCGCCCTTGCCACCCATTGCCGCATTAACCGGGAAAGCCGGTTTGACCGGAAAAATTATTTTTACCCGGACCTGCCCAAGGGATATCAGATTTCCCAGTATGCCGCCCCCATTGCTGAGCACGGATTCCTTGAAATTGAAACAAATGCTGTAGGTTTGAAAAAAATCGGCATTACCCGGATCCACATGGAAGAGGATGCCGGAAAGCTCATCCATGACCCGGCCCGATCCAGAACCCTGGTGGATCTCAACCGAACCGGGGTCCCCCTCATTGAAATCGTGAGCGACCCGGATATCCGGTCGGCGGAAGAAGCCGGGGCCTATTTGAGAAAGCTCCACAGTATTTTAAAATATATTGATGTCTGTGACGGCAATATGGAAGAAGGCAGTTTCCGGTGTGATGCCAACGTCTCCCTCAGAGCCATGGGCCAAACCGAATTCGGCACCCGCACTGAACTTAAGAATTTGAACTCCTTTAAGCATGTTGAAAAAGCCATTGCCCATGAAATCCAACGCCAGACCTATGTCCTGAACGAAGGCAAATCCGTTGCCCAGGAAACCCGGCTCTGGGACCCGGACAAAAACAAAACCGTTGCCATGCGGGGCAAAGAAGAGGCCCATGACTACCGATATTTTCCAGACCCCGACCTTACGCCCCTCATCGTGGATGACGCCTGGATCAAAGCCGTTGAAAAAGAGCTGCCGGAACTGCCCGATGAAAAATTTTCCCGTTTTGTAAAACAATATGCCCTTTCCGATACCGATGCCGGAGTCTTAACCTCGTCCATTGCCCTGGCTGATTTTTTCGAACAGGCAGCAGCCCCTCTCCAGAACAAAAAACAGGCGGCCAACTGGGTCCTGACCACGGTTCTGGCCATGCTCAATGCCAAGGGCATATCCATCACAGAGTCCCCTGTCCCGGCCCAAGCGGTCGGTAAATTGCTGGTTCTGGTGGAAACCCGGAAAATCAATGCCTCGGCAGCCAAGACCGTTTTTGACATCATGGTGGAAACCTCGAAGGACCCGGCCCTCATTGTTCAGGAAAAAGGACTGGAACAGGTGTCCGATACCTCTGAACTTGAATCCGCCATCATGGCCGTGATCAACGAAAATCCTGAAGAAACAGCCGCATACAGAGACGGCAAAACAAAGCTGTTCAGTTTTTTCATGGGCCAAGTCATGAAAAAAACAAAGGGCAAGGCCGATCCTGCCGCTGTCAAACAAATTTTAAACCAAAAATTTTAACGGAGTTTTCTTTTGAAAAAAAAATCAAGCCCCAAATCAACCCGCCTTTTTTACATTTTCCTTGGCCTATTGTGTTTGTCTTTTTCTACAGTTTCCCTGGCCAAAGAAATCAAAACCGTTGCCGTCCTTCCCTTTGAGATCATCGCTCCCGAAGACCTGTCCTATGTCCAAGACGGCATCGTCCAGATGCTCCATTCCCGGTTGGTGTGGAAAGACAAGGTATCCGTCATCGAGCAAAAAAAGACGGACACCCAATTCAACCAGATTAAAGATCAAAATTCCGACCGCAAGATTGAAGCCCTGGCCAAATCCTTGGGCTCGGATTATATTGTTACGGGCAGCATCACCCATTTTGCCAATGCCTTCAGCATTGATACCCGGATTTATGATATCCGGAACAAACAGTGGATGGCCTTTTCCGAACAATCCACAGCCATCAATGACCTGATCCCTAAGATGAGCGCCATTTCAGCGAAAATCAATAAAAAAGTCTTTGATCGGGAGACCGTTATTTACAATGACCTCGTCCGGCAGGAACAGGAAAAGGCAGAACAATGGAAACGGCAGAATCCAGAACGGCTTATGCCGGAGATGCCTGCAGGAGAGCGGGAGAAAAAATCCTCCCTCTGGCGGTTCTGGGAATATTTATAATTTTAACTGGACATAAACAGGAGGCAATAACATACAGTAACGCCAGAAAAAATTTGCGCGCACTTATCCGGAACGTTTGCAACAATGCAGAACCAACAATTATTGTCAGCAACCAGAATGAAGAACAGGGGGTGCTTATTTCTCTTGATGATTTTCAGGCCATGGAGGAGACAGCTTATCTGTTAAGTTCACCTGCCAATCGCGCACACCTTGAGAAATCTTTACAGGAAGCTGAAATCGGCAAATTTATAGAGTTCTCCATAGAGGATCTATGAAAATTCTTTTTACTATGGTTCCAAAACAAAGATAAACGTCTGGCAAAAAGAATCAAACACCTTTTGCATGACATTTTACGTGATCCTGAAAGTGGCCTCGGCAAGCCCGAAAGGTTAAAATTTCAATTGTCCGGTTGCTGGTCAAGACGGGTCAACAAAGAACACCGCTTAATATATAAAATCGAAAACGAGACTATTTACGAATAAAATTCTAGCACGGATCTCTTTTATTAAAAAATCAAACACAACTGGTCTGGATTAATTCTCAATAAATTTGATCAATTCGGGAACTGTTTTAGTGGATTTAATCTTGCCTTTCTTGGAATTATTCCGGTGTAATATCCTCCACGTTGGGGGATTTGATTAAAATACCGGTACGGAAGATTGAAAAGTGAACCATCTGGTCAAACCGGGCTGCTTTTGAAAAGACTTTGACCCAAAAGCATGAGCCCCGTCCGGGGTGATCCGGGCGGGGCTCATTGTAAAACAATAACTAAGACGTTACTGAATCATACTGTCTTAGAATTTGAAAGAAAGTCTATGGAAGGCTTCAAAGATAGTGTCAGGGTCAACAGTGTTGTTACCGAATTCAACGTCTGCCATACCAATACCGCCGTCATAGGTCAGGCTCGGTGTGATCTTGTAAGCAAATCCACCGCTGATTTCAAGGATTTCTGCATCATCCCATTTTTCCCATGTTGAACCGACAGTGGCCCGATCTCTATCGATCCATGCATAAGCTGCTACTGCACTCAGGGAAAGTTTATCGGAGACTGCATAGGATCCATAGATACCAAACAGTGTGCCTGCGCCCATGCCCATGTCCCCAGTCTGTGCAACGCCATCAGCACCCAGGCTGCCGGCAACGCCGTCACCCAGGAAGTCGTCACCAATGATCAGGAGATTTCCGGGATAGTAGTCATCGCCTGTATCAAAGGAGGCCTGGGCATCTTCATCCCATGATCCATAAGAAAGGAAACCGCCGAGTTTAAGGGCCTGCATCTGGTACCAAAGATTACCATAGGCACCCCAGACATCAAAATCAACAAGAGTGCCGTTTCTTTCATAATCTCTATAAACGAAATCTGCTTCATAACCCCAGGCACCCATTTTTCCGTCAAGAGAAAGCTGAGCAATAATGGCTGACCAATCAGCAACGGCAGTCTCAGAAGCGGCATCAATATAAGAAATAATCGGTTTTACATTGACATCACCAATTTTGGTGATCATGGCCAGGTGATAGATATCATCATCTTCATCTTCGCCGACGAGGGGGCTTCCCTGCTCATTGGTGGTATTGTTGGCTCTTTCAAGGATACCAATCACGGCGCCGATTTGTGTGGGCACGGTGGCGAAAATTCTATAGGCTTCGGTGCCGGTGGAGGCAAAATCAGTTCCCCATGCGCCTGCCGGCATCAAACCCACTCTTAGGTTGATGCCGTTGGCAAAAGTGGTTACAC
This sequence comes from uncultured Desulfobacula sp., assembly GCA_964484555.1. Classification (GTDB taxonomy): domain Bacteria; phylum Desulfobacterota; class Desulfobacteria; order Desulfobacterales; family Desulfobacteraceae; genus Desulfobacula. Next base: position 22,258 of record CAZAHK010000005.1, read on the forward strand.
CATAGACCTGCTCAACAACGATATTGTCATCGGGGCTGCCTGTATAAGCGCCTTCAGTTGCAACACTTCCATCGCCCCAGTTTGCATCTCTCATCTCAAAACGGGCCGTGACATAGGTGGTGTCATCCATTTTCCATTTTGTGTCCACGGACAGCTCATGGTCATAGTAACCATAAGACTTATCTTGGGTAGGGAAGGCCGCATTATACTCAACATTGTCGTAATACTGGCCCCTGACATAGTAGGAACCCGTCATGGACAGGTCGCTTGCGCCTGCAATTCCTGCGCCCAGGAAAAGCACGGCAAACATTAACGCAATTAGTTTTTTCATCTTTTTTTCCTTTACAAAAAAGGGTTTAAAATTTTCTTTGATCATACTCCTTTTAAATACAATCAAAGAATCCTTGTTTCATGTCCTTTTAAAGATTAAACGCTGCGCCGGTATCACCTCCTTTGCAGGTATTTAACGCTTTTAGCAGAACATAGCCTGTCTAATATCAAGAGTTTTCAGGCCTGTCAAGCATTTTTACTTTTTTTCACATATCATAGGCCACAATCATACTTTTTGATTTGTCCGAGGAAAAATTATTGGCATTTTTGATCAGGGCGATGAGAATTTCATTTTTCCCATTATTGTCATAGTCGGTAACGGCCATATCGGTGACCTGGCCGGGCAGTTTTTTAGGGGATACCTCCGGCGCAAGGCCCATTTCACTCCATCTCAGGATTTCTATGCTGCCGCTTTTAAACCGCCGGAGCTGCCCGAAAAGACCATCGGCGGCGTCTTTATTCCGGATCACGACCACGTCTTTTTTCCCGTCGGCATCCATATCAAACACCAGGTTTCGGGGCTGGAAATACACCCCCCTTCCGTCATAACCGTCACCGGAAGTAATTTCCCTCTGGATTTTATCTGTTTCCGTATAGGTATAAAACATCCGGGTGCCGCCATAGCCTTCTTCCCCGGACCATTCCACGGCACCGGTCTCATTGAAAATGACCAACCGGCCGGTTTTGTTCGTGAACATGGCCCTCATGGAATCCCGGCCCATGCCTTCCCCCAGGGTGAAACTCAATATGGAAAATCCGTCCGGGACCCGGATGATCTCACCCGGAACATGGGCATTGTTTTCCCAGTTGACCCGGAATACATCTTTTCCGGCATAGGGGCCGGTCTTCCGGCTGCTCTTCTGGGCATAGAGCATGTCCCGGCCGTCGTCTGCCTTTACGGCCCTCATATACCAGGGCAGGTCCTTACTCAAAACCTTATATGCACCGCCGGCATATTCAAGGATGGAGGAGTGGACATCCCCCGAGGCAGGCTGATACCGTGAAATAAAAATCTCGGCGATGCCGTTCCCGTTGATGTCGGCCGCATCCACACCCACAATTTCCATATAAACGGGGTCATCGATCTTTTGGACCGATACCAGGTGACCTCCGCCATTGTCTTTCAGGATGTCGATGGTATGTTTGTAAACAACCACCACCTCATTTTTTTTGTCCCCGTCCACATCAGCGGCGGCCATGCCGACGATCTCCCCGTTGGCGGCCAGAAGGGTCCGGTAATTGCTCAAGGGGCTTCGGGTATCCTCCCCGGAACTGATTTCAGGCTTCTGGGCATACTGCTCCTTGGAAAGGATAAGTTCCGGCTCACGGTTAAAGGTTTTCAAATTGATTTCCGTGGCCGCCATATCCAGTTCCGTGATCACGGCGCCGGGTTCGGCAGCCTGTTTGGAAAAGGTCAGGGTGGGTTTTTCCCCTTTGACCGACACCATGGACATGTCAAGACTTACGCTGCTGCCGAACTGGGTCATGCTGCCGAAAAGAATATAATCAACCCCAAGGCTTGCGCCGATGAGTTTTGCTTTGGATTCATTCAAGGGGCCCTGGGTGACGGGGGAGGCCTGGGCTTGCGTCAAGGCCCGGTCAATGGTTTCCCTGTCCAGAACCTCGACCTTTCCCGGGTCTGAAAGCCGGGAAAACAGCATGGAGAAAAGGCCTTTCTGGAGAAAGGAAAGATCTTCCGGCGCATTCATCTCCAGGGGGCAGACCGCCACTTTTTTCAGGGGATCGCAAAATCCCGGAACGGCCACCGTCATCACGGAAGACCAAACCATCACAAAAATAAATGCATAAAGCCTTACGGCGCTGTTTTTCAAAATTGTACTCCTTTGCAAAGCGTTTCATTACCATTTTTTGCCATCCGGAACTTATATACCATGGCAAAAAATCAGACAAGCTTTTTGAAAAACTTTTCAGATCCTCTTTCAACCGGAATAGAATTCAAAAAAATGTTTCATGATCATCTCCACCGTGGCCCGGTTGATATGAAAATTCTCTTTCCCATATTCAAAGCAGCTCTGGTTCATGAGCATATTAAAACTGGTGGCCATCTCATAGGAAGGAAAATAAAACACATCCCCGTGGCGGCAGACAAATTCGTCCACCACGGCCCGAAGGGTGGATTTGGAATTACAGTTGGCCGCGATCACATCCATATCCTTCCGGAATGTGGCCCAGAGATGGACCGGGGAAACGGTCATCATGATCCTGCACTCCGGGTTGTGAGCCTTGACCAGGCTATAGATTTTTTCCAGGTTATCCAGATTTTCCTGGTACCGGCTCACCCTGAACTCATATTCGTCCCGTCCGCCGCCCTCATTAAAATAGGGCCCGGAAGGCAGGCAGATCACGCTTTTATCGGATTTATCCTCCCAGATTTCCGTCAACCCCAGGGTCAGGATCAGGACCTTTGCTTTCAGGAGGGCCCGTTTTGAGCATTCCACATGGTGTTGAAAATCCTTTTCTGCGGCTTCGACAGACTCATAGAGGATGATCCTGCGAAAAGGGTCCTGGACCTGACGGGTTTTGGGGGATATCCACCACCGGGTGCTTGGGTTAAAGGAGCCAAAGGTATATTCAAAGATCTGCCGCATGGAAAAGGTGTTATAGGTTCTTTCCCATGCGGCGCTGGCATGAACCGAAGCCGGATGGTCCGTTTCTTCCCTGATATAGGAATACCCCTCCCGGATGAGGACCTTTCGGATCTCCCGGGCAAAACAGGAGCCCATGGAGGCGATGGGGGTGAACCGGTCGATCACCAGGCCTTGTTCCTGATTGCGCGGGTATTGGCCGGGAACAAATTTATTGTCATAGGACCCCGGCCAGACCTGCCAGGGCTCAAATTGATGAACGGGGTGCATTTCCGAAATTGCCATGTTTGGTCCTGCTTCTTTGATTGGGATGGGTCATCGGACCTATAGACATAGGCCCATCATCAGCGTGAATTCATTCATATAGAAAAACAGCGGGCCTGTCAATCCCGGATTCGCATCTGATCAGGGCAATCGCATATTGAAACCTATGAATCTCAAAACACAGATCAATTCATTGATGTCAGGGTTAAATCTTGCATTATGAAGGAAATGTGACTAAAATATCGGCATGAAGGATCGAAAAGAGAACCATCCGGTCGCAGATAAATAGATGATACGCTTTTCCGGGACGTATACGGCAGGCCGGGTAACAGAGTTGGGTTATAAGAAGGAGAAGAGTTATGATTAGAGAAATTATCAAACCGCAAACCCAAACCCACACCATAGAAATACCCAAAGAATATTTAAACGTGGAAATTGAAATACTTATTTTTCCGATAGGTTCTACAAAGCCATCCTCAGATCAAAGAGATCAACTCATAAGAAAAACATCCGGTATTTTATCCGGTAGAAATATTGATCCAATAGTCTGGCAAAGAGAAATCAGAAGCGAGTGGGATAACAGAGAATGAAGTATCTACTTGACTCAAACATCATTATTTACCATTTGAATGGGGATAGGACTGCCACTGAATTTATCCGGAAAAATATAAACAGTTGCGCCATATCACAGATTACCTATGTTGAGGTGTTGTCTTTTGACTTCGAAAATGAAGATGAACGTGCTGAAGTTAAGTCATTTTTAGAATGTTTAGATATTTTTGACACAAATAAAGCCATCGCCATTCAATGTCTGAAAAACAGAAAAAAGCGAAAGATTAAAATTCCGGATAATCTTATTGCATCTACAGCCCAAGCAAATAATTTAACACTTGTCACTCGAAATTCTGATGATTTCAAAAATTTAGATATAAATATGATCAATATTTTTGAAAATCGTGAAAGCAGATAAAAGCTATATGCGATTGCCCTGCACATCCACTCCCTGCCTTCATTTTAGGGCGGCAGCAGTTTCAATAATTGAAGGATAAATTCCCGGGGCGATATCTGTTCCGTATTTTCCATGGCAGCCCGTTCCAGCTTGATCCGGGATGTATACATCCTTTGAATATTTTCCCGGTCCAGGAAATCCTGAGCCGGGAAAAGGCCAGAACAAGGCCAAAAAATAAAAGAAAGGTCAGCGAATTAAATACCATTTACATCCTGTCAATGTATTATAAGGTTGAGTCCGAACCAGTTGTATTGATCTCCATCTATCGGGCCTCCGATTCTGATGGTCGTGTCATCGATAAACTCGATTCTGGCCCACTGATGCTGGCTTTCCAGGGAATACCATACCCCTGCAGGCTTCCCGTCAGGACCCAGGATGGTGGAACCGTATTGTTTCAAATCCGTCGGCAACCGCCTGGCGTGCAGCCAGATCCAGTCCCGGAGCTGCCCGGTGGTCAGATCTATGGGCTGCCAGTCTTCCGAGGCCAGGACATGGCCCTTTGAAATGCCCACCACAGCCTGGGGAAAAGTTTTTTGGCCATAATAATAATAGGCATAGGCCGGATCTACGGTAAACGTTTCAAAGGATTGTTTGACGCGGTCATCCGGAATCATCCGCCCAAACCGGTGGGCGGATGAGGCACAGCCTGAAATCAACAGCAAACCGGTCAGGATAATAGGAAGTACCAATTTCTTAAATTGTATATGTTTCATGATCACCTCTTCTATGAATTGATCTTATGGACGCGTATGGTCCTGTTTGCATAAAATAATATAAATTTCACAAGATGCAAACCCTGGACCGTGAAAATCGGTTGAATCATAATCCGTTGATGCCTTGCCGAAATATTTATTCTGGTTTAAAAATAGGGAAAGTGTTAGGATATGGGCCTTGATACGGAATAATAATAAATTTTCGAATTTTTGGAAAGGAAGAGACCCCTGTCAATGAAAATCATCTTGCATTATGGGTTTGCAGCGCTGGTGCTCAGCTTTTATGGGTGTGAAGTCTGACCCATGATCCAAGGCATGCCCTCCGGGATACTGAGGGCTTATACCGGTGTGAGTTTCGGAGCTGCATTGATCCTTCGACGGCTTCTTCTGAAAAGGATTATCAATGCGTCATCCTTGCTTGAAAAGGCCAAAAAACAGTTTTTTGCCGAATATGCGCTGGTTTTATCGGCAGGTTTTTTTACCTTTTTTCTGATTCATTTTTTCTTTTCCATTCCTTTTCTCAGCGGAGGCCTTTTTTTCATCGGCTTCGTTGCCTTCGGGTTTTTCATCGCCATTGACATGTCTCTGGAAAAAGAGCGCGAGGTGATTAAAACCGTCCTGGCCCATCCGGATCTTTTGGTCACTCCCCAAAAAATCTATCCCATGACCCGCAAATTTTTATTTGTTGCCGTTGTGACCAATTTGATGGTCATGGTCGTCATCATCCTGATCATTGGAAGGGATCTGGCCTGGTTGACGGAAATTGACACAACCCGAATGAATATCATGCGGGAGATCACGGCCAAAACGGTTTTTAAAGAAATCTCCTTTGCCGTTGCCGTTCTTTTATTTTTGATCATTAATATCATCTATTCCTATTCAAAAAACCTGAAACTGCTTTTTAACATGCAGACCCGTGTTCTGGAATCCGTCAGCAACGGGGACCTCTCAAAACTTGTGCCCGTTGCCACCAGCGATGAATTCGGCATGATTGCAACCCATACCAATAAAATGATCCTGGGTCTTCGGGACCGCATCCGGATGTTGACACGGCTCAATGTGGCAAAGGAAATCCAGGCCAATCTCTTACCCAGTCATGCCCCGGATATTTCAGGTATGGACATTTCAGGAATCTGCAGGTATTGTGAGGAAGTCGGCGGGGACTATTATGACTATTTTAAATTTTCCGAAAAACGAGTGGGGATTGCCGTGACGGATTCATCGGATCACGGCGTGGGCGCCGGGCTTCACATGACCACCATACGGGCCTTTCTCCTTTATGGGGCAACTGACTATAAAGGCGCTTCTCCCCTGATCGATTCCGTTAACCGACACCTCACCAGGGATAGTTTTGAAAACGGACATTTTACCACGATTTTTTTTGCAGATATTGATCTGGAGCACCGTAAAATTACCTGGATAAGGGCCGGGCATGAGCCTGCCCTGTTTTATTCCCCGGCCGGGGGCGGTTTCACAAGGCTTCTGGGCAACGGCATGGTCTTGGGCGTGGACCTGGATGCAAGAATCGACGAACATGAAATCTGCGGATGGGAAAAAGGATCGATCCTGGCCATCGTCTCGGACGGCTTAAAGGAATCGAGAAACCCGGCAGGTGAAATGTATGGTGAACGAAGAATACAGACCCTTATCGCCCGGTATTCGGACCAGCCGGCCCGGACCATTCAAAAAAAGCTGATGGAAGATCTTGATCGATTTATCCAAAAGGTTCCCATCAGCGATGATATTACGGTCGTCATTGTTAAGCTTTTTTAGGAACTCAGAAACAGGCATTGATTAGGGAAAACGCCATTGAAAACAAAAACCGAGAAAAAATTTATCCCTGTTGTGAACAGGACCCTTTCATCATGGATCATGGAGGGAAATCTCAAACTCCAGATTCTGCTGGTGGTCATTATCCTGATTACGGTTGCCATCCGGGTGGTTCCCCTTGAAATGCAGCAACGCATCGTCAATGAAGCCATCAATTTAAAAAAACCGGACCTGCTGGTCCTGTATTGCGGAATCTATCTGTTGGCCGTTGTTGCCGCCTCATTGCTCAAATTGATCATCAATCTGATTCAAACCCGGATCAGTGAAAAAGTCACGGCTGAAATGCGCAAGCAATTATATCACCATATCCTGAGCATCCCCCTGGATTTTTTCAGAACCACCCCGCCCGGTACTGTGGTCAATTCCCTGCTCAATGAGCTGAATATTCCCGGCAATTATGTGGGAATGGCCATTGCCGTCCCCCTGATCAATGTCGTCACCCTTCTGGCCTTTGCCGGGTACCTGATTGTGCTGAACCCCCTGCTGGGGGTGGTTTCCTTTGCACTCTATCCGATCATGCTCTATATCATCCCCTTGCTGCAACGCCGGGTGAACCGGGATAACAAAGAAAGGCTGAATGCATCCCGGATCTTATCCTCTAAAATCGTTGAATCCATTTCCGGTATCCATGAAGTCCAGGCCAACGGCGCCTTTGAAATAGAAAACAATAAATTTGACCGAATTGTCGAAAATTTGATGAATATCCGTGTAAAATGGACCATCTACAAATATGCCATTAAAATCGTCAGTAATTTCTTTGTCAATCTGGGGCCTTTTCTTATCTTCATCATCGGCGGATATCTGGCCATCAACGGGCAATTGGGATTGGGAGCCCTGGTGGCCTTTTTGTCGGCCCAGGAAAAATTGTATGACCCATGGAAGGAATTGATTGAATTCTACCAGGTGTATCAGGACGGCACCATCAATTATTATAAAACCATGGGATATTTTGATGTTCCCATTGATTCAGTACTGGCAGCCAAGGATAGGGCTCCCTATGCGCTGGAAGGGTCCGTTCATGTCGACCATGTAACCCTGGAAACAGCCGATGGAATAAGGCTTCTGGACAATGTCAGCCTGGATGTGGCCCCGGGCGAACAACTGGCTCTGGTGGGATTTTCAGGAAGCGGGAAAAGTTCCCTGGCCCTATGTATTGCCCAGCTTTACCGATATACCTCAGGCCATGCAACCCTTGGGGGCAAGGAGATTTCCGAATTGACCAAGGCAGACATCACTCAGAATATGGGCCTGGTGTCCCAGTCCCCCTTCATATTTGAAGGCACCATCCGGGAAAATCTCATGTATTCCTATACGGCTCTCCACGGAGAGACCTGCACCCTTGAGGGAGAATGTGCACCTGAACTGGACGGCCTGGTTCAGGTGCTCCAGCAATCCGGCCTGTTTGTGGATGTGCTCCGGTTCGGATTGAATACGATTCTTCAGGCGGATGAAGAAGAAATCGTTCCGGTTGTTATCAATATGAGAAAGACTTTTCAGCAGGACTATGGGGAAGCCATTGCCGAATGGGTTGAATTTTTTGATGAAAAGCAATTCCTTTCCTATGCGAGCATTGCAGAAAATATTATTTTCGGCGCCCCGGCGGCAGATGATTTTAAGAACGACCGTTTGATGGAAAATCAATTCTTTTTAGATTTTCTGGATGATGCAGATCTGACCCGGCCCCTTCTGACCCTGGGCAAGGAAATCGCCTATCAGACCGTGGACATTTTAAAAAATCTCACCCTGGACCGGATGTTTTTTGAGCAGACCCCCATAAAGCCGGAAGAATTTGATGAATACCAGGAGATCGTGAGGGTTATTAAAAACAAAAACCTCCACCAGATCAATCAAAAACAGACATGCGCACTGTTGGATCTGGCTTTGCGGTTTTCTCCCGGGAAGCACAGAATTGCAGCATTGCCTGAATTTATGATCCATCTCATCCTGGAAGGACGGTTCATGTTCAAGGAAAGAATCAAACAGAAAAATGCCTGCGCCATCTCCTTTTTCCGAAATGACCGGTATATTCATTCCCAGACCATATTTAACAATATCGTGTTCGGTATCGTTAAAACAACCAATCCGGCTGCCCAGGAAAAAATCAATCAATTCATGATCGCCCTGTTGATCGGCCAGGATTTCCTTGAACGAATGATTGAGATCGGCATGAATTTCAATGTGGGAACAAAAGGGAATAACCTTTCCGGGGGCCAGCGCCAGAAGCTTGCCATCGCCAGGACTTTTTTAAAATCACCTGCCGTTATGATCCTGGATGAGGCCACATCGGCCCTGGACAATAATTCTCAAAAACGAATTCAGACGGTGCTGTCCCGGCAATGGAAGGGAAAAAGCACCTTGATCGCTGTGGTACACCGGCTTGATATTGTCAAAGACTATGACAAGATCGTTTTTTTAAAGGCAGGTAAAATAGTGGAAATGGGAACCTATGATGAATTGATGGCAAAAAAGGGGTATTTTTATGAACTCGCTTATGGACACACCTGATGCTGACAATAAAAGTGAATTTTCAGCAAATCTGAATATATTCAGACAGATAGAATTTTTTTCCGGCATTTCCATGGATGTGATGAAGCTCTTTGCCTTTCTTTGCAAAAGGCAATCCTATAAACCGGGGGACACTATTTTTCTTCAGGATGAGGATGATCAATGCGCTTATTATATTTTATCGGGGGCTGCAAGCCTTGTTCTTAAAAAGGACGGGAAAGACTACAGAATTCGTGAATATAAGGCCGAAAGCTATCTGGGAGTGCTCTCCCTCATGGCCCCCATGGTAAAACAGTTCTCTTTGGCAGCCACGGAGGATACCACCTGTATTGTGATGACCCGTAATGCTTTTTCAAAGGTTGCGGACCAGTTCCCGGATACCCCCCTGAAAATCATACGAGCCATCGGGCAAAGAATTGCAACCGCCGAGAGGAAATGTATCATGGAATTTGAATCGGAAAAAAATGAAGACATCCGGAACCTTCTGGGCATAAGCCTGATCTAAACGGATTTGAGGTTGACAAACGGGTTAGGGGTCATTAGGGTAAAAGACATGGGAAAAGTGAAGCTGTCCATCACATTAAAAAATCGGCTGGCCGATCTGGATAAGATTAAAGCCGTTGTTTTAAAACTATCCGACGCCATTGACTGCACCCGGCGAAAGCTGAAAGAGATAGACCTGATTCTTGAAGAGCTTTTTGCCAATGTGGTTCACCATGGTTTCAAGGATACCCGGGAGCACGATATTGACATATCCTTGTCCTGTGATGACGGCATCCTGGAGATTCGCATGGAGGATGACGGAGATCCCTTTGACATCACTGCCTCGCCGGCGCCCGATACCCGGTGCGCCCTGGATAAGAGAAGCATCGGCGGCCTTGGTATCCATTTCGTAAAACATTTTATTGATGACTGTAAGTATTATCGTGAAAAGAATAAAAATATCATTGTATTAAAAAAAAATATGGCAGAGAAACCCAAAAAAAACGATTCAAAATAGAATCTGAAGGAAACCCTATCCATGGAAATTTTTCAGGAAAATGTGAATGGCGTTGAAATCTTCATTGTTAAAGGCAGCCTGGACTCCAATACATCTCCGGAATTTGAAAGCCGGATCTATACCTCTCTTGAAACCGGTCAAAAAAAGCTGATTCTCAATCTTGAAGACCTGGAGTATATCTCCAGCGCCGGGATAAGGGTCATGTTGAAAACCACCAAGGATCTCAAACACATGGAGGGAAATATCGTCCTTTGCAGCCTTCAGGATTATGTGAAGGAGGTCTTTGACATCGCCGGGCTTGACGGGTATCTGTGTATAGAAAAGAATCTTGATGAAGCCCTGCTGAAGATTTAGGGCCTCAACTCTCCTTTATCCGAATCAATCCTTTTTGCCCCAGGGATCGCAAAAAAAGCGTCACCGAAATTTCAGCTTCCTTTTCATCCAGCCCGTGACGCCCTGCAAAGTCCTTAATGACGGCTTTGACATCCCTTTTGCCGTCCAGAAGAGACCAGACATCCATTCCCAGACCATCCAATTGGATCTTACGCCTGAATGTTTTTTGGACATTTGACCGGAGGAGCCGCTGAAGCCGCATGAAAAAGGGTTTATACATCACCGGAAAGGAAAGAATCAGACCGCCGGTGTCCGGAACAAATTCTTCAATCTCCGGGTTTCTTTCCGGTATGCACGAGAGGGCCTCCTGTTTGGTCCACGGCTTTTTCTTCTTATCAGCCACCGAGAATGGATCCTTTCATCAAATCAATTTCAAAAGCCCTGGGGGAGTCGATCTTGACCCCGTATATCCTGTTATTCTGTTTATCATAGCCGATTCTGAAGAGGATGAACCGGGAATATGAGGAAAGAAAAGGCAGGCGCCCGGCATTTTTAAATAGCCCCTGCCTGAAAGACCATTCCAGATAGTTTCCTCGGTCGCAGGTACCTGTTACACCAAACCCGGTCAATTCGGGAAGTCTTTCTTTGGCAAATTCCGATAGGGTTTTTTCTGCCAGTAGAAACAAAGCCGGGCCCCAGCTTAAAACCGTCAGATGAATGTTTTGGGACAAAAATTGAAAAGAAAAATGCCCGGGTTTGAGGCTGTAATCTGAAAGCCTGAAATTCTCGGGCGTCGAAAAAGCCATGCCGAACAATTGCCAGGATACCCGGCCGGTCATGGGGTGATCGGTAAAGGATGATAGAACCCCATGGGCGGATGAGGCGGGCAAAAAGCGATCAAGGCAAAAAAAACGAATCAAGGTGAGGCGCCGGCAATGGCGGCAGAAAATAAGGGTGCCGACCCCTTTTGAGGAAGTGTTTTCCCAGGAAAAGAAAAAAAAATCAAAACTTGAATTTGAATGCAAAAAAAACGGGGGCGTCGGTTCTTCATGGATGATAATCTTCAACAATTTTTGGGATCGAACCATGAAAGTCCTGAATTGCTTTTCAAAGGGGATGGATGGAGAGGACTCCATCCATTTTATTTCTGCCCGGGGGGACCCGTTTTCACTAATCATCACATGGGTGAGATCAAGGCTGTCTATTTCCCAGGCGTCCGGAATTTTAATGGCCGCCCCGTTCCAGGCAACGGCTTTGTTCAGGGGAATATTGTCCATTAACTTGTCTGCGGATTCAACCTGTCCATACGATCAATAGGGAACAAAAGATTTCCAGAGGTCTTCCCGGGATTTTTTGGCCGGGATCTTTGGCGGGTCATTTTCCGGAAATTTTTCCATATGGCACTCCCTTTCCCTATCCAATTGGCTGGTCAGGGTCAGTTTAACGGAATTTCCCATTTTCTCATCATCCACCATGATATTGTGCTGAAGGATAAGGCTGCTCTTTTCATTTCGTTCATTTACAAAGGACCATTTCCAGGCAATCATGGTTTGAAAGGGGTCCCCCTTATATTCATCGGGTTGGCCCAGTTCTTCCCGGTATTTTTTTAAAAGCTGTTCAAAAAAGGCCTTTGAAGAATCACTGAATTTTAATTTGATCCTGACTAATTTTTTGGGGCTATGGCACATTCCATAGGCAATCAATCCTGATTTGAATCCGGGCTGGGGAAGGATCTGCCCCTCTTCCAGGTATTCATGAAAGGGCACTTCTCGGCAGGTTTCCATATTCATCAAATGGTGGTAATGGGAGATATCCTCGCCCAATACAAAGCCCCCCAGATGAATCGGAAATTTTGCATAAACGGAATGATATGGAAATAAGACCATCAAAAAACAAATAGCCACTATATTTTTTTTCATGGAAGCCTCCCCTGATGAAATTTCTTAAGATCTGGACTAACGCCTTTTCTTCTATTCTATCACAACTTCACTCATTTAGAAACTGCTGCCGGCAAGAGATTTTAAAATCAGCGTAAATCCCATGGCAAACATCCCCATCAATCCCATGCCGCAGGAAAAACCGGCCAGGAGAACCGGAGCATATTGTCTCCACTGTTTCCCATATCGTTTTAAAAAAAAGAACCGGCCCAGAACAGCACCCATCAGTTCCAGGATAAAACCATGGGGGGTGCTCTGGCCCAGGCCTCTTACAATTCCGTACACCAGCAGCACCGGCAATCCGAAAAAACTGAGAAGGGCATAGGTCAAAAGGCCGAACCCCATGCCGGAAAACACGGTGATTGAATTGATGGCCTGGTAAAACAGGGAATTCCCCTCAAGGGTGGAGGATTGCATTAAAAGCGTATTCAATGCCTGTAAATGCCATAATTCCTGGGCATAGGGATAGCTGACCGAAGGAATGGGCGCCAGGCGCCAGATAAACTGGGAAAACAGCAGGCTGGCAATCATGACCACCGGAAAAACAATAAACTCGGCCTTGATGACCCCTCTCAAATTGGTGCCGGTAAGCTCGATCTGCCGAAAATTCACCGTAGCTTCACCATAATTGTGAAAGGGGATCGGGGCATACCAGATTTCAATCCCCTGGTATCCGAAATATTTTGCCCCGGCAATGAAACTGGCTTCCCTGACCATGGGCAGGCTGACAAACTGCCCTGCAATTCCTTCCATCCGGGCCGTGATATAGGAAATCACCGGCGTATAGACAAAGCCGTAGATTAAAAAGAAGATCCAGGGGAAGGTGGGAACTAAAATGGTGCAAAGGATCACATAGGCGAGGGTGGAAAATAAATAAATGGCAATGGCGATCCTGAAATCAAAATCCCCTCTTCCCGGCGGCGGATTAAACAGCAGCTTCAGGTTATTCCGGATATTCTGAGGCCCCCGGAAAGATTTAGACACCTGCCAGAGGCCGATGATGCCGATGGAAAGCCCGAGGCCGATGCCGAAACTCATATAGAAATCAAAATTATTGGCAAAAACGGTTTCAACGGTTGCCATGCCCGGATGCCAGCTCCTCAGTATCCCGTTGTGATATAAGATCGGGTTGAGGGCCATGGTGATCAAAAGCCCCACAAGGCCGCCGATGACGGCCCAGAACGGCAGGACCATGCCCAGGAAGACAAGCCCCAGATCAAGCTGGATACCCGTGGCCACGGCCGGGAGGATGTCTTCCGTATGCCGTGTCAGCTCCACCCAGGGGATGGGAATCAGCCGGATCGGCTCCATAAAAACGAGTCCGGAAACAGCAGGCAAAAGAATATAGACACTTCCAAAAATAAGGCCGATGACCCCGCCGATGGAAAAAATCCGCCATTTCCAGGACTTGGCCTTCTCTTCCCTGGATTCTGCCAGGGCAATGGTTCCCAGTGCCCCCACCGGCGCCATGGGAAAGGGCAACTTTTCAACATCGGAAGTGATTCTGTACAGGGCATAGCCCAGACCGAACTGATCGATTCTCTGGATGATCTGGGACCCGACCAGGAGCAGGATGGGAATCAGCCAGTCCGGGTGAAGAAAGGTCCTTTCCAGAAGGGCGGCAGACTCGGGCTGGGGCGCCACCCAGGAAGGGATGAATTCCGTCAGCCCCAGCATCCTGGCTGCATCGGATTGAACCAGGTACTGGTTCCATAATAAACCTTGGAAAGGCGAAGACATGGCAGCCCCGGCCATATAATACAACAGAAAGATTTCCTGTTGTTTCAAGTCGGCATAGGCCCGCTTGGCGATTTCCGCAAACAGGATGATGGTGACCCACCGGGCCGCAGGTCCGATCCCCGTGCCGATGACCAGTTGGAGGTACATGCTGCCGGGCATCATGAGAAAACCGATAAAGACAGCGCCGGCAATGGTTTTCCAGTTAAACCCGTCTTCAAAATGATCCGGAGGCTTGAGAAGATCCCGGTATTCGTTCAGTTCTTTATCATCATACATTTGCGATGGGTCCTGACAATCTTATGAATTACAGGGGAAGGACCTGGTACCCGCCCGTTTCCGTAAAAAAACCGATAATGGCCCAGGTTCCGCCCATTAAAAAATCTCCCATGATCAATCCCACAAAAAAATATCTCATTTTCGTAAAAAGGCTGATCCCGCCATATCTCATGCACAAGGCATTAAACATCCATCCGATGAAAAAACTCAACCATAAAATCTTCATGGCCGAACTGTATACCATCAAATAGCCGATGGGATGGAGGGGCCACCAGTAAAACCGATGGTATAAAATCGACAGAAGCCCCATGACCAATGCCCCGGCCAGGGCAAAATATTTTATGGAAGCCCCTTGCTCCATATGATTCTGAAACACCGGCAGGATATTGTTATACACCGATACCGTGGTCCGGGTGGCCCAGTCCATCTGAAGGTCCCGCATGCCGTATTTATAGCAGAGCAGGATCATGGCAACGGCCGATACCATGAGGCAGACCACCATCATCAAAAAAACAGCGCCGGCGATCCATCCCTTTGATTTTGCCCGCCGGGTGATTCTGAGCATATGAAGAATGGAAGGGGCCACAGATTCCCGTAAATCCAGGAACAGAATTTTCTGGCTGATGCTGCCGATGAGCAGGGCCGGGTTGGAAAATATTTTTAACCCGAAAAGGGTATTGATGGCGTCAAGGGGGGCAACCGTCAAGGTAAAATAAGTGATCCCGCCCTGGCAGATGACCCGGGTGGCCACCATGGTGAACAACAGAAAAAACACGATGAGCAGGATGCTCTGCCATAGGGCTACCCCGTGAAAAAAAAACCAGAGCACAAGGAAAAAAAATCCTGTTCCTGTCCCCCAGAAAGCGATCTTATCCGTGATCAGACCGGGGTCGGAATTTTTATGCCCGAACCTGAAGGCATTCCGGGTGATTCCCATAAAATGGAACCGGGCCAGCCAGACCAGAAAAAATGCAAAAACGATGAAAGCTCCTATCATCTGAGTCTCTTCAGGGCTTGACAGCGTAGGGCCAAAGGTGGTTCCCAGTTCCGAAGCCGGAAAACTCCATCCGGCAACCGTCAGGACCCCGGTGAAAAATGCACCCAGGATATAAAAAAACCAGAATGAAAAAGAGACCTGTTTGGAAGCCAGAAAGGCAAACCCGATAAATGCAGGATAAAAATACAGTTTCAGTTTTATAAATCCGTTGAAAATTCCCTGCTGGGGAAAATAGGACCCGGCCAGAACCAGGGTATCTATCTGGGGAACGGAAGGGAAATAAAAATTCAGCCCATTCAACGCATGCAGGCAGACCGGGATGGTAAGCCCTGCCAGAAGAAACCGGTTGCAGAAAAAGGAGCCCGGATTTTTCTCCTCCAGAGCCGTCTGTATCATTTTGGGCACGATCAGAAGGGGAAAATTCATACGCTCGTTTTGCATGGCCTGGTGGGAGATAATATGGATCATACACAGAATTAAAAAATAGCAGATGACCATGAAAAAACCCCAGGAGAGAAACGGCAGGACCCAGGCATCCCATGGGATATGGCCCGCCAGCTCCATCCATCCCATGTCCCGGCCCCCTTCCAGTCCGTTGTAAATCAATTCAACGGCGTCACTGCCCCGGGGGAATAAATTATCCGGCAAGAGCGGCTGAATGATTTCCTGCCACCGGTTCTCAACACTTGCAAAATAAAAGGGGGCCGTGAGATTGATGAAAAAAGTTCTGGCAAAACCGGTATAGGCTATCCCCGACACCAGCACCATGAGTCCCCAGGTAAAGACCAGTTCCAGCCCGGTCAAAAGGGGTTCCGCCTTGAACCATTTCCCGGAAAGGACGGTAATGAGGGTCAGCCAGAACAATATATAAAAGGGCGCCAGGGGGAAATACCCGCCTCCCAGGGGAGTGGCATTCCGGTAGACATTGTTGAAAGGGGTGAGTGCACAGATGAGAACCGCCAGAACACATCCAAGGATGAAGGCCCTGGGCCGGATGGTTTCTCCTTCTTTTCTGGGTTTAAACAATGGCTCTGTCCTTTCTTCCGGTCCGGGATGCCATAACATCGGCAAAGCTGTTTTTTTCGGACATGGGCATGGCCCGCCAGACCAGCAGTTGTTTGCGTATCAGGTTAACAAATCTTTTGTTCACCCGCCACCAGGTATTGTGCTCACCCGAATTCCGCACAATGGTCAGCGTGATGTCCATATAGTGTTGAAACTGCTTTGAAAACAGGACATTGAAATGAACCTGCTGCATCACCCCAAGGTCAAAGGGAGCCAGCCAGGCTGTAAAATCGATTTGAAAATCGCCCAGGGGCACCTCTCCCTCTTTTCCGTCTGGAGGAGGTTCGGACAAGGGGATCATCTCCAGTCTGCCCACGGAGAAAATACCATGGGATATGGCCCGGTGGGAATCAAATAATTGATAAAGAAATCCGCAAAGGCTTAAGGCTTCACTATCCTTGATCAGGAACGGCAGTTCAATGGAAAGGGTGTTGCCTTCCGCTTTGGCCATTTCCCAGGATTTTTCGACATCGGGAATAGCAATGGCCGCCGCTATCCGGGACGGATAAATAGAGGACAGAACCACCACCAGCATGACCATGGCCATGGCAAAGACCCCGCCAAGGGAGGAATAGTTAACGGTCAGCCCGTTGAGAAGGGCCGTTCCTGCAAAGACCTTCACCACCAACTGGGCCAGGAGATAGCCCATGACCACACTCAATACGGCATAGGAAACCGCTTCGGCAATAAAAATAATGGACACATGGGAGGGCGCCATGCCGATGGAGGTATAGATTCCGATTTCCTTTTTCCGTTCCTGGACGCTTCCGATCATGGTATTCAGGACAATGAAAACGGAAATCAGGATGGGGATAAAAATATTGGGCAACCCGCTGTAATTCAGGCCTTCACTGGCACTGTAAATATACACCCCTTTTTTCTCACCGGAAAAAAGCCATAATCCGAACCGATCCACCAGTTGAAAGGTTGAAGCATAGTCCAGGGGCTCTGTTTTATATTTCAGTGCAATGCTCTTAAGGCTGCCCCCCATGGAAACCAGGGTATCATAGGGGATAATGGCGGTTTGATCAAAGGGGATATGCTGATACCGGCTTTGAAAGGCCCGGATATCATCCCCGGATTCCATGGCATCCACCTCCGCCTCCGTGGTTTTCTGGAATACTTCATCGGGGAAAACGGCAGGGGTCAGGGGTTCGCCGTCCAGATCCCTGAACCCGTCAAAATCTTTACCGGAAAAGGTGCCGATGACTTTAAAGGGAATGGACCACAGGGTGACAAAGGATTCTTTTGTGTCCGGATCAGGAAGCTTCAGTTGAAGGGCCATGCTTTCAGGAATGATAATGGCGTACCGGTCCTGGGGGGAAAACCACCGCCCCCGGGTAAGACGCCCAGGCAGTCCGCTGGTCTCGGATTCGTTCGGGGATAAACCGACGAGTCCGTTGGCCTCAAAGGTTTCTTTTCCTGCCAGGAGGGGGATTCTTTCCGCTTGAGCGCGATCATTGGTTTCAAGCCAGGCCCTTGGGGCGGAGATCATATGGGATGCCAATGAATTCTCGATGATTTTAGAGGCTCTTCCGGGTAGGGTCTGCCAGTTCATCTGTTTGACCAGGAGCCCCTGATAGGGAGTCTGGTCATTGAATAATACCCGGGAATGCTGGCGGATGCTTTTGACGGAGGTAAAACTCATGATGGTAAAGGTCAGGATAACCAGGGTGGTGCAGGTTAAAAAGGTCCTGACCCGTCTGCGCCGAAGATTGTTGACGCCCATGAGAAAAGAGGCGGAAAACGCTTTTAACAGGGTGATCTCCCCTTCATTTCGTCTTTTCCCATGTTGCTGAAACCGTTTCATCTCATTTTCAAAATGGTTGAAAATAATCCAGGTGACCGCAGCGGATAAGCCGAGAATGAAAAAAGCCAGGATAATGACAATGGGACTGTAGGCCAGGTCAAAGGCCGGATGGACATTGTAAATAATCGCTATCAAAAGAACCAGGATACCCACAAATCCGGCGATCCGTTTATAGATAGTGATAAAGGCGAACAGCACCCGCTCCATGCAAAAGGCAAAGGGGGCGAATAAGACAATATAGAACAGGACTCCGTAGAGCACATCCTTCTGAATATTCAACACATGGTCGTATACCCTCCCGGCAAGTGCCAGGGCATTACCGGAGGCGCTGAAAAACCGGTCATATTGTTTTTGCTCAAAATAGGTTTCAGCCTCTTTCAGGGCCTGGTTTCCCTGGACCTGGAGATCCCTGATTTTCCGGCTGTTGATTCCCTTTTCCTCCAGATTATTGATCCTCGGATTCAGTAAGGACCACATGTCTTTTGAAGCCAGATACGGGGTGGGGGCAATGATGGAGGCCCCATCCACAGGGTACCCGTTCCCTTCAGGGTGGCGCTGGTCCGAATGGGTCAATAAAAATTTTTTGGTCAGGAGAGTATCGGACAGGGCCAGTTTCATTGGGGTTCCCGGCTGAAGATAGATGGAACTGATAATGGATGACCGGGTGTCGATGCGGCTGTACCAGTGACGGACCGGGACGGCATCGGTCCTTGCATCCAATACCTGCAACCGGGTCATATAACGGAAGGTCCTAGGTTCCAGAAGGTCCAGAAGAGTGGTCTGGGTGCAGGGAAACATCACCAGGCTGGTCTCGGTCTGGTTCGTTTTCATCCTGACCCGGTACCTGTCCTTGGTGGTCATTTTTTTATCAATGGCCCAGAGGGTGTCACCTGTGATTTCATCAAATTTATACCCTTCCAGAATGGCTTTATGAACGGTGAGATTCCTTGTGGCCAGTCCCTTGACGGAAAAATTCCCTGAATCGTCCACCATGGCATAAAACATACCCGGGCCCTGGAAGGCAAGGATAATGCTTCCCGGAGCCGGTGCATCCGGGAATACAGCCCCGTGCCGCATGAAATTTGCTCTCCCGGCCAGGGTTGCAAATCCGTTCTGAGGCGGTCTTGGAAAGGAGATGCCCTGAGCCGAGGCCAGGTGTTCAATCAGATTGGAAACGAACCGGCTTTGAGCGGCGGCATAGCCCATATCGACTTTTTCCCGGGTATCCTCCGGGGTGTTCCAGAATTGTCTGGCATCATCCGTAGTGACAAGGCTCAATCCGGGATATCCGGCCAGATTGCTGACCTCTCCGCCCAGGGCAGGTTTATCCTTGAAATAACTGCGCCAGGAGCGGTGAAGGGAGGGCCTTAAGGTATCTTTCAACAGATTTGTTGTATTCAGCCGGGCGGCCACCTGATCGGCACCGGCCAGAAGGGTTTCATTTATTTTCACATAGGGTGCAAAGGTATTGACGGCATCATCGATCTCATAGAGCCATCCTTCATTAAAGGCGCCGATACCGGTACCATGGCTTGAAAGATGTAAAGAAAACACCATCAGAATATTTTTTTCCTGAATCCTTTGTTTAAATTCCCTTGCCGAAATGAGGTTCTGTTGTTGGACGCTTGCATCCGTCCGGGTGTTTTCAATTTTTTCCCTGGCAGACGGGATCAGGCTTTCCATCAGATCAGCCTCTTCCCGGGTCAGATCCACGAGATCATTCCGGCTTTCAAACCGTTTCAGGGCCATTCTCTGACCGGCCAGGCGCTTGATCTGGATTTCATCGGGATCTTTTTCAAGGCGAAGCCGCATCAACTGGTTGCTCAGACTGTCTATCCGTGTTTTGACGGCATCCAGGATCGTTTCCTGGATCCGGTCCAGGTCTTCTTTGGCCAGGCTTTCCTGCCGGTCGTAACGGTCCAGCAATTCAAGGCTCTGTTCAGACTCGGTCATGAGTTGCTCAACCGCTGTCCGCATCTTTTTGAGACGACCCGATGAGATATCCAAGGTCCAGATCATCTCGCGCATGCCTGAAAGGCTGTTGCCGTGCCCGGCCGTAGCCATGAGAAGAACGGAGCGTTCCGGCGGTTTGTTTTTCAGAAAGGCCGCCAGATCCAGGAGAGAGGCAATGGAACAGGATTGGTCCGCACCGGGCGAATTTCTGGGGACAAATCCCGCGGTATCATAAAACCCTTCCACAATAATCAATTCATCCTTGAGGGTCTCACCCCTGCCCGGCACCAGGCAATAGATATTTTCAAGGTCTGCCCGGGTCCATTTCGCATCGGAGCTGATCCTTACAAGGGGGGTGTCCTTGGAAAATGAAGGGGTTTTAAAGCCGGGCAGCAAATCTTCTGCCTGGGCTGCCGAAAGAATGAATTTCGGAAATGTCACCGGGGACAGCTCCAGTTTGTCTTCAAATAAATACCGGTCCGGCGGTTGTTCAAAAACATAGATCAGGGCTTTGGCACCCAGGGTCAGGGCATTGATCCAGTTTTCTCCGGAATCCAGATCCATCATGACGATGGCGTTTTTGATCTCCTGATGATTAAAATCGGCCATGTCCCCCTTGCCCACATAAACCAGGGGGGCCTGGATACCGGGTTCGGCCAGGGTATCCGGAGAAATCGCATTGGACAGAAAGGGAGAGATGTCCATGGATTGGCCTGTTTTTTCAAAGGTGAGACGGGTTTTTGCCGCCAGCCGGACAGGCATGGAAAAGGTCTGGGCTCCGGTTTCATATCCCAGGTCTTTAAAAAAAGCCTTGATATAGACAGCGGCCCGGGCCGCCCCGTCGGTGCCGCTGCTCCGGTCGGAAATGCTTGAAAACGCCTGGATATGCTGTGAAAATCCCTGAGAAGGGAGACTCTCTCTCTCCTGTGCTACCGCCGGGCCGGAATAGAAAAAAAGTAAAACAATCCAGGAGGATAAAATGATCCATGTATCCGCAGTCCGTTTGCCCTTCATTTCTCACCGATCCGGCCCAGGGAAATGGAAAGCTCTTCCCGCTTTTCGATTTTCTCTATCTTCCCGTCGCTGATCCAGATCACCCGGTCGGAAACATTGAGCATTTTCAGGTCATGGGTGGCGGAGATAATGGTCACCCCTTTTTCCCGGCTCAGCAGTTTCAGCAATTTAATGATTTCCTCCCCCGTGGTGAGGTCCAGGTTGCCTGTGGGTTCATCGGCCAGGATAATGGCCGGGTCATTGGCCAGAGCCCGGGCAATGGCGACACGCTGCTGCTGGCCGCCGGAAAGCTCAAAGGGCTTGTGCAGAAATCGTTTTTTCAATCCGACAAGGTCCAGAAGATCCATCCCCCTTTCCCTGGCCTCATCATCGGAAACCCCTGCAAAAACCATGGGCAGGGTCACATTTTCCAGGGCCGTCATGACCTGGATGATATTAAAGGTCTGGAAAATATATCCGATTTTCCGGCATCGCAGCCAGGCCAGCTCATAGGCATCCAACTGGGAAATATCGATCTCGTCGATGAAAACGGAACCGGAAGACGGTTTGTCAAGCCCGCCGATCATATTGAAGAGGGTTGTTTTGCCGGACCCGGAAGGCCCCATGATGGACACATATTCGCCGGTTTTGATTTCAAGGTCAATTCCTTTTAATACCTGGACAATGGTTTTGCCCATGGTAAAATCCTTCATCACCCCTGATATGCGAACAATGCTGGTTGATTGATTCATAAACGATTCCACATCATCAGTCTCTTCCCCTCATGGCCTCCACCGGCTGCATTTTTGCAGCCAGCAGGGCCGGGTACAGAACGCCCAGAATGCTTAAGAGGCATCCCAGAACAACTGCGGATAAAACAGAGGTTAATATTTGATTCAAAGACATAAGGCCGATAACGGAACTGCCAAATTTGACAAGGGCTCCGAGAAAAGCGATGACGGCCCCGGCCACCCCGCCCAGAGCAGAACCGATGAGCCCTTGAAGTACGGCTTCAATTAAAAACAGCCTCAGGATAAACCGGTCAAGGGCGCCCAGGCATTTCATGGTCCCGATTTCCCTGAACCGGTCCGCCACCGCCATCAACTGGGTATTGACAATCCCGACCACACAGACCAGCAAGGAAAGAAAAAGGATCCACCGCTCCTGGGGGGACAGCCCCAGGCCCCTGCCTTCCTCGGGAACTTCAATTCCCTGAAGGGAAAGCCTCTGGATGGCGGTTTGATCATTGGAAGCGGCAATGCTTGAAATGATATCAAGATTGACCTTGATATAGGCATAAAAAGAGATGGCCAGGATCAGGCTCATGGTGGTGATCAAGGTGCGGAAAAATCTGGACTTTATGCTTTTTACGGCAATTTCAACAGATTTCTTAAACGGCAGGACCACCTGCTTTTGTGGAAGATTTGGTTTAATTTTTACCTGCATAATCCCTGAAATGTGCCGTCGCTTCCGCCATCCTTGCCGAATCCCCGGCCGCAAAAAATCTGATATCAATTTACGCAAAAGGTATGGAATAAAAACTAATAAAGGGGATTGATTGTTTTTCTATTTTATTCCAATATGCCATTGATAATGAAAATTATTCAGGAAGTCAAGAAATAGGACATTGGACCGGGAAACAGATATCTTCCCGCTAAATGGTAAAACCGCCGAGGCCCCCATGCTTTCCTTAACCCATATTAAAGCCCTGAATATTGAGATGTCTTCCCTGTGCATCGGCAAATGCCCCTTTTGCAGCCGGGACCAGAAGGTCAGGCCCTATGGCGGCCACATGATCACCCTTTCGGACTTTAAGAAACTGCCCATAGAACTGATCCGGCAATTGAAATGGATCAGTTTTGCAGGCAATTTCGGAGATTTGTCCACCAACAGGGAAATGGTGGAGATTGCCGGGTATATCAAAGATCTGAATCCGAATGCGGTATTAGGCGGTGACACCAACGGATCTGTCCAGGACGAAACATGGTGGGCCAGTCTGGGACCCTTTTTTAAAGACGGCAATATGGTGTTTTCCGTTGACGGCCTTGCCGACACCCACGCCCTTCACCGGATCGGCACCGATTATCATAAAATTATCCGGAATATCAAAGCCTTTACCGGTTCGGGAGGGGTTGCCCACTGGAAATTTATCGTCTTCCGGCACAACGAACATCAGATTGCCCAGGCTGCGCAAAAGGCTGAAGAAATCGGCTGCAAAAGATTTTTTGTCATCTCTTCCCGGGACTACGGGGGCGCCTTTGAAAAACCGGAAACCTTCGATTTTCACATTAAACGGGAGGTCTTCCATTCCTATGACGAAAAAGCCGTTGACCTGAACGCCTCGGCAATCTGCAAACCCCTTGACAACGGCTCCCTGTATATTGCCGCCGACGGAACCGTCCATCCCTGCTGCTTTGCCCACTGCATGGTGATCACCGAGCACAATGCCCTATTCGATTTTCTGCCGCCTTTGGCAGAAAAATATTATGACCAAATCAATTTTGAAACAACTCCCCTGGCGGACATTTTAGCCGGTCCCTATTTTAACGAAATTCTAATAAAATCCAAAACCAATGCCTATTGCCGGATGAAATGCAATCCCTTCCGGAAAACCGTAAAAAAAGAATTGATTCTGAAGGATCAATCTTTTAATTGAAACTATTTAAAATGATCCAGCCGTCTGATTTATACTTCCATTTCCTTGACTTGGCTCCTCAGTTTGGATAGAGATAAATTTTCAGCGCTTATGCCAAAGGAGAGAAACCATTACCCCCATGGATAAAAATTCATCTTTCAATATTCTCATGTATTCCCACGACACCTATGGACTGGGACATATCAGAAGGACCATGGCCATTGCAGAACAGTTGAGAAAAGATGACACCAATATTCTGATTCTGACCGGCTCCCCCATTGCAGGCCGGCTGACCTTTCCGAAATATGTGGATTATGTCCGGATTCCGGGAATGATCAAAAAGGCCAATGACGAATATTTTCCCCTGACCATCCGGATCGATCCGGTACAGGCCATGGATATCCGCCAGAGCATTATTATGGCAACGGTAAAAACCTTTCTGCCGGATCTGTTCATCGTTGACAAGGAACCCCAGGGCTTAAAAAAAGAAGTGATGCCGGCCCTTGAATGGATCAAGGAAAATCTGAAGCAGACCAAAACCATTCTCGGACTCCGGGATATCATGGATGATGCGCAAACCGTCATTTCCGACTGGGAAAAAAAAAATATCTATTCCACCATAGAGGAATTTTACACCGAGGTCTGGGTCTATGGACAAAAAAGCATCTATGACCCGGTTCTGGAGTACAAGATACCGGCATCCATTGAAAAAAAACTCTATTTTACCGGCTATATCCCCCGGAAAGTACCCATGGAAGGCATGGCGGAAGCCTTAAGGCTTCAGTTGAATGTGATGAAAAACGAAAACCTGATTACCGTTACCACGGGTGGCGGCGGTGACGGATTCCATGTTCTGGATTCCTATCTGAAAATGCTGGAAAAAATGAAGGAGCAATCCATCCTGCCGGCCTTTCAAAGCATTCTGGTCACAGGTCCCTTTCTATCCAAAAATGATACCGACCTGGTAGTGGAGCGGGCCGGGGTCCTGGGCATTCAGGCCTATGATTTTTTTCCGGATATGGAAACTCTGATTGCCGCCTCAGACCTTGTGGTGTGCATGGGAGGATACAATACTCTCTGTGAGGTGCTGTCCTCCAACATCATGAGCCTGGTGATCCCGAGAGAAATTCCGAGAAAAGAGCAGTATATCCGGACAAGGGCCTTCAGCAATGAACACCTGGTGGATTATATCCCCTGGAGCCAATTGAATGCTTCCAACCTGGAAGAAAAAATTCTTTATATGCTGGACCATAGGGATGATTTCAAAAAGGCCATGAACGGTTTTGAAATGACGGGAATTGTTAAAATCTGTGAGCGCATATCAAATTTTTGGAACGGTAAAAATGGAAAACAATGTAACCCCGACGCTATGTATGGTTTTGAAAGGTTATCCAAGGATATCTGAAACCTTTATTTCCAATGAAATTTTGCTCCTGGAATCCCTGGGATTTTCCATCCATATCATCTCCATGCGGGAGCCAAGGGAATCTTTCACCCATGCCGACGTGGGAAGGATTAAAGCAGAGGTCCAGTACCTGCCCAGCACCATCCTGGGTCACCTTATACCCCTGGGATATCATAATCTCATGCTGGCCTTAAGGCGGCCCAAGGTCTATTTTAAAGCCCTTAAAACGGCCGCGGCCCGATGGCGGCGGACAAAAACATCAGCCACCGTCAAGCACCTGCTGCAAGCCGGATATCTGGTCCATCATTGTCTGCCGGGCAAGCATATTATCCATTTCCAGGCCCATTTTGCCCATTCGCCCACATCCGTGGCCATGTTTTCAAGCATTTTAAGCGGTATTCCCTTCAGCTTTTTTGCCCATGCCAAAGACATTTATACCTCGGATCCGAGGCAGCTCAAGGAAAAAATGGACCTGGCCCGGTTTGTGGTGACCTGCACCCGTTACAATCAAAACTATCTGAACTCTTTGGCCGGGAACGGCAAAACCCCTGTTTTCTGCGTATACCACGGCATCAATCCAAACTATTTTTCTCCCCGGACAAGGCCTGTCTTGTGTACTCCCCCCTATAAAATTCTGACCGTGGCAAGAATGACGGAAAAAAAGGGGCTTGACATCGTCTACCAGGCCTTGGCCATTCTCAGGGACAAGGGCCTGAAATTCCAACATACCCTCATCGGCGAGGGAGCGGACAATGAAAGAATCATCCGGCTCATCAAAACCCTTGGCCTTGAATCCGTCACAACCCTTGCCGGCACCCTGCCCCATGAAGCCGTCATCGACTATTATGCCGGGGCCGATCTCTTTGTCCTGGGGTGTAAGATTGCCGCCAATGGGGACCGGGACGGCATCCCCAATGTCATGGCCGAAAGCATGGCCATGAATGTACCGGTGGTGGCCCCGAAGGTGTCCGGCATACCCGAATTCCTTGAAGATGGGGTCACCGGGAAAATGGTGGCTCCGGATGATCCGTCGGCCCTGGCCATGGCCATGGAAACCCTATTGACCGATGAGGCATTGAGGCAAAAAGTCATTCCCGAGGCCAGGAAAAGAATCGTCCGGGACTTTAACAATACGGAACTGATCCATGATCTGGCACAGATTTACAGTGACCGGATTCCCGGGCTCAGGGTCTGTCCGAACCCTGCATCCAAATGAAAATCGCCTTTTATGCCCCGTTCAAACCCCTGGACCATGACCACCCCTCGGGAGATCTGGCCATTGCCCGGGGTCTGGTTCAATTCCTCGAAGAACAGGGCCATACCATTGAGGTCCAGAGCAGGCTCAGGGCCCGGTGGATCTATTTTAAGCCCTGGCTCTGGCCGGTCCTGGCGGCCGATGCTGTTCAAAGCCTGAAAAACCTGTATAAACACCGTCCGGCCATCTGGCTCACCTACCATACCTATTACAAGGCCCCGGACCTTCTGGGGCCCTTGATATGTAAGATTTTGGGAATAAAATACGTCATTTTTCAAGGAATTTATTCAACCAAACGAAAGAGGAAAATCAGCACCCTCCCTGGATTCTATTTGAACCGGTATGCCCTTAAAGCGGCTCATCATATTTTTACCAACAAGGGCTCTGATTTCAAAAATCTTCAGCGCCTCATTCCCGGCCGGTGCCTGACCTATGTCAGGCCCGGCATCATTCCCCGGGATTTTATGAAAGATGAGCAAGCCGGGCGGGAAAACAGGGAATCCTGGGGATTAGCGCCCTGCCCCACCATTCTGACGGCCGCCATGTTCAGGGATGACGTCAAAACCAAGGGCCTGGCCTGGCTGATCCAATGCTGTGCAAATTTAATAGCGGTCCTTCCCGGCTTCCACCTGGTCATTGCCGGCAGCGGTAAAATGGAAGACCATCTCAAAGCCCTGGCCCAACGGCATATCCCCGGACATTATACCTTTGCCGGGAAGATCAACCCAAAAGACATGGCCGCCTTTTACAGTTCAGGAGATGTGTTCGCCTTTCCGGGTATCCGGGAATCCCTGGGCATGGTCTACCTGGAGGCCCAGGCCTGCGGCCTGCCGGTGGTGGCCTTTAAAAACGGCGGAATACCCGAAGTGGTTCAGGACAAGAAAACAGGATTTCTGGTTCCCATGTATGACTTTCCCATGTTTTTTAAGGCGTTAAACGATCTTCTGCAGGACCCGGCCCTCCGGCACCGGATGGGAAACGCTGCAATGGAATATATCAGGGCCTTTCATGACAGGAATCAAAATTATAAAACCCTTGAAACCCTCCTGGTTAAAATGGGGTCTTAAATGATCAGACTGGGATTGATCCGCCATGCCAGAACTCCATGGAACCTGGAAAAAAAAATCCAGGGCAGCACCGATATCCCTTTGAACCCGGAGGGCAAAGAGGAGGCCGCCCGCTGGGGAGAGATCTTGAAATCCGAACCCTTTGATGTCATCCTCTCAAGCCCCTTGATCAGGGCCCGTGAAACCGCTCTTATCTTTTCGGACCGAATGGGAATTCCGCTTTGTGTTGATACAAATCTAAGGGAACAGGACTTTGGCGACTGGGAAGGCCAAAGAATTACCGATATCCGGGAAAAGGACCCAAAGGCGGTTGAGTTCCAGGAATCCCGGGGATGGGAATTCCGGCCGCCCGGGGGGGAATCCAGGACCAGGGTCCTGGAGCGGGTGACAAAAGCCTTTGAACGGGCGGTAAAAAATTTTGAAAATCAATATATTCTGGTGGTGACCCATCAGAGCGTCATTAAAATCTTGATCTATGACGCATTAAAAAGGACCTTTGGCCCGGCTGAAACGCCTTTGGTAAAGGATTATTTTCTCCATGATCTGATATGGGACGGAA
>CAZAHK010000006.1:0-43412 GCA_964484555.1 uncultured Desulfobacula sp.
ACATCCTATTCCATCGGCGGATTAATGACCCGCCTGGACAGGACTTTTCCGACCAACAATTGTGATCTGTGCACGGTATCGCCCCATTTGTCTGAAAATTCAAGACAGGCCTATCTCGAACTGATGCCCATGACCCGGCTTGAAGATTTGACGGGCGAAGCCGGTAAATTTACGGCAACAGTGGTGACGGAACCCAGATATATTGATATGGAAAAATGCACGGCCTGCGGGGAATGTTATAAGCAGTTTCCCGAGGCGGTCCGGTTTACACCCGGGCTTGATCCCCGTGCTCCCACCTGTATGCGGTATCCCCAGGCCACGCCCTATGCGTTTTCCATTGATATGGACAAGGTGACTGATATAAAGGCCTTGCAGAAGGTGTGCAAGGCCGATGCGATTCTGCCCCAGGATCAACAGCAGACCGCCACAATGGATGTGGCATCGGTGGTGCTGAGCATGGGTGCGGAGCTGTTTGACCCCGCAGTCCTGGATCATTTCGGCGGAGGCCGGTTTGATAATGTCGTGACCACCCTGGAATATGAACGGATCATGTCGGCTTCCGGTCCCTTCCAGGGGGATCTTGTCCGGGTATCGGATAAAAAGAGACCTAAAAAAGTGGCCTGGATCCAATGTGTCGGATCCAGGGGTATCAATAAAGGGGATGTTCCCTATTGCTCCAGCGCCTGCTGCATGATTTCCCTGAAAGAGGCCATGGTCACCAAGGAGAGGTTTGCCGAAAGCATTGAAACCACCATTTTTTATATGGATATGCGGACTTTTGGAAAGGATTATGAACTCTATCTGAACCGGGCCAAGAACGACTACGGTATCCGGATGATTCGAAGCCGCCCCCATTCCATTGTGGAAGAGGCCCGGACCAAAAATCTGTCCATTACCTATGCCCTGGAAGAAGAAACCCTTCAGAAAACCGAAGAATTTGATATGGTGGTATTGTCCGTAGGGTTCCGGGTTCCTGAATCTTCCGTGGACCTTGCCCGGCGGATAGGTGTGGACGTCAATCCCCATCAGTTTATCCGGGCAGACCATTTTAATCCTGTGGTCACCTCAAGGCCGGGGGTCTATGTGTGCGGTGTGGCCCAGAGCCCCAAGGACATCCCTGAAACCATGGTTCAGGCCAGTGCGGCTGCGGGTATGGCCGCTTCCAACCTGCCTGCTGCAGCAGATCTGCCTGAAACGGAGTTGGATTTTATTCCGGAAAAGGATATTTCCGGCCAGGCCCCTAGAATCGGTGTGTTTATCTGTGATTGCGGCGTTGAGATCGGGGGTGTGGTGGATGTCGGAAAAATGGTTGAATTTTCCAAAGCTCAACCCCAGGTCGTTGTCGCTAAGGCTATGGGATACGGATGCAGCAGCGAGTCCATGCTTCTGATCGAAGAGGCCATCAAGACCCAAGACCTGAACCGGGTGGTCATCGGCGGCTGTTCCCCGCGAACCCATGAAACCAAATTTCAGGATCTCCTCCGGCGGGCAGGGTTGAATAAATATCTGGTGGAAATCGTGAATTTGAGGGATCAGAATACCTGGGCCCATATGAATCAGCCCAAAGAAGCACTTGACAAGGCATTGCAACTGCTCTCCGCCGGGATCAGCGGTGTCGCTAAAAACAGGCCCCTGATGGATCAGACCCTTCCCATGAGTCAGAATGCACTGGTCATCGGCGGCGGGGTGACCGGTATGACCTCGGCCCTTCAACTAGCAGACCAGGGCGTCAAAGTCTATCTGGTGGAAAAAAATTCAAGCCTGGGCGGATTGGCCAAGTCCATCCGGAGAACCATCGAAGGCGAGGATGTGGGTCTTTTCATGGCCCAATTGACGGAACAGGTCTCAGCCCACAAAAATATCATGGTGCTGACCGATACCATCATCGTTGATCATTCCGGGGTTCCGGGAAGGTTCAAAACAGGGCTCCAGACCGGGTTGAGAATGAATTATATGCAGGTGGACCACGGGGTGACGATTTTTGCCGTGGGCGCCTTGCCCAACCGCCCGGATGCCTATGGTTTGGGAATACATCAGGGAATTGTCACCCAACTGGAACTGGATGCAGCGATTGAAGACCATCCTGAAAAAATTAAAGCCATGGCCCAGGTCGTCATGATCCAGTGCGCCGGGTCAAGGGAAAAGGAAAACCCCAATTGCTCCAGGGTCTGTTGTCAGGCCGCCGTAAAAAATGCATTGCGGATGAAAACTCTGAACCCGGACCTGGAGATTTTTATTCTATACCGGGATATCCGGACCTATGGTTTTTACGAAGATTATTACCGACAGGCCCGGAATATTGGCGTTCATTTTATCCGGTTTTCTCTGGACAATAAACCGGAAGTCTGGATTGAGAACGACAAGATCTCCGTTTTTACAGAAGACGGGATTTTAAAACGTAGGATTCAGTTTGAACCCGACTGCCTTGCCCTGAGTACGGGAATGAAGGCCGATGATGAAACCACGGAAGATCTGGCCATGATGTTTCATCTGCCCAGGACCGAGGATCATTTCTTCCTGGAAGACCATGTCAAGCTCAGACCGGTGGATATGTCTGTTCGGGGAATTTTCATTGCCGGAACGGCCCGGTCCCCGAAAACCATACCTGAGAGTATTACAGAGGCCCATGCGGCCGCCTGCAGGGCCCAGGCCCTTCTGGCCAAAAAGGAAATCAACCTGGGAGCGGCAGTGGCCAAGGTGGACGGCGCAAAATGCGCCGCCTGCCTGATCTGCGTGAGGGCCTGCCCCTTCAGCATCCCGTTTATCAACGAAGACGGCTATTCACAGATTGATCCGGCCAAATGCCGGGGTTGCGGGGTCTGTGCGGCGGAATGTCCGGCCAAGGCCATTCAGTTGCTGGCCTATGAAGATGACCAGATTATGGCGAAAGTGGATGGTTTGTTTGGAGGATTGAACTGATGAAAAATTTTGAGCCTGAGATTGTTGCATTCTGCTGCCATTATTGTGCCTACACGGCGGCGGATATGGCCGGTTCCAAGAGACTGCCCTATCCGCCCAACGTAAAGATCATCCGTGTGCCCTGCACAGGGAAGGTGGATGCGCTTCATATGATGAGAGCCTTTGAAAAAGGAGCGGATGGCGTTTATGTGGCAGGCTGCCTGGAAGGGGACTGTCATTTTAAAAATGGAAATATCCGGGCCGGACAAAGGGTGGCCTATGTTCAAAAGATCCTGGAGGATCTGGGCATAGAGCCCCAGCGCCTGGAAATGATAATGATGTCCGCAGGAATGGGTGAACGATTTGCCCAAACTGCGTTTGAATTCACTGAGAAAATCAGAGAACTGGGACCCTGTCCCGTTAAACCGATTAAAAAATAAGGGCATCCAAAAGGATGACCCGATTTTCGGAGATACAGATATGATAACTGCCGAACAAAAACCGTTAGAGGAAATCATAGCATATATTGAGCCCTATGACCGGATTTTTCTTGTGGGGTGTAATGAATGCGTGACGGTCTGTGCTGCCGGCGGCCGTAAAGAAGTCGGCCTACTGGCATCCGCCCTTCGCCTGAACAGCATGAAACAGGGCAAGACCATAGAGATTAAAGAAATTACACTGGAAAGACAATGTGATCCTGAATATGTTGAGGAACTGGCATCGGAAATCAACCGGGCGGATGCGGTTCTGTCCATGGCCTGTGGTTGCGGAGTTCAGACCCTGGCCGGGAGATATAAGGAAATGCCGATATTTCCGGCTGTCAATACTCTTTTTATGGGTGCGTCTGAATCCCAGGGCATATGGTCGGAACGCTGCCGGGGATGCGGGGATTGCCTTCTGGGGATAACGGGCGGAATCTGCCCGGTGGCGCGTTGCTCTAAAAGCCTCTTCAATGGCCCCTGCGGCGGGACCTGCGGCGGCAAATGTGAAATTTCACAGGATGTGGATTGCGCCTGGTGTCTGATCTGGGAGAGGTTAAAGGCTCTCGGCATGGAGAAACGCTATGAAGAGTTTATGGAAGCAAAAGACTGGCGGCCTTCCGGCGGCGGCGGCCCCAGAAAAATAGTCAGAAAGGATTTGGTATTATGAAGACTGCGAGCAGACTGGAAAGGGTATTGGCATCGGGAAGTCTGGCTGTGACCTCTGAATGTGGGCCTCCACGTGGGGCTCGTCCTGAAAAGGTAAAAGAAAAGGCCGGTCTTTTAAAAGATCACGTGGATGCGGTGAATGTGACGGACAACCAGACCGCCATGGTCCGGATGTCCAGTTGGGCAGCCGGTGTGATCATAAAACAAATGGGTTTGGATCCCATCCTGCAGATGGTGACCCGGGACCGGAACCGTCTGGCCATGCAGAGCGATATTATTGGTGCCTATTCCCTTGGGATCAATACCATGTTATGTTTATCCGGTGATCATCCGAAATTCGGAGATCACGCCACAGCCAAAAGCGTATATGACCTGGATTCGGTCCAACTGGTAAAGATGGTCCAAAAAATGAGGGATGAGGGAAAATTCCAGGGAGGAGCCGATATCGACTGCCCTCCGAAAATGTTTATCGGCGCTGCTGCCAATCCTTTTGCAGAACCCTTTGACCTCAGGGTGATGCGGTTGGCCAAAAAGATAAAGGCAGGTGCGGATTTTATCCAGACCCAATGTATTTTCAATCTGGATAAGTTTGAGAAATTTATGGGAATGGTTTGTGACCGGGGACTTGATGAAAAGGTCTATCTACTGGCCGGGATTACCCCCATGAAATCCGCCGGTATGGCAAAATATATGAAAAACAAGGTCCCGGGTATGGATGTGCCCGATGAGATCATCAAGCGCCTTGAGGGTGTGAGCAAAGCGGAACAGCCTGAAGAAGGGATAAAAATAGCCGTGGAATCCATCCAGAGATTGAAAGAGGTCAAAGGGGTTCACGGATTTCATATCATGGCCATTGAATGGGAGGAAAAGGTTCCCCAGATTGTTGAAAAGGCAGGATTGTTTCCAAGACCTGCAATTGAGAATTTATAAAACTCTTAAGATAATCAAAAGGAGTAAAACAATGAGTACAAACAAACTTATTTTAGTCGTGGATGATGATCCTGATTTGGTGGAAGCGGTTTCAATGAAACTTGAGGCAATGAAATACAAAGTTGCAAGAGCCTATGACGGCGTGGAAGCCATGGAAAAAATAAAAGAGGAAAAGCCTTTTCTCATGATCCTGGACGTCATGATGCCGAGAAAAAACGGCTGGGAAGTATGTGACGAAATCAAAAAGAGTGATACCTTAAAAGGGATCATTGTGGTGCTTTTGACGGCTGTGGCCGATTCTGTTCGAACGACCAGTTATACCCATCATGACGGCAAAACTACCTTGGCCGATGACTATATTCCCAAACCCATTGACCTGGATAAACTGATGGGAATCGTCAACGATTATTGCAAGGGATAGCGGGAAGTTGCCGCAATCCTTTTGTTGAATTCCACCATACCGCAACGGCGGAAAATTTTTGCGATTTTCTCAGCCGTTGCGGCCTTGCCGTAACACAGGTGACATCAGAGTCTTATAATGACAGGGTTCTTCAAAATAAATGGTATACGGCTGAACAGAAAATTTATCCAGGTGACCCAGGACGATTTCCTTTCTCCCTCCCATCCTCCCCTTTATGAGATACTGGAATCCGGCAAGATGAATATGGCCTTCATGGTCTTGAACACCCTCGGAAATAGAACCTTTGTGTCCGGAACCCTTGCTTCAAAAGACTACGATCGGGCGGTCAACAGGGATGAATACGGGCAGTGCCTTTCCAATGTCTGCACCCTGTCGGTGTATCCTCACCATTACAGCCTTGAATTATTAGGGGCATTGCTGCACCTGCTGGGGAGCCGGAAACAGGGCTTCCACTATCTGGCCTCCTCTCATTCCATGCTGACCTTTGTGGCCAGTGAAGAACAGGTGGCCGGGCTCATCCATATGTTGTCCACCGGATTTGACCTGCCGGAATCCCATGCCCCCTTTGAACAGGAAGAAAATGATGAACTGGCCTTGTTTATCAAAAAAAAATATCCTGAAACCCGTGCTACTTATGTGGAAGAAAGAATCAAGACCTATGGGATGACATTGGTAAAAGACGTGTACCTGAAAGGATATGAATTTTCTTTTGAAGACCTGTCAAGGTTTGGAAAAAAACTTGAGGAACAGGGAAAAGGGGAACGCTTTTCTCATGTAACGGCGTATATGACCCCGGATCAACGGATCCATCTGTATCCGGTCACAGGCAAGCCCGATGACAACCCTGGGGGAGTTTCATATCATGCTGAACTGTTGAGTTTTTACGGGCCCCATTTCGGAGACCGCTACGGGATCATGAGCCGGGCCATGAAATGTCTTTTTCATAGCGATATCCGTGTGTTGCAGGCCGGGTGCACCGGGGCCAGCATCTGTATGGTTCTGCCCGAAGGCAGGTCTGAAGCGGCAGAACAGGCATTAAAGGGCGTGTTTGAAAATCCATAGACCCAAAAAAGGATAATCGGGAAATGACGGAATTGGAAATATCAAAGGATGAACTGGATTGGCGGACAAGGGTCTTTGATTCCCTGTCCTTCCCCAGTGTGATCATTTCTCCGGATAGAACCCTCATGGGCGCCAATAAGAAATTTTATGAAACCTATAACCTGTCCTTAAAGGAAATTTACGGAAAAAAATGTTTTCATATCTTTTTATATAAGGACACCCCTTGTGAAACAGAGCAATGCACCATTTCCAAGGTTCTGAGGGATAAAACGGTTCACAGCTTTACGTTGAAACGCCATTACCGTTGGGAGGAGAGGGTTTTTTCTCCCATTCTGGATGACCATGGCGAGGTGGCCTATATCATCGGCAGCATGAGGGATATCTCCCAGACCAAATCCTTGGAAAACCAATTGCAGGGAGCCCAGGAATTCATCACCCGGGTCATCCATTCTTCCGCCAGCGCCATTGTTGCCGCCGACCGCCAGGGAAATATCAATTTGATGAATTCCGTGGCAAAAGAGCTGTTTGGGGATTATAACGGCGGGGAAGGAAAAATCCGTCATACCGAGCAATTGTATCCTCCGGGAAAAGCCAAAGAAATCATGAGGATGCTTCGGGATGAAAAAGTCGGAGGCCAGGGGAAACTTCTGATTCCCAGAACCACCATTGTCAATTCCAGGGGAGAGGAAATCGAAGTCGAGATGTCGGCGGCCATTATTTATGATGAAAAGGGCAACGAATCCGCCACCATGGCCATTTATAACGATTTGAAAGACAAGCTCAAGGTCGAAAAAGAATTGAAAATGGCCCAGAAACAACTGGCCCGGTCGGAAAAGATGGCTTCCCTCGGGCAATTGGCGGCAGGTGTGGCCCATGAAATCAATAACCCGCTGACCGGGATCTTGTTTTATGCCGGTCTCCTTTTAGAACGAAAAGATCTGGATAAGGATCTGGAGGAAGATTTAAAATGTATTCTTGAGGACGCCGACCGATGCAAGGAAATTGTCAAAAGTCTTCTCGTATACAGCCGTAGAGAAGGAACCACCAAGAATATCGTCCATCTCAACGAGATTGTTGAAAAAAGCCTGACCCTGATCCGGGACCAGAAAAAATTCAGGAATATCCATATTGAAAAAAATCTGTCCGAAGACATGATGCTCCTTCTTGCCGATACCAACAAACTGAACCAGGTA
Source organism: uncultured Desulfobacula sp. (assembly GCA_964484555.1). Lineage (GTDB taxonomy): Bacteria > Desulfobacterota > Desulfobacteria > Desulfobacterales > Desulfobacteraceae > Desulfobacula. The sequence continues at coordinate 7,653 of CAZAHK010000006.1, forward strand.
TTGATCAACCTGATCATCAATGCGGCCGATGCAATGGATGGAGAAGGCACCATCTCCCTGATTACCTATAAGGAAAAAATTTTAAAAAAGGTTTTTCTGGAAGTGAAAGATACGGGAAAGGGAATCCCCCATGAAAATTTATCCAAGATCTTTGATCCTTTTTTTACGACAAAGGAAGTCGGAAAAAGCACAGGTCTTGGTTTGAGCATTGTATACGGCATCCTGGAAGAGCATGGGGCAAAAATTTCCGTTAAACGAACAAGCCCCAAGGGAACCACCTTTATTATTGAATTTCCCATGTATATTGCATCGGAAGAAGGGCCGTTTTTGTGTAAGCCATAATCAATCGGTCAATATAAATGAATGAATAAATCGGCAGCAAAATGAACAATCAAATTATGAATTCCATTAAAGAGTGTGTACAAAATATTTCCTTTCAGCCCAGGGTATTGGTGGTGGATGATGAGACCCGTATCCAGGAGGCCTGTAAAAGATTGCTGACGGTCGAAGGCTGTGATGTTGAACTGGCTGAAAACGGCATCAAAGGGTTGAAGATGATAGAAGAAAAGCATTTTGATATTGTTCTTCTGGACCTGATGATGCCGGGCATGTCCGGCATGGATGTCCTGACAAATCTCAAAGCCCGCCACCCGGATACGGTTGTCATTGTCATCACCGGTTATGCCACCCTCGAACATTCGGTTGAAACCATGAAAAAAGGCGCCTTTGATTTTTTATCAAAACCGTTTTCCCCCCAGGAATTGAGGGTGGTGATCTGCAAAGCCATTGAATTTATCAGGACCCTTCAGGACATTGCAACGGAAAAATCCAGGATGCGGGTCATGATCAATTCCCTGAGCGACGGGGTCCTGACCACGGATAACCAGAAACGGATCGCCCTGGCAAATCCTGCATTTTTAAAAATGATCGGATGCCGGAAAACCTCGGTCATCGGCCATGACATATCCGAATTCATCACAGAACCCCGGTTGCTGGACATGATCGAAAGGGCCATCCATCAGCCCGAGGATACTTTTGCGGAAATCACCGATGAAATGATCGTGCCCTTTTCCAAGGGGAAAGAAGAAATGATCATCGGTATCCGCAGCATTCCGTTCAGGGACCGGTTGAACAGAAATCTTGGATCGGTTACGGTTTTTCATGATATTACGGCATTAAAGAAGATCGATCAGATGAAATCGGATTTTGTATCCATGGTGGCCCATGAGATCAAAAGTCCGTTGAATTCCGTTCTCATGCAGTTGAATGTGGTTCTGGATGGTCTGGCAGGGGAATTAACGGACAAGCAGAAAGAGATCCTGAATCGGATTTCGGATCGCATTACCTCTTTAACCACCCTTTCAACCGAACTATTGGACCTTTCCAAAATTGAATCAGGGCTCATTAACCAGGACCGGGAGGCTTTAAATGTGTATGAGCTGATCCGGGATCAGGTGATCTCTTACCGGGAAACTGCCGATGCCAAGTCTATCCGCCTGGTCTTGAAGGAGACGGCAAAAGGGGCCAGGATGATGGGCAACCGGGTCAATATCGAAGAGGTGGTGTCCAATCTGATTTCCAATGCCATCCGGTATAGCCCCAACGGCGGAAAGATTGAGGTCCGGGCCGATGAAAAAAACGATTGTGTGGCCATCCAGGTGTCGGATACCGGGTTCGGAATTCCGGCAGCGGATCAGGAGCATGTCTTTGACCGGTTTTTTAGGGTGAAAAATGAAAAAACCCGGTTTATTAACGGCACCGGTCTCGGCCTTGCCATTGTGAAAAGCATTGTGGAGGCCCATCACGGCACCATTGAGGTTGAGAGCACCGAAGGAAAAGGCTCCTGCTTTAAAGTGATTTTTCCTAAATCCGAGTATTAATTTTAATTTGCTTTTTTAAATTTATATCTGAAGGTATGGTGATTCATTTTCAGGAGCCGTGCAGCCTTGCTTTCATTTCCCCGGGTCAGCGCCAAGGCCTGTTCCATATATTTCTTTTCAATATTCCCCAGCACCCCTGAAAGATCCAGGCCCTGTTCCGGTATGCTGACGGGAAGGTTTTCTATCCCATTTAAGGTCGGGGTCCCGGTCGTTAGATGCTCCTGAATCCCCAGATCTTCCCCGGTAAGCGTTCCGGTTTTTGCAATCAGAGCTGCCCGTTCGATGATGTTTTTGAGTTCCCGGACATTTCCGGTAAACGGATGGGAGAGCAGAATATTTTCAGCTTCAGGAGACAGGCCGGTGAGCTTCTTTTTAAATTTTTGATTGAATTGAAATAAAAAATGCTTGGCCAAGGACAGGATATCTTCTTTTCTTTCATTCAGGGAGGGAATTTTTGCCTTGACCACGCAGAGCCTGAAAAAAAGGTCTTTCCTGAAAAGATCCTGATCCATCAGCTCTTCCAGATTTTTATTGGTGGCTGAGACGATTCTTACCGAAACCTGGTGTTTCCGGGTACTGCCGATTTTATAAAATTCACCGTTTTCAAGAAAGCGAAGAAGTTTGGCCTGGCCTGCAAGACTCAGATCCGCCACTTCATCCAGAAAAAGGGTGCCGTTGTCCGCTTCCTCAATGAGCCCTTTTTTGCCTTGTTTTTTTGCCCCGGAAAAAGCGCCTTCCTCATAGCCGAACAATTCACTCTCAATGAGTTCATCCGGAAAGGCCGAGCAGTTAACAGCGACAAACGGCCCCTGAAATAAAGGGCTTCTGGCATGGATGGCCTTGGCGATCAATTCTTTTCCGGTCCCTGTCTCCCCCATGATCATGATGGGAGTGTCCGGACTTTTGGCCACCGTATGAATGAAATCCATGATATCTTCGATATGTTTGCTTTCGCCGATAAAAACAGGCTCATGGTCTTTCAGGTATTTTTCCTGAAGAAGCCGGACCTCTTTTCTCAGGGCAATGGAGGCAACGGCTTTTTTGAGGGTGTATTCAAGAATATCTGGATTTATGGGCTTCAGGATAAAATCAAAGGCCCCCGTTTTCATGCACCGGATCACCATATGGATGTCTTCAAAGGCGGTGATCATGATGACCGGAAGGTCTAAAGTTTTCTGTTTGACGATATTCAGGGCATCCATGCCGCTCATGGCCGGCAGGCCGATATCCATGAGGACCAGATCCGGTGGGGATGCGTCCATGGAAAGCAGAAAGGATTCGGCATCCGGAAAACAGGAAATGGTATAGTCTTCGGAAAGGACCATTTCAAGACTGTCACGGATGGCTTCTTCATCATCCACAACGGAGATGGTATAACGGATCATGCTTGCCTTTCATGCCTTTGAAGCGGCAGTTCGATAATAAACTGAGCCCCTTTTTTAAGGCTGGAATTAAACCGCAGGGAACCCCCGTGATCTTTGATGATCCGGTGGCAGATGCTGAGGCCGATACCGGAGCTGTTGGTTTTGGTGGTATAAAAGGGATCAAATATTTTAGACTGGTTGGATATGGGGATACCGGGTCCGGTATCCTTGATGGAGATGGCGATATGCTCGTTTTCCCGGTAGGTTTTCAGCTCAATGGTTTTTTCCCCCGTGAATTCTTTCATGGCTTCGGCGGCATTGGTAATCAGGTTTAAGACCACCTGTTCAATCAGGTGGGGTTCATTCCAGCATTCCGGCAGGTTCGGGTCCAGGTCTTTGACGAAATTGATCCCGTTTTTCCGCAGGGTGACGGCCGTGAGTTTGGACACCTCATCAATGTTTTCATTGATATTGGTCATGATGAATCTGGGTTTTCCCGGTTTGGAAAAATCCATGACCCGTTTGATGATGGATTCTATTTTATTGGCGGCCAGTTCAATCTTGTCGATGATGGAGAGGACGGAATTGATATCCCCCATATGGTTGTATATATTTTTTACGGCTTTCAGATAGATATAGATTCCGGACAAGGGGTTTCTGATTTCATGGGCAATCCCGGCCGTTACCCGGCCCAGGGAGGTCATTTTATCCTGGATCCTTAAGAAATTTTCCACCTCTTTGGAATCGGTGATATCCATGACATTGGTAAGAATGGATTCAATTCCCAGGTAATCTATTTTACGGGCGCTGACCAAGGCCCAACGGATCTGGGAATGTTTTTCAAAGCCTTCGGGGTGATACCGGAAATCCGTATCAATATGGCCTATTTGCCCGGATAGAAGATTTTTGTAATTTTTTTGGATTCGCTTCCGGTCTTCAATATAGACATTTTCAAAATCAGGGGGTTCAAAGGCATTGGTAATCAGGCGATGGATCTTTCTAAGACCCTGATTCATATATACTTTTTTATCATTCTGGATAATGGAGATGCAGTTTAAGGCATTATCAATGAGGGTCTGAAACCGCTTGTTGCTTTCATCTTTTTCCCTTTCGGCGGTTTTCCTTTTTTCGTCAAGATCAATCCTGTATATTCCCAAAGCAATATCGTCTGAAATTTCCTTTACAATACATTTTTCCGTTTCATCCTGGTTCAGGGCCTGGGGAATGGAAAGGACCAGAAACCCGTAGTTTTTCCCTTCATGGGAGAGCCGGACCGCCATGGATCCTCTGCCTGAATAATTTTTCGACAGCATGCAGTCCGGGCATTCCTTGACAGGGTCGGCCACGGAAAACACTTCTTTGGACTCAAGGGTTTTTTGGATGCAGCGGGTGAATCGTTTTTCTTCAAGTTGCCTGCGCATGGGGTCAAAATGACTGTTAAACCCTTCCTGGGCAATCATCCGAACCGAGCCTTCCTCATCCATCAGGCCTATCCAGGCATTATAATACCCTCTTTTTTCCACCAGGATGCGGCAGATCCCGTCAATCAGGCTCTGCTTGTCGTTCTGGGTCACCAGAAGTCTGCCGATATCTCTGAAGGCCCTCAATACAAGGTTTAGCCGTTTGATCTTTTTTATTTCAAAGTCATCATTCACGAGTCACCCCGAAGCATGATTATCCATTTAAGGTCTACTTAAAATTTTTTTCCAATAATAACAAGGGAAAACGTATATGGAACACCTCATATCATGGTCGAAATTTTAACCAGGAAGGTGTCCAGCTTTTTTTCGGAAACTTTTACCATGGTTTTAAGTTCAGGAGCAAATAAAGATATTTTATATTCCTCCAGAAGCCAGAAAAATTCTTCCACGCATGAAGATTTTTCCGGTGTTGAATGCATGGAAAGGGATGAAAGAAAGGCAGGAAGATGACGGGTGTACTTTTCCATCTGCATGATCTTTTTTTCTTCCTTCAAGGGGTTGTCCGCCAGCCTTTGGGCCCTGATCCGGAGGCAGGCCGTAAACCGGGCCAGGTGCCTGATCCTGTCATGGGTATAAAGATCGGCAAAATTCGGGGGCACAAGGTTTTTTAGATCATTGAACAGACAGGTCAGCATATCGGTTGTTTTTTTCATTTTTTTGTGTTGAAAGGACAGTTTCTGGATCAGCTCAAAACAAGCGCGATACTCTTGGCCGAGGTCTGTTATCAGTTTAATAAATTCCCGGCCGTTTTTGTAAAGATGGGGGATTTCCCGTCCGGCATGGGACTCAAACTCTTTTCGGGTCCGGATGGGTTTTGCAAAAAAACCGGCTGTGATCCGGTTGAAAAGAGAATTTTGAAATTCGGACCGGCCATTGAAAAACAGGGCCGTCTCTTTTATCCCGGATGAGGCCTGGATGTCCTTTTTCAAGGCTTTGAAATCATCGGGAAACAAGAGGATGAAAAGATGTTTGATGCCCTCACAATGGCTTGCCTCTGCTTCTTTTTGGGATTGGAGCAGTCTTAAGGAGAGAATCTCCGTCTTTTTTTCCGGATCAGCCTCAATCCTAAGGCCGGGGTAGGCCTTTAGGATATGATGGGGGGTCGTACTCAGGATAATGGATTCTTCAAGGTCCGGGAAATCCCATTGCCGGATATCGGATCTTTCAAATTTTTGGCGGGCCTTATCCAAGACATCATCCTGTTGAACCGGTAACGTACCGGTAAATTGGCTTAACACGGCTTTGTCCCGGGAGGATTTTATTTCTTTTCCCTTTTCATCCCGGATGGAAATCCGCATTTTGAGATGATCGGGCAAATCCTGATCCGACCATAGGGTTTCCGGAATCCGGACATTAAACCGGGTTTGAATGAAAGAAGACAACAGGCAGAACAGGGGCCGGTCTTCTTTTGGCATTTCAGATGCAATGACGGCGGCTTTTTCCGATATGGGAACCAGTTTTACCCGGTATGATTTGGGAAGGGCCTTGATGAGCCCGGCGATTTTTTCCTCAAAAAGACCCGGCACCAGCCTGTCCAGATGATCCCGGGAAATAAAAGGGGCGGAAGAAGCAGGAATTTTCAGGGTGACCCCGTCCTTTTGCGAACCGGGATTGAATTCATATTCAAGATTGAATTTACCCTGGGCCATGGTCAGGGTATCAGGGTATAAGGAGAGTTCATGCGCGTCAACATCTGATTTCTGGAGATCGTCCAGGGTCATTTTTAAAAAATCCGGATCATTCTTTTCTTTGATAAGCCGGGCAAAGGACCGGATATCAGAAAAGGGCTCAGGAAGCCTGGATTGATAAAAAAGAAAAATATCCTCTTCCGATGCCAGGATGTCTCTTTTTCTTGTTTTATGTTCAAGATCTTCAAGGGACGCCACCAATTTTTGATTATGGGACATAAATTCGAAGCGTTGCCGGATTTCCCCCTGGACCAGGGCATGGCGGATAAAAATTTCCCCCGACTCCAGGGGGTTTATTTTGCCGTAGGCAATTTTCCGGTCATTGACAATGATGAGCCCGAACAGGGACACCTGTTCGGTTGCCGTGACCCGGCCTTCGGTTTTTTCCCAGTGCGGGTCTGACCAGGTATAGGTACACAGGTTTTTTGCAATGGGTTCCAGCCATTCAGGGTCTATATTGGCTACGGTCCTTGCAAAAAGCCGGCTGGTTTTGACGAATTCTGCAGCCACAATCCAGTTGCTGGCCTTTTCAAAAAGGCCGGAGCCGGGGAATATCACGGTCTGCTGTCCCTTTGCCGCGGTGAAAAGATTTTTTTCCTTTTTGTGGGCAATGCTGGAGATATAACCGGCCAGCAGGGATTGGTGCAGGGCGATATAAAGGGGTCCGCCAATGTCAAAGGTTTTCGCCTTTAATCCCTGGGTGCCGACGGAAACGGATAGTTTTGCTTTCCCGTCAATGCCGTGTTCCCTTAAAATCTTGAGGACCTGTCCGTGAATATCGCTCCATTCCCTGATCCGTCTGAAACTCAGGAAATGATCCTGACAAAAGGCCTTGAGCCCGGACCGGGATTTTAATCTTTTTTCTGCAGCCTTGACGCTATTCCAGATATTTAAGAGGGTCACGAAATCAGAGGACGGGTCCTTGAACAGCGCGTGCTTCTGGTCGGCTTGCCGGGCTTTATCCAATGGCCTCTGCCGCGGGTCTGAAATGGTCAGGGCCGTGGTGATGACGGCGGCTTCTTCAAGACATCCGTTTTTGTCGGCCTCGATTAAAATCCTGGATAATTTGGGATCCATGGGCAGTTTGGCCATGACCTGTCCCATGGGGGTGAGCTGGTATGTCTTTCCCCCGGCCTTTCTGCCGCGGCCTTTATCCCCTTCAATGGCCCCAAGTTCCAGAAGGGTGGCAAATCCGTCCTGGATGCTTTTGGATGAAGGGGGATCAATAAAGGGAAAATTTGAAACCTCTCCAAGATTCAGGGATATCATCCTGAGGATAACTTCGGCAAGATTGCTTCTTAAAATTTCCGGAGAGGTAAAAAAAGGCCTTTTTTTAAACTCATCCTCATCAAAGAGCCGGATACAGATCCCGTTTTCAACCCGGCCGCACCGTCCGGCACGCTGGTTGGCCGAAGACTGGGAAACGGGGCTGACCGGAAGGGCCGTGGTCCGGGTCCGGGGAGAATAGCTTGGAATTCTTGCCAGTCCGGTGTCCACCACATATTTGATGCCGGGGATGGTCAAAGAGGTTTCCGCCACATTGGTGGCCACGATAATTTTTCTTCCGGCCTGCCGGGAAAAGATCCGCGACTGTTCCTGGGCCGAAAGCCTTGCAAAAAGAGGCAGAACCGTTATTCCTGGAAGCCGGCGGCTGCGGATCAGCTCCAGGGTTTCGCCGATATCCTGCTCCGTCGGCATGAAGACCAGGAGATCACCGGACCTGGAGGTCGAAAGAATGTGGAAGACCGCCTCGACGGCCGCTTCAACATAGCCTTGATCTTCGGCTTCCGGGTCATCCCCTGCCTTATCCAGATAGGGCCGGTAGAGGATTTCCACCGGAAACATCCGGCCCGAGACCTCTATCACCGGGGCATTGCCAAAGGCTTTGGAGAATTTTTCCGTGTCAATGGTGGCCGAGGTGATGATGAGTTTCAAGTCTTTTCGACGGTTCACCAAACGTCTTAAAATACCCAGGGTAAAATCAATGTTCAGGCTTCGTTCATGGGCTTCATCCACGATAAGGGTGTCATAGGCGTTTAAAAACCGGTCCGTCTGGGTTTCGGCCAGAAGGATGCCGTCGGTCATGAGCTTGATGCAGGCCCTGGGGCTGGTTTTGTCGTCAAACCGGATTTTATATCCCACGGAATGCCCCAGGGGTTCCCCCAGTTCCTCGGCAATCCTTGCCGCCACGGTGACGGCAGCAATCCGCCGGGGCTGGGTGCAGCCGATACGGCCGGTAACCCCTTGTCCGGCCTCAAGGCAGAATTTCGGGATCTGGGTGGTCTTGCCGGACCCGGTGGCCCCGGATATGATGACCACGGGGTGGTTTTTTATGGCCTGGATGATTCCCTCTTTTTTGTCCGTAATGGGCAGATCCGGGTTAAAGGTAATCCGGGCGGGTTTGAAGAGCGGTAACGCTTCCCGGCCTTTATTTTTCCGTCTTGCCGGCTGCCTTTTGGAGGGTATGGACTTGGATTCATTCATAGCTTTTGCATAGTAACGCAAAGTACAAAAATGTCAAATTTATCCTACCCAATGGGATCTCTTTAAAATACCCTTTAGAAGAGACGCAAAAATCAGATGGTATTTTTCAGGATTTAAAATAAGGTTGACAGAAAGGATGGAATAAGAGAAAAAGGAAAACGTTCTTATAAAGGAACCATTGCGATAAGAAGAATAACTGCATTAAATGAATATCGATAGGGAGAAAAAATAGCATGGGAGATACCGCTATTAAAATCGGGGGCGCAAGAAAGAGCGTCTTTAAAGACAAGGTCATGACGCTTTTACCCGATGGAGGAAACCTGAATGCATGCCTGACCTGCGGGGCATGTGCATCCGGGTGCCCGGCCACCGGCCTTGAAGGCATGGACCCAAGAAAATTTTTGAGAATGGCTGCTCTTGGAATGGATGAAGAAATTTTGAGCACGAACTGGGTTTGGATGTGCACCATGTGTCAAAGATGCATCTATGTATGCCCGATGCAGATCAATATCCCCCAGCTTGTTTTCAATGCCCGGGCCCAGTGGGCAAGAGATGATAAGCCAAAAGGCATAAAGGGCTCCTGTGATATGGCATTGAGAAACGATACCTGTTCCGCCATGGGAGCAACTGAAGAAGATTTCCAGTTTGTTGTGGAAGATGTTCTTGAAGAATACCGTGAGGCACAGCCTGAATTTGAAGAAATGACGGCAGATGTCAACCGGGAAGGAGCCTATTATTTTTTAAACCAGAACTCCAGGGAGCCGGTGACGGAACCCGATGAAATGGTGCCCTTGTGGAAGATTCTGAATCTTGCCGGTGCCGACTGGACCTATGGGACAAAAGGCTGGGCAGCGGAAAATTATTGTATGTTTATGGCTGAAGATGAGACCTGGGAACAAATTGTAAGGACCAAGGTTAAGGCTGTGGAGGATCTGGGCTGTAAAGTCTGGCTCAACACGGAGTGAGGGCACGAACTTTTCGCAGTCCGGTCCGGACTGGCAAAATTCAAGATCCCTTACAATTTTGAAATCAAGAGCATTATTCAACTCTATGCACAGTGGATAAGAGAAGGCAAACTGAAACCTTCCTCTGACTGGAACAAGGACAGAAAAATTAAATTTACGGTTCAGGACCCCTGCCAGCTAGTGAGAAAATCTTTTGGTGATCCGGTGGCCGAAGACCTTCGATATGTGGTCAGGGCTGTGGTGGGCGAAGAAAATTTTGTGGATATGACGCCCAACAAATCCAATAATTTTTGCTGCGGCGGCGGGGGCGGATTCCTGCAATCCGGATTTCAGGAACAGAGACGGGCCTATGGCCAGACCAAGGCCAACCAGATCCTTTCCACCAAAGCAACCTACTGCATCACTCCCTGTCATAACTGTCATGCCCAGGTGCATGATATGGCGGAAGTCAATGACCATGCGTGGCAAACCGTTCATCTGTGGACCCTTCTGTGCCTCTCTCTGGGCATTCTGGGACCCAAGGAAAGAACCTATCTCGGTGATGATTTAAAAGACGTAGATGTCTTCCATCCGGAATCAGACGAATAGTCTGCCCGTCTGATTTGTAAAAACTGCCCGGTATGGCCATTTATGGCCATACCGGGTTTTTTCATGGATTTTGACCGCAGAAAAAAATAAAACCGTTCATTTTTAACGGATTGCCTATGCCGGACAAGTGTGATATGGAAGCTGAATTATGACCCAGATTATCAGTATAGCAAACCAGAAAGGCGGGGTCGGTAAAACAACGACTTCCGTTAATCTTTCCGCAGCACTTGCCTCCATGGGGAAAAAGGTTCTTCTGGTGGATTGTGATTCCCAGGCCAATGCCACGACGGGTATGGGAATAGACAAACCGTCCTTAAAATATTCCCTTTACCAGGGCCTCATCCAAGAGGCAGAGGTCGATGATATTCTTTACGCCACGATATTGCCGAAACTCATGATCATTCCGGCAAATATGGATCTCATCGGGTTTGAAATTGAAATGGTATCGGCCAAAGGCCGGGAAAAGAAACTGAAGCAGCTTCTGGACGGGATAAAAGAACGGTTTGACTATGTGATCATTGACTGTCCGCCGGCTCTCGGACTCTTGACCCTGAATGCATTTACGGCATCCGACGCCGTCTTGATCCCCCTTCAGAGTGAATTCTATGCCCTTGAGGGCTTGGGCCAGCTTCTGGATACCATTAAGCGGGTCAAGTCCTCGTTTAATCCCGGACTGAAAATCAAGGGAATCCTTCTCACCATGTATGACGGCCGGACCAATCTTGCCCAGCATGTGGTTGAAGATGCAAGAAAATATTTCAAAGACATGGTTTTTAAAACAAAGATCCCCCGAAATGTAAAACTGGGTGAAGCTCCCAGTTATGGATTGCCCGTCATTTTATATGATAAACAGTCACCAGGCTCCAAAAGCTATATGGCCTTTACCAGGGAATTTCTGAAACGATGACAAAAAAAAAGAAACATACCGGTCTTGGCCGGGGGATCTCGGCCCTGATCCCTGATTTTGACAAACCGGAAACCGGGTCAGATTTTTTGATGTGTCCTGTTGAGGAGATTACGCCCAACCGGTATCAGCCCAGAACCGTATTCAACCAGGAAGAATTGGACCGCCTGAGGGAATCCGTCGCACAGCAGGGAATTTTACAGCCCTTGCTGGTCAGGCGTATCAATGGCGTCTATGAACTCATTGCCGGGGAACGGAGGCTTAGGGCGGCCAAGGAAGCCGATCTGACCCATGTGCCGGTATTTGTTAAAAACCTGACCGATGAGCAGGTCTTAGAAGTTTCGATTATCGAAAATATTCAACGGGAAAATTTAAACGTTCTTGAAGAGGCTGAGGCCTATCACAGGCTGATTGAAGAATTTCACTACACCCAGGAAAAGGTGGCCGAAAAAATCGGAAAAAACCGGTCCACCATTGCCAATCTTCTGAGGCTTCGAAGTCTTCCGGACGTGATCAAGGAGAGCCTCATTGCTGAAAAGATCTCCATGGGCCATGCAAGGGCGCTTTTAAGTGCCGGTTCCGAAGAAAACCAGATCCGCCTTTTGGACATCGTTATAGCAAAAGAACTGTCTGTGAGAGAGACGGAAAAATTGGTCAATACTGCCAAAAAAGAACCGGAAAAATTTGCGCCCAAGCTCTCCCCGGATGAAAAACAATTTCTGGATCAGACTTCCCGGCTGCTTTCCGAACGGATCAAATCAAAGGTCAGTATCCAGAAAAGAGGGGAAAAAGGCAGGGTTGAAATCAATTTTAAATCAAAGACGGAATTCCGGCAGATCATTGACCTTTTAAGCAGAGTCTGATGAAGATCGTCATTGCAAAAACAGCCGGATTCTGTATGGGCGTCCGGCGGGCTGTGGATATGGTCCTGGATGCATCCACCCGTTATCATGAGCCGATTTTCACCTATGGACCGCTTATTCATAATCCCCAGGTCCTGCAGATGCTGGAGGAAAAAAAAATTTTCAGGATCGAGAAAATTCCGGAAAAGGGGTCCGGAATCGTCCTGATCCGAGCCCACGGTGTTCCGCCGGAAGACCGGTCAGCTCTGAAGAATGCCGGGTTTACGGTCATCAACGCCACCTGCCCGAGGGTGCTCAGGGTCCAGGTCATCATTAATCGATATGCCAAAAAAGGGCACGCCGTCATTATTGCGGGCGATAAAGACCACCCTGAAGTCATCGGACTGCTCGGTTATGCAAGGGGAAAGGGCCATGCCGTCGATTCCATGGAAGCGCTTTTGGCCTTGCCGAGATTTGAGAATGCTATTGTGGTGGCTCAAACCACCCAGAATCTTTCTTTTTATGACGGGATAAAGTCCTGGTGCCGGACCAATGCCCCTCATTACAGGATATTTGATACCATCTGCGGTTCCACGGAAAAACGCCAGACCGAAATCCGGATGCTTGCAGAAGAAAATGATGCCGTCATTGTAGTGGGCGGAAAAGAAAGCGGAAATACGCGGCGCCTTGCCGAGATCGCCGCCGGAGCTGGAAAGCCCACGGTCCATATCGAGGATGCGTCTGAAATCGATTATGAGAGCTTGGCCCACGCAAAGACCATTGCGCTCACAGCCGGGGCCTCCACGCCGAACTGGATTATTACGGATACCTACCGGAAAATAGAAAACCATCTTCAGAAACGACATGCAGTCAAGGCAGGGTTGTATTTTCTTCGTGATTTTCTTTTAAAAACCAATATCCTTGCTTCTGCCGGGGCCGGTTCCCTGACCTATGCCTGTTCAAAACTCCAGGGTAATGATCAGAATTTCCACCATGCATGGGTTGCCATGCTGTATGTGCTGTCCATGCAGATCCTGAACAATCTTTTTGCGATCCGGTCCGACCGGTACAACCATCCCAAAAGGGCTCTTTTTTATAAGGAAAACCGCGCCTATCTCTGGATTCTTGCGGTTTTATCCGGTGGGGCAGGGCTTTACCTGAGCTTTTTGAGCGGTGCGGTATCCTTCCTTATATTGCTGGTCATGAGCCTTCTCGGCCTGTCCTATAATTTGAAAATCATCCCCATGCCGGTAGGAAAAGGGCGGATAGCCAGTATAAAAGATATTCCGGGATCAAAAACCATACTGATCGTCATTGCCTGGGGAACCGTCACCTGCCTTCTGCCAGCAGTGGCCGATCCTGGAAATTTTATATCGGTGGGGGTGGTTTTTTTGTTTGCAACCGGTCTTGTGTTCGGCCGGACGGCTTTTTTTGATATCCTGGCCATTCAGGGGGACAGGATTACAGGCAAAGAAACGCTTCCGATTCTTATAGGAGAAAAACAAAGCTTTAATATCATAAAATATACCCTGATTTTTGAGATTGGGCTCGTTCTTGCGGCAAATTTATCCGATTTATTGGCAAACAATGCTTTCTTACTTGCTTTCATACCCTTTAGTATGTTTTTATTGATCAGATTTTTTGAAAAGGATCGTCTTGTATCCGGTGAGCATCGGGAATTTATTATTGAATTCCTTTTGATTGCAACAGGATTATTAGGTGCTGTAATTTAAATCTAATGTGAGGAGATTATGGCAGAACCAGCAGAGAATAAAATTAAAATCCCCATGATCGGGCTTTTGGCCGTCAAAAACCTTTTAATCACTAAAGAGGATCTTCAAAAAGCGCTGACGTATTGTTCAGGAACGGAAAATCTTGAACTTGCCCTAAAAGAGTATTTTTTATCAAAGGAAATCATATCTGCTCAGAATATGGAACGACTTCTGCGGGCTGCCAAAACCATCGATCTGCGACAAAAGGAATTCAAATTCGGGGCTGTGGCCATCCGAAAGGGATTTATAAATCAGAGTGTGTTGAAACTGGTTTTGGAAGAACAGGAAAACGATATTAAAAATAAGCGAAAAGTTCGTCTCATCGGCGATATGCTGGTTGAAGCAGGAATGATGACGGAAAAGCAAAAGAATTATATCCTGAAATTACAGGAGAGGGTGAGAGAAGAAGCCAAAAAATCATCCGATGGAAACTCACCCCGCCCCTCGTCTCCCCCCGACGCTTTGAAACCGGTTACTGTCGAAGGCCTTCCGGAAAAATCAAAAACCGAAACGGATGGGAACGGACAGGATGCCGGAAATTTGCTGGAGGCTGAAATCATTGAAGGCGGTATCAAACTTGAAGTTTCCAAAGATTTCATGGCAGTTTTTCTTTCAAAAACAGATTATTTTGATGATACCGTCACCGTTGACGGGGTAAAGACGGCTTTGTATGAAAAAGGCATTGTGGCTGGCCTTGCTGAGGATAAGATGATAGAGGGGTTTATTCGATCCAGCGGATTTAAAACCAAATCTTTCCGGGTGGCAAAGGGTATTTCGCCGATTCAGGGGAAAGATGCGCGGATCGAGTTTTTCTTTAATATAGACTATCTCAAGGTAGGCGGCTTGAATGAAGATGGGGGCATCGATTTCAAGGAAAGGGGTGAAATTCCCTTTGTTGAGGCCGGAACCGTGCTTGTGGAAAAAATTCCCATGATCGAAGCAAGAAAGGGCCATGATATCTATGGCCATGAAATTGAAATAACCCCGGGAAAAGACATTGATTTGAAATGTGGAAAGGGTACCAAACTTTCCGAAGATGGGCATAAGCTTCTTGCCGATATTGGCGGATTCCCCAAATATGCCTTGTCCGGCCATGTTTTTGTCCATCAGGAATATACTACTGAAGGGGATGTGGATTATGAAACCGGTCATATTCAGTATGACGGGAATGTGAATGTAAAGGGCAGGATCAAATCAGGCTTCAAGGTAGAAGGAAATAATATCCAGGCCATTGAAGTGGATGGCGGCATTATCACGGCCGATGGAAATGTTAAAATTGCCGGGGGCATTAATGAGGGCAAAATTTATGCCAAAGGCAATGTCCATGCAAAATTTATCCATAAATCGGAAATCATCTGTATGGGGGATGTGGTGGTGGGAAAGGAAATTGTGGATTCCGATATCGAATGCTCCGGGGGTTGCGTCATCGATGGGAAACTGATCTCTTCAAGAATTTCTGCTAAGATGGGGGTAAAAGCCAAACACATCGGAACGGAAATGGCAGGCCCCAGCGTAATCAGGGTCGGCCAGGATATTTTTACCGTGAAGGAACTTGAAAAAAATAAGGCAAAAATTGAACATCTTAAAAAAATGACGGAATTTCACAGGGAAAAGAATGACAAGCTCAAAGAGGATCATCTGACGCTTCAGAAACAGATTACCGATCTGGCCCATATCCAGGACCGGTCCCAACTGGAGCAGAAAGAATTAAATTCAAAAATTTCAACATTGGGCAATGATACTGAAGCTGTCCATGACCTGCAAAAGAAAATCGAACAATTACAATTGTCGGCCAAAAAAGCTGAAGCGAGTCTGGATGCCTGTTTTGATCAAAGTGATTCAATCGAAGCGGCCATAGCAAAAGAAGGCAGGGAAATCGAGGCCATTGAAGTGAGGCGTACAGATTTAATTGACGAGAGAAATAATCTCATCAAATGGGCAAAAGAGAATCCGGTCAAACCCGTCGTCACCTGTGAAGGGGTAATTATGCCGGAAACTCTGATCAAAGGAAAGCACACTGAAAAACGAATAACTGAAATGCTCCGGTATTCAAAAATCAGCGAGGTCCTGTGTACTTCCGACCAGGGCAAGAATCTGACGATTTACGAAATGCAGGTCGGAAATATTTAAGGGGGGGGTCAAATCCGTCCGGCTTTTAATTCGTTGATTTTCTGGTCTTTTTTCAGCCATAGCGCATTGAGCCAGATAAAAATACGTTCCTTATAGTCCGGGTCATTGAAATAGTCCCCTTTTAAAAATCCGGTCAGAGGGATCACCTCAAAATCAATGATGATTTTTTTGACTCTTCCTGAAGTATATTCCCAGAATGTCGGAATTTTTTCCGGGTAGACAATGGTCACATCGATGATGGTATGCAGATATTCCCCCATGGCTCCCAATACAAATGAAATACCGCCGGCCTTGGGGCTCAGGAGATGGTTAAACGAATTGCTTTGTCTTTCTTTTTTAACGGGTGTAAATCTTGTCCCCTCCACAAAATTCATGATGGAAACCGGGGTGTGTTTGAATTTTTCGCAGGCCTTTTTTGTGCTTTCAAGATCCTTGCCTTTTAAATGGGGCTTTTGACGCAATTTTTGTTTTGAATAGCGCTTCATAAAGGGAAAATCCAGGGCCCACCAGGCAAGGCCCAGAAACGGGACAAAAATCAGCTCTTTTTTCAGGAAAAATTTGAGCATGGGGATTTTTTGATTCAATGCGGTTTGCAAGGCCAGAATATCGACCCAGGACTGATGATTGGAAAGAACCAGATACCATTCTTTTTTTTTGAGTTGCTCAAGTCCCCGGATATCCCATTCAATATTACAGAAAAGTCTTGAATTGAAGGAGTTGATGCTGATCCAGAGGGTTGCGATGAAGATCAGTACCCGGTCCAGAAAGACAATAAAAGAATGAACCGGGATGATAAATTTTAAAAATGAGAGCAGGATGAGCGGAACGGTCAGGAGAATGGTGTTCAGGGTGTACAGAAGAATTGATAACATTCCCCTGACGGGATGAGGCAGAAATTTAAACATGATGGGTGTCTTCTTTAGCAGTCATAATATATTTTTTGATGGTTCTCCGGTCCAGCCCGGTCAGTTTTGCCACCTTTTCATAGCTGCCGGCCTCATCATAGAGAAGCCGGCAATATCCGGATACAAGGGAGGGAACAGGAATATTCCGATTACTTATCCCCTCCGTCAGTCTCTCGGTCAGGGACAGGATTCCCTTTTCCTCTTTGCCTTTATAGTCCCGCCTGAGAAGAACACTTCTGACACACTGCTCCAGTTCCCGGACGTTTCCAGGCCATTCATAATGTTTTCCAAGCCTGCGGTCAATAATTCTTTTGACTTTTAGGATCAATTTTTCAGAGTGGACCCCGGTCATTCTCTCGATGGTGAAGCCTAAAAGTTCATCCAGTTCTTCCGGTGCTTCTTTGATTCTTGTTCTTAAAGGCGGCACCTCAATGATGTCGGAGCAAAGCCGGTAATAAAAATCATCTCTGAAAACCTTGCCGTCCAGGATGTCTTTTTTGGGGCGGTTGGTGGCGGCAATGACTCTTCCGTTAAACCTTGAGACGGCATGGGTTCCAACCGGGGAAAAGCTTCTTTCCTGGAGGACCCGCAATAATTTGATCTGAACGTGGTTGGGGATTTCTCCGATTTCATCAAGGAGGATTGCCCCGTGGGGGCTGCACCGGTCAAAAACACCCTTATAATCATCAACGGCCCCGGTAAAGGCGCCTTTGGTATGGCCGAAGAGTTCTGATTCCAGAAGGGTTTCAGGATACTGGGAAAGGTTCAGGGAAGAAAAGGTTTCGGTAAAACTATGGCCGAAGCATTGTCTTTTTTCATCAAAGGGGATATAGCCGCTGCTTCCGATGGCCTTGGCCGCTGTTCCCTTGCCGGTCCCGGTTTCTCCGAGGAGAAGGGTGGAGAAATCTTCCATCTTGTTCCATAAAAAGCGATTATACAGGTCAATATCATAGGTGAATACGTTATACCACAGATGCTTTTTCAGGGTTTTCATGCAGGGGCTGCTGCCCACCAGGGAATGGGAGATGAAATAAAAGGCCCGCCGGAGCTGATAGGAAAGCGCAAAATAGTGGGCAAAGCTTTTTTCATCAAAGCCTTTTTCATGGAGCCTGTGCAAGGCGGCTTCGGCAAAGGGGACTTTGACCGGTGTCTCCCCTGCCTTGATCTGGTCTTTGATCAACTGGTCAAAATCATCCCTGAAGGTATGGAAAATATCAAACAGAAAGACAACGGCCATGATTTCCCTGTCCTGGTCTTCAAAGGCGTTGATATCGGACCGGCCCTGCTCCTCAAGTTGAGTGATCCGGTGCCTGATTTCCTGGATGGACTGGTCTATCCCTTCCCTCCGGGTGGCTGAGGGGAAAAGCCCGGCAATTTTGATATCCAGCCTTTTCCTCAGGTCACTGAAGGGGTTGGCAAAGGCGGCATTATGGACGGTTTTGAAAAAATTCAGTTCTTCAGGGTCCAGTCTTGTTTTTTTCATTCGGTTCTCCATGGAATAAGATCAAAGTCATGTGCAATTTTGTATATGCCCCATGCATAAAATGCAAGCAGAAAGCCTGACTTGAAGATATAAAAAAAGCGGTT
This sequence comes from uncultured Desulfobacula sp., assembly GCA_964484555.1. Lineage (GTDB taxonomy): Bacteria > Desulfobacterota > Desulfobacteria > Desulfobacterales > Desulfobacteraceae > Desulfobacula. The sequence continues at coordinate 26,243 of CAZAHK010000006.1, forward strand.
CAGGTGAAAAATTATGTTATTCTGGATAGTTATTTATTTAATGGCTTCCGGCACAGTATTTGTAAATAAGGATGGCCTGATGGTTTGTAAGGCCGCTTTTTATAACCGGCCCATGAATTTAAAATCAATGACGGAGACCTCTTTATGATTAGAAGAATACTGAATTCACGACTTCCCTTAATGGTGTATACCCCTGTAAAGGTCTTTGATGTCGGGTATTTCCATGAAATATACGCTGCCGGAGCGCTTCCGGTAATGGATACGGAGTTTTTGACCCGGGGAGACATCCTTCAACGGGCGTTGGCGCTTTCCAAAGAAAACCTTGCTTTCGGCATCCGGCTTTTTGCCCATGACAGGTATCTGATCGGGAAAATCAAACAGCAGCAGATGATCAATCTGGATCTCATCATCTGTCCGCTTTCAAAAAACGATGACCCAGCCGATTTTTCTCATTTTTCAGATACGAAAATTGTTCTTGAAATCAAAGATATCCATATCAATGACAAAATAAAGGCCATCAGCCCCCATGCCCTGGTTCTCAAGGGCAATGAAGCCGGTGGTAAGGTTTCAAAATATTCCTCCTTTATCCTCATGCAATGGTATCTGAAAAATACGGATTACCCGGTTTTCATCCATGGCGGCGTGGGTAAATACACGGCTGCCGGGATGTTCAGCGCAGGCGTGTCCGGCCTGGTCATGGACAGCCAGCTCCTTATGGCCGACGAGGCCCCGGTATCGAAAAATTTTAAAACCCTTCTGGCCATGCTGGATGAGAGCGATTCCACGGACATTACCTATAATGGCGATGATATTTACCGGGTATTTGCAAAGCTGGGCACCAAAATCGTCAAAGACCTGAAGATCAAGGCTGTGGAGCTGGGCGCCGATCCGGACGGGAAAGACAAGCTCTATGACCTCATCTCGAGCCATATGACCACCTTTGACAGCGAAGAGGCCCCGTTTATCCAGTCCCTGTTTTATCTGGGCCAGGACGGGGTTTTTGCCAAGGATTTTGTGAAAGAGTCCACTCGTCTGGGGGACATCATTTCCGGATTTTTTAAAACCATTGGCGAGAACCTGAATTTTATCGACGGCCATGATCCTGTGAAACCGGATTCCCCCTTTGCCAAGGACCAGGGCACCCGGTTCCCCCTGATCCAGGGACCCATGGCCAATATTTCCGACAGTTCCGAGTTTGCCAATAAAATCCTTGAACACGGAGCCCTGCCCTTTTTCGCCGTGGGCAGCCTGCCCGAGTCCCTGGCCGACAAAATGCTCAAAGACGGGGCTGAAAACGTCCCGGTTTTCGGGGCAGGCCTGGTGGGGATCGAGGCTTTTAATCCCATGGTAAAAAAACATTTGGACATGGTGAAAAAATATAAGGCTCCCTATGCTCTTTTTGCCGGGGGGATACCGTCCCAGGCGGCAGAGCTTGAAAAAGCCGGAACCAAGACCTATCTGCATACCCCATCGGTATCCATGATGGAAAACGCCATCAAGAGCGGTTGCCGCCGCTTTATCTTTGAGGGTGGAGAGGCCGGAGGCCATGTGGGAATGCTTTCCTCCCTGGTGCTCTGGGAAGATGCCGTGGCCACCCTGATCAATAAAAATTATGAGGTATCCGATCTGTACCTGGTCTTTGCCGGGGGGATCGCCACCTGTTTTGCCTCATTTTTTATTTCCGGACTGACCTCGTTCCTGGCTGCCAGGGGGGCTAAGATCGGTATCCAGGTGGGAACAGCCTATCTTTTTTCCGATGAAATCGTGGAAACAAAATGTATGAAGTCACAGTATCGTGACATCATTATTGAGCAAAACGAAACCATGGTCATCGGTAAAAGCCTGGGGCTCGCCTCCAGGACCGCTCCCACGGAATTTGCCAGGATGATGGTGGAAACCGAAGCAGAAATGATCCGAAACAAGGAAAGCCTTGAAAACAGAAAGCGGACCTTTGAAAAAAGGAATATCGGTTCCCTCTTAATCGGTGCCAAAGGCTTTCTGCCGGATTTTAAAAATCCGGGGCCTGAACATTATACCTGGTTTGATGATGAGGCCCACAGGGAAAAAGGGAATTTTCTCGTGGGAGACGGCCTTGCCTTTTTTGACGGCCCCGTCACCATCAAAAAAATCCATGATCGATTCTTTGAAACAAAGGCTACCCTTTACCAAAACCTGAATTTTCTGGAGATCTTTTCAAGCCCGAAAAATAAAATCCATGATGAGATCGCCGTGGTGGGGGTGGGCTGTACCCTTCCCCATGCCCATGATCCGGAAACCCTGTGGGAAAATATCCTCGAAAAAAAATATTCCATCAGCCCCATGCCGGAATCCCGGTTTGATTATGAACTGTATTATGATCCGGACCGGAGCGCCGAGGACAAGACCTATACCACCCTGGCCGGTCATATTGATGATTTTGAATTTGACTTTGATCGGTTCGGTTATGCCGAAGGCAAGGAAAAAAGGCTTTCCCGGAGCCAGAAAATGGTTCTTCAGACCGCCTATAAGGCTGTTGAACATGCGGGGCTCCTGAGGGATGATAACCGTCTTGAATGCGATGATCCGTCAAAAACGGCCGTTATTATCGCCACCTGCCTTTCCAATGAACTCGGCAACAGTCTCCAGCTCAAATACTGGTATCCGGAACTGGTTTCCATGATGGAAAAAACCGATGAATACAATGCCTTGACCGAATCGGAGAAAGAAACGGCCAAACAGGCGCTGATGGAAGGCATGGAAGGGGAAAACAAAAGTTATGACCCGGTCCACGGAATCCTGCTGAATATTGAAGCCTCAAGAATTGCGAGCCACATGGGTGCCCGGGGGGCCAATTATATCGTGGATGCAGCCTGCGCTTCTTCGGTGACGGCCCTTGAAGCCGCAACCGGCGAACTTTTGTCCGGCGACCATGACCAGGTCATCGTGGGCGGGGTCAATACCCATCTGGCGCCGGAATCCTTTATCGGGTTTGCAAAAATGGGAACCCTTTCCGCCAAAGGGTCCTATCCCTTTGACGAGCGGGCCGACGGGTTTATTCTGGGGGAAGGATCCGTGGTCTTTGTTTTGAAACGCATGAAGGACGCCCTCCGGGACAGGAATAATATCTTCGGGATCATCAATTCCATCGGTTCCAGTTCCGACGGCAGGGGAAAAGCCATTGCCGCTCCCAACCCCAAAGGCCAGGTCCTGAGTGTGGAACGGTGCTTTGAGAATATCCGTCCGGGCATAGGGCCTGAAGATATCGGATTTATTGAAGCCCACGGCACTTCCACCACCATTGGGGACCAGGCGGAACTGGAGACCCTGAATACCCTGTATAATCATTCAAAGGCGGGTGTCAGTTCCATCAAATCCCAGATCGGCCATCTTCTGGGATGTGCAGGATCGGTGGGTCTTTTAAAGGCCCTTCTGGCGGTCAACAAAGGAATTCTTCCCCCCAACGGCCGGTTTGAAAAACTTTCTAAAAATCATGATTTAAGCGCCTCCTCCCTGTTTATTGTGAAAGCCGCCGAGGAGTGGAAAATAAAAGGAAAGGTCTCAAGGAAAGCGGCGGTTTCTTCCTATGGGTTTGGGGGCATTAATTATCATATGGTGGTGGAGCAGATGACCGATCATTATCAGCCCCTGGGCCGCGATATTTTTGCAGATCCGTCCTATGATTTTAATGATGACCGGATAGTGGTGGCAGGTCTCGGTGTTTTTCTGCCGGGGGCAAAAAACACCGAAGAATTCTGGGAAAAACTCCAATCCGGGAAAAAACAATTGTCGGATATTCCTTCCTCCCATTTTGACAATGACGCCTATGCCGGCCTGGATAAAATGTCCTTTTACCGGCTGCCCAAGGTCAAGGCCGGGGTGGTAAAAGACTATAAATTCAACAACCTGAAATACCGGATGCCGCCCATGATGGTCAAATCCATTGAAAGGGCCCAGATTTTCGGTCTTGAAGCAGCCAACGAAGCCCTTGAAAGTTCAGGCCTTTTAAAGGCCTTGAAACCTGCCAACAAGGTCGGGGTGATCCTGGGCACCATTTCAGGCGAGCGCCAGAGTAAAAATATCATCCGGGTGCGCAAACAGTTCATCGGTGATCTCCTTAAAAATTGCCGGGCACTTGATCCTGAAAAGCGGACCCGGCTTTCGGAAAAACTGGTTGATGCCATCCGGAAAGCCATTCCGGAAAATAATGAAGACACCACCCCGGGTCTTTTATCCAATATTATCTCCGGCCGGATCACCAATTATTTCGGGCTCAACGGGGCCAATTACGTTATTGACGCCTCCTGTGCCTCGGCCTTTATTGCCATGAGAAATGCGGTGCGGAATCTAAAACATAAAGACCTGGATTTTGTCCTGGCCGGCGGGGTGGATTGCAACCTTTATCCTGCAGTTCTCATGGCCTTCAAACGTCTGGGCCTGTTATCGGAAGGAGACTGCAATTTCTTTGATTCCAGGGCCGACGGGTATGTCATGGGAGAGGGAGCCGCCATCCACACCATCACCACCTATAAGAAGGCCTGTGAATACAATATGGAAATCCTGGGAGAGATCAATGACTGCGCCGTCCGTTCCAGCGTGCCGGACCACCTCCTGGCCCCGTCGGAACAGACCTTTGTGTCCGTCATCAACGAAGCCTATTACAAAAGCGGGATTCGGAAACAGGATATCGCCCACCTGGATCTGTTTGCATTTTCCAATATTTTCGGAGACATGGTCGAAAAACAGGTCATCGAGAACTGTTTTGATCATGAAATGCACTGCGGCAACGTTAAATCCCAGTTCGGCTATTTCAAGGCGGCCAATCCGGCCGTGGCCATGGCCAAACTCATGCTTATGAACAAAAACGGTAAAATTTTACCGGATTTTAATTATGATCCCGAACATTCCATTCTCAAGGATTGCAAGGTTCTGAAACCGGCCCGGCAGATGATGGTGGGGCAAAAGGGCCGTCCCTTCCGTTTCGCCGCCAATGTCAACGGCATCGGCGGCAATCATTGCCATATGATCATGGGTGCCCTGCCGGCCCGCCTTGAAACAGAACACCCGGCCCTGGAAACAGAATTCAAGGTCGCGGCAGGGGATGATATCGTATTGATGGACCATGCCTATTCCTCGGACAACAGGGGGAAAAAGCTCAGGATGGTGGCGCTTCTTTCCGGCCAGGGAGCCCAGAGAAGCCGGATGATGAAGGACTTGTCTGAAAAAGACGCCCATATCCGGATGATCATGGAAAAAGGTGAGGAGATCTTTATCGAACAAAGGGGGTATTCCCTTCTGGACATGATGTTTGGTACGGATGAGGCCATCCACTCGACCCAGAACACCCAGCCCGCAGTTTTTCTTTCTTCTGCTGCAATTTACAGCCGTCTGGCCCTGGAAGGATTTTCCCCGGATTATTATATCGGTCACAGCGTGGGGGAATACACAGCCCTTTTCTGTAGCGGGATGCTGTCCTTTGCCGATGCCATGCGTCTTGTCATCAAACGCTCGGACCTCATGTTTGAGGCAACCGTGAAGGTTCCGGGAAAGATCATGGTGGTATTTAAAAATGAGAAGGAAACAGAGCAGCTCATCAGAAAATCCTTTGTGTCCCATATTTATATCACCAATAAAAACAGTGAAAAACAGACGGCCGTGTCCGGCCGGGCCGATGATATTGAAAAATTCTGCAATTTTCTGACCCAGCAGGAGGTCTTCTTTAAAAAACTGAATCTGACCGGGGCCTTCCATACCCCCTTGCTGGCCGAGGCATCGGCAAAGCTGAGGATCTATCTGGACACCCTTACCTTTAAGGACACCCGGTTCGGCGGGATCATTTCCAATACCCATGCCAAGCCCTACCCGGAAAGGGTGGAAGATGTCAAGGACCTTCTGGCAAGACAGATCATATCTCCTGTCGAATTTATCAAATCCATTGAAGAGGTCTATGTATCGGGCCTGACCCATTTTATCGAGATCGGGCCCTCCAGGCTCCTGGTCAATCTTTTAAAGGATATCCATATTGTGGATTACGGGTCCACCGTGTCCGTGGACGCAAAAATGGGTGAAATCAAATCCTTTGAGGCCTGCCGGAAATATCTTTTGAACCTGAATGCCCTTTTCGAACCCGCAAAGGTTCCGGCGCTTCCGTCAAAGATCGTGGAAGAAAAAGAGGCCTTGCCGAAAATACAACCCAGTGACGATTTTGAATCCTTTAAGCTCAACAACCAGGCCCTGGTGGACCAGATCCTTTACAAAGAATACCAGCTCCGGAAACGGGAAACCGCCATTGAGGCCATGGAGCGATATAGTTTCAACACCGGCCGGATAGTGATTTCCGGTGTTTCCGTGGGGCTTCCCGGAAAAACACGGCGCGTGTTTGCAGCGGATAATTTTGACGCCATTTTAAACGGCGAGAATTTCATTGACCTTCTCAGCAATGAGGCCATGGAAGGGTTTACCGATAAAAATATCACCAAACTGTATAAACAGCCCGATGGAAATGCCAGGTTTGTCCGGATCACCAAAACCGAGGACGTCATCCATCTGGCCGGCCAGCTCGGATATTTTAACCTGAACGACGAATACGGCATCAAGGAACAGTATGATATCAGCATGGCCATGGGCATTGCCGCCGGTATCGAGGCATTGAAGGATGCCAACATTCCCCTGGTGATGCAGTATAAAAAGATGAAGGATGGGAAGACCCTGATTCCCGACGGGTTTGCCCTGCCCGAAAGCATGCAGGAAGAAACCGGGGTCATTATCACTTCTTTGTGGCCCAATGGAGAAACCCTGATTTCAGAGCTGGAAAAATATTTTTATGAGAAATTGTTTTTAAAACCCTATGAAGAATTTGAATCCATCTATTATTTCCTCATGGAAAAGATAAAAGACCTTGATATCAAGGAGCAGTTGACGGAATGGTTTTTCAAGGCCAAGGCAAGAAAACGCAAGGATTTTGAAACCTATACATTCGACCGGAATTTCCTGGCCAATGCCTGCCCCCTGGGATCGGCCCATCTGGCCCAGATTATCAAGGCCAAGGGCCCCAATACCCTGGTCAGTGCGGCCTGCGCCTCCACCACCCTGGCCATCGGCATTGCCGAAGACTGGATCAGGGTAGGGCGGTGCAAGAGGGTCCTGGTAGTGGGCGGTGAAAACGCCACCTCACCTTTGCAGGGCCAGTGGATAGGGTCAGGATTCCTGGCCCTGGGGGCCGCCACCATTAAAAAGCGGGTGTCGGAAGCGGCCAAACCCTTTGATGAGGACCGGAACGGCACCATCCTGGGGTCCGGGGCCGTGGGTCTGGTTATCGAGAGTGAATCCTGCGCCAAAAAAAGAGGAATGAACGGGCAGTGCGAGATTCTCGGCACCCATATCGCCAATTCCGCCTATCATACCTATAATATTGATGTTCCCCACATGTCCCGGGAGATGGAAAAATTCATCTCAAAGGTGGAGGCCCGGACGGGTCTGAGGAAAGAAGACTATGCAAATAAGCTTTTGTTCATGTCCCACGAGACCTATACCCCGGCCAGGGGCGGCAGCGCCGATGCAGAGGTGACAGCCCTTGAATCGGCCTTTGCCGGGCACCTGAGCAGCATCTGCATTTCCAATACCAAGGGATTTACCGGACATACCCTGGGGGCAGCCATTGAAGATGTGGTCCTGGTCAAGGCCCTTCAGAAAAGAAAAGCGCCCCCCATTGCCAATCTTAAAAAAATCCCCGACCATTTCAAAAAACTCAATTTTTCCGGCCAGGATAAAATTACCTCTGAATACGGTCTTCACCTGGCGGCCGGGTTCGGGTCCCATTTTGCCTTTATGTTTGTCAAGCGGATCGAGGAAAATCAAGTTGAGGGCAATGCCCGGTATCAGATGTGGTTGAAAGAGATCACCGGGGCCGGGCATCCGGAAGTCAAGGTGATTGACAATACCCTTTGCGCCGTGGCAGGAGGAGAATCCCTGCCCATGAAGACAACACAACCGGCCAAGGTTGAAGCACCGGTGACAAAACCAATGGCCATACCAATGCCTTCTGCCGCACCCGCCGAGATAAGCCGGCCTGTGCCGGCAACGGCTGCAGAGTCCGTTGAGGCCGAGCCTGTTGAAGCGACAGGCATATTAAACCGGATCAAGGCCATTATTGCCGAGCAGACCGGGTATGCGGCGGATATGCTGGAAGACGGGCTGGATCTTGAGGCCGACCTGGGAATCGATACAGTGAAACAGGTGGAGATATTTGCCAAGATCTCAGCCACCTTCGGTTTTTCCGTGCCGGATGATTTAAAACTCCGGGATCTGAACACCATTGCCCGGCTGGGAGATTATATTGCGGTAAAGACGGGTAAATCCGCCAAAGATTCCGCCCTGCCCATAAAAGAAGACATAAAACAATCCCAACCGGCCCTGAAGAATACTGAACGGCCCAGCAATGCCATTGTCCTGATCAAGGAGGTGATTGCCGAACAGACCGGGTATGCGGCGGATATGCTGGAGGATGGCCTGGACCTTGAAGCGGACCTGGGGATCGATACGGTGAAGCAGGTGGAGATTTTTGCCAAGGTTGCCGCCACCTTCGGTTTTTCCGTTCCCGACGATTTAAAGCTCCGGGATCTGAACACCATTGCCCGGCTGGCCGACTATATCAACAGCCGGGCAGAAGCGGTTCAGGTGCAGCCCAAGGCGTCAAATCACTCCCATGAAAGCGGAGATGTGATTCAGAAAACCGATTCTCCGGTGTCGTCTGCCGGAACGGATGAATTTCCCGATCCTGCTTCACCCATCAAGCGCCTCATCGTGAGGACCAGGGAAACAGAGATGCCAAAGCCTCTAAAAGCAGATTTTAAGGGCCAAAAAATCATGGTATCCCTTGACAGTCATGGGTTTGCTAAAAAAATCATTCAAAAGATCAAGGAAAAAGACGGGGAGGTTGTTACCATCGGAAGCAAAGATGCGGATTTCGCCTTTGACCTCACGGATGTGAAACAGACGGAAAAGCAGGTGGAGGAATTTAAAAAAGCCTATCCTGATATCAGCGGTTTTATCCATCTGTCATCCCTGGATTATTATTTTACTGCAAAAGATGAGGGGGATTCGGACGAAGCTTTGAACACCACCATAAAATCCGTGTTCGTGATCATTAAATCGCTTTTCGACACCTTTAACCGAAAAGACAGTTTCATCGGGACCCTTACATTTGATTCCGTGGTCTTTCCCTATATGGACGGCTGCGGTGATATCCACCCCCTGTTTGGCGGGCTCGCCGGACTTTTGAAAACCGTTAACAAGGAATTGCCCGATACCCTGGTCAAGGTAGTTGATTTTTCGGGAAAAGATCCTAAAAAGAATATCAATGCCCTCACTGATCTTTTCATCAATGAGCTTCTGTCCGGTGACACAGGGGTAGAGGTGGGATACGGGAATAAAAAGCGGTATGTCCTTACCATGAAGTCCTCCATTGCCGACAGAACACAAAGAATCATTTCGGATAACGACACCTTGCTGGTTACGGGCGGCGCCGGCGGGATCACCTATGAGATCCTTAAGCGAGTGGTTGAAAAATATAAGGTCAACCTCATTATCCTGGATATCAACGATATTTACAGCACCGATCCCAAATACCTGGATAAAGCCTCAACCGGGGCCGACCTCATGGCGAAACTCAGGGAGGATATGCCGGGGGTCAAACCCGTTGACATCAAACGGGCCCTGGACCGCCTCCTGCGGGTTCGTCAGTCCATAGACAATATCGATTTCCTGAAAGCCCAGGGGGTAAGGGTGGATTATCATTGTGTGGATGTGACCCAGGCCGCCGCGGTAAAGGCGGTTGTGGACAAATATGACCGGATCGACGGGGTGTTTCATGCCGCCGGCATGGAGATGAGCCAGTTCATTGCCAAAAAGGAACTCTGGTCCTTTGAGCTGGTGGTGGATGTCAAGGTCAAGGGCATGAGAAACCTTCTGGCTGCCTTTAAGGATCGGGAGTATAAATATTTCTTTACCTTTTCATCGGTTACAGCAAGGTTCGGCAATGAGGGCCAGGTGGATTATACGGCAGCCAATGACTCTCTTGGCAAGACCCTGTTCCGTCAGAAACAGCGCCATCCGGACCGGACTTACAAGGTCTATGCCTGGACGGCCTGGGGCGGGGTCGGCATGGCCACCAACCCTACGGTTAAGGCCGTACTTGAAGAAAGGGGAATCCAGTTTCTGCCCATGGAGCAGGGCGTCAAATTTTTCATGGCGGATCTTCTGGATAGAACGGAATCTGAAATGGTATTTTCCGGTCTGGATTATTCCTTTGACAGGGACGGCCTTCTGGGTGATCCGCAACATGCTGAATTCCCATTCCTGGATACTCCCGTGGAAAAAACCGCTTCCGCCGGCACCTATTCAAGGGTACTGGATCTTGAAAGGGATGTTTTCCTCCATGACCATACCATGGGTGACGTGCCGCTTTTCCTCGGGTCCACAGGGATAGAAACCATGGCAGAGGTTGCAAAATCCTTGTCCGGGGATAAGAGGCATTTTGTGGAATTGACCGATTTCCAGATTCCCTATGCCATCAAACTGCTCAAGGGGCGGCCCAAAGAACTGCTCGTTTCCGGGGAAAAACAGGCGGACGGGCTTCTGAATTGCCGGATCACCTCACTTTTCAGGAACCCGCAAGGCCTTGTCATGGGAGAACCGAAACTTCATTATGAAGGCTGCTACCGGTTTGAGGATAAACCCTTGAAATCCCGGAAAATAAAATTGCCGCCGTTCCACCCGGTTTCCTTTGAGGGGGATGTGGAAACCCTGGTGTACCATCCCCGGAGATTGTTTATGTTCGGTCTTTTCGGGACCATCCGGGACATCCATTCCTTTGATGGAGAAACCTTGATCACAACAGTAGAAGACAGGAGCGAAAAAGAATTTTTCAAAGGCGTAACAAAGCCTGGTTTTGTGGCGGCTCCCGTTCTGGTGGACGCCATGTTCCAGACCGGCGGGCTTTTGGAGTTCTTTACAACGTCCAGAACGGTTCTGCCCTTTAAAATTAAATCCCTGAAATTTTATAAGGATGTTGAAAAACACACACCTTATTTTTGTATCACCCAAAAAGTGGTTTCAGGGGAGGAAACCAACACCTATCACCTGACCCTTGCGGATAGGGCTGGTACGGTATGTATCGAGATAGACGGCTTTGAAATGGTCAAACTCAACCGCCTTGACCCTGAGGATGAGATCAAGGGCCTTGTGGAGTTCAGCTCTTCGGATAAAAGAGAACCCTCACCTGTGGGTTAGCTTGTTGCAGGACCGTTTCCATCTTGGATGGAAACGGTCCTAACCCAAGAAGGGAAAGTGGTTTTCACTCTTTTGACAAGACAGATCAGGTCCGATTTTATAATAAGGATGGGAATAAAAGGACATAAGATGTCTTTTTATCGTTTGAAATTCTTTTTATTGAGCCCATACCGGTTAATCAGCCGGTTCAATTGGCGGGTGGTGATGTCGGCCTTTTGGGCCGCCAGGTTGATTCTGCCTTTTGTCTGACCCAGGAGCGCCGTCAGATAGGATTTTTCAAATGCCTCCACGGCGACCTGCCTTGCCCGGGCCAGGGAGGATGGGTTTCTTTCGGATAAAGCATAGGTCTCGCTTTGTTTGACCATTTCCGGAGGGAAATTCTGGGCTGACAATATGGAAGCGGTTTCAAGGATATAGGCCCGTTCCAGGATATTTTCAAGTTCCCGGATATTGCCGGGCCATTCATATTGCTGAAAGCCTTCGATCACTGAAGGATGAAGGCCGGTAATGCCCTTCCCGTATTTTGCATTGAGCTTTTTTAAAAAAATATCCGTCAGGTTGGGCAGGTCTTCCAGGCGCTCCTTAAGGAGGGGAATTTCTATGGGAAAGATATTGAGCCTGTAATACAGATCTTTTCGAAAAACACCCGTTTGCACCAGGCCGGCCAGGTCTGCATTGGTGGCGGCGATGATCCTGACATCGGAGTTCATGAGGGTTGTGCCCCCGAGCCGGGAGAAGGTTCCGTCCTGAAGGATCTGGAGCAGTTTAATCTGGGCGGAGGCGGTAATGGTTCCGATTTCATCCAGAAAAATAGTGCCGCCCCTGGCCATTTCAAATTTTCCGGGTTTGCGGCGGTCAGCTCCCGTAAAAGCCCCTTTTTCATGGCCAAAGAGTTCGCTTTCAATCAGGGTGTCGGGGATAGCCCCGCAATGGACGACAATAAACGGCTCTTCAGACCGCTGGCTGTGCCAGTGAACAAGTCTTGCCAGCATCCCTTTTCCGGTCCCCGTATCCCCGAGCAAAAGAACGGTGGCAATGGTCGGGGAGACCGACCGGATGCTCTCATAGATTTTCTTCATCCTCGGGTTTTTTGACCGGATGATTTCAAGCCATTCCGTTTTCCAGAAATGGTCCCTTAAATAGTCCAGTTCAAAATCCCTTACAAGGCTCCTGTCCAGTGAATCCAACAGGAGTCGGACCTCATTTTCTTCAATGGGATAGGTGAGATACCCGGCTGCCCCGTCATTTACGGCTTTTACAGCCTTTTCAACCTCTTCTTTGGGGCAGAGGATGACAAACTGAACAAAGGAATTGATCTTTGTAAAAGGGTTTTTCAGAAAGTTTGCGGCATTGATTCCCTGGGTCTGCTCCAGAAGTTTGAGATCTGCAATGATCAGGTCAAAGGGGAATTTCTGATGCAATGCAGTTGCAGTTTCAATGTCTTTTGCATATTTTGTCTTGCGGGTTTTGGAAACCACCTGGGAAATCAAATCAAAATCATTTGCCCGGTTGGATAGGACCAGAATATCTCTCATGGTAACAGTTCGAAAGCCTTTATTAAGCCTTTTCAGAATAACGGGAATCAGGCTGAAATTAAGGCTACTAGTATCAGTAACAGGCTATGGTGTCAATATAAACTACCTTGAATATCTCCGGTTAAGGGCGGCCATTTTGCTTAGGTAAGGGGCCTGGAACTCCAATCCGGCGGGTTGGATGATGATACGGGTCCACCTTGGTGTGAAATGTGCCCCCTTTGTAAGAGGGAGCACAGGGGATGGGGCATTGCCGTTAGTCTATAAGGCCGGTTTTCCCCTTTTTCTTTTCAAGCTTTTCTTTTTTTTTCTCTTTCAAGGTTTTTGCAGGTTTCTTTTTTTCATCTTTTTTGGCATTTCTTTCTTTTGACATCTTAGCTCCTCCTGATTAGACGGATACCGGTTAAAAAGGGTATCTGATGATTTAGGGTTCATGGATCTGAAATTTGGAAATACGGATTTCCTTCTGGATGCCCTTCATGGATACCTTTCCCGAGAGGGTTACGGTTTTTCTCAGAGAATTCATCAGGGTTCTTGCATGATTGTTGTCGGCAATCAGAAATGTGTCCTCATCAAATGTGACAATGGCAATGTTCTGAGTTTCCCCTTTTTCATTCCATTCTGAAGGAATAATAATACCATTAATGACGGTCTGTGCTTTGCTCATAAGTTTATCCCTGGGGACAAATAATGCAAATCATGCGCCAGAGCGGTTGAATCCATGGCAGATATTGTTTTCACCCAATGCCGATAAAGCCCTTGAGCCCTGGATATAGGGGAAATGAAGGCCTGGCATTTTTATTGCTTTGTGAAGAATGCGGGCGAATGAATTCATAAAAACAGGACATCCTGTGTCATCTTCTCCGGGGCACGACAGGAAAAAACGATAAATCGGCAGACGCCGGCTTGTTTGGAAAAATGTATTCTGACAGAAGGCCGTTTTTATTTGAAAGGAATCGTATATGGATGGAATAGAGCTTGAACAGTTCAGAAAAATCCTGACTGACCTGAAGGATGAACTTGAAACTCAATCCGGGCAAGCGGTTTCAGAGTTGATGATCGAGCAGGACAGAGAGATTGAGGCCCTGGCCGAGTCCGCTATTCAAATGAACTGGGCTGTGACCTTGAGATTGAGAAGCCGTGAAAGCCGCCTGATCCGCAAGATAAAATCCGCCCTGGAAAGAATTGAGGAGGGGTCTTACGGTATTTGCGAGGTTTGCGGGGATAATATCTCGATTAAGCGGCTCCTGGCAAGACCCGTGACATCAAAGTGCATTGAATGCAAGGAAGGGGAAGAAAAAATGGAGGGCATTCTTTCCTGACGGAAACATACAGGCCAAAAGAACCCCATGGGGGGCATAAGAAACAGTCTGCCTAAGTGTTCCGCGGTTTGTAGCTTGCTTTATCCAACCCCAGCTTTTTCATTTTTCCATATAGTCCCCTGGGATGAATGCCGGCAATTTTTGCAGCATCCCCGATTTTTCCTTCGGTTTTTTCAAGTATCATTTCAAGATATTTTTTTTCAATCCGGTTCAGCACCAGATCCCTGACTTCGGCAAGGGTTTTGGTTTTCCAGGTGTTCATTTCCAGGTCTTTGCTTTCCAGTAGGCCTAACGATGCTGTGGGGCCGGTCTGGAAGGTGCTGGGAAGATCAATGGGAGAAATGGTGTCGGATTTGCATAGAATAATGGCTCTTTCAATCACATTGATCAGCTCCCGGATATTTCCCGGCCAACTATAAGCGCAAAGGGTTTCGACGGCCTCCGGGGAGAACCGGTTAATCTCACGGCCCAATTTTTTGCTGTACACATTTAAAAAATGGTTGGCCATGGCAGAAATATCTTCCTTGCGTTTTCTTAAGGGCGGAAGGGTCAGGGTGATGACGCCCAGCCGGTAATAGAGATCCTGGCGGAACCGGCCCTTTGAAATTTCTTCTTCCAGATCTTTGTTTGTGGCGGCAATCACCCGGACATCCACCCAGATGGAGGTTTCCCCGCCCACGGGCGTGAATTCAAAGTCCTGAAGCACCCGGAGAAGCTTGGACTGCATGTGCATGGGCATTTCACCGATTTCATCCAGAAAAATGGTTCCCCCGTGGGCCAGTTCAAAGGCCCCCCTGCGGGAACGGACGGCTCCGGTAAAGGCACCCTGCTCGTGGCCGAAGAGTTCGCTTTCCATGAGGGGTTCGGGAATGGCCGCCATATTGATGGCGATGAAAGGGCCTTTGGATCGGTGGCTTTCGGCATGGATGGCTTTGGAAAGATGTTCCTTGCCGACACCGGTTTCCCCCAGCAGCAAGAGGGTGGAATCCGTTGACACCACCTGCTGGACCTCATCGAGGAAGAGCTGCATGTCCTCGCTGTTTGAAATAAAATCGCTGATTTTGGGCTTGATCCTGCCCCGCTGGTCAAATCTGTCGACAAAATTTAATTGCCGCCGGGATTCGATGGTGCTTTCAATGGCTTCCATTAGGCTGTCCATGGAAATCCCGGTGTATAGAACCACATCGGCGCCCGAGGCCAGAAGATTGGCATGCTCCTCGGAAGATTCCCGGTCATGGAGAATAATAGTAGTGGGTTTTTCCGGCAAGTTGTTGAGCATCCCCACGCTGGATTCAATGGGTTTGGGAATCAGGCCTTTGCTGACCACAAAAACATCGCCGCAACTTCTGACCAGATCCTGCCAGGGGGCTTTCTGCCGGCCGCACATTTTTAGTTGAACATCAAAGGTAGAGAGCCTTTTTTCAAGATCTGCGTGGAGTTTCTTGTCTTTAACGGCACAGACGAGCCTGATGAGCATGATTTTTTCCTCTATCGGTAATATTTTACCACAAATTAAATTGCCGGACAGTCCATGTATACGCTAAAATTGGGTGCAGGCCAAGCAAAAAATGAGAGGTTTTCTTTGAAAACCCATTGAATTTTCGGATCTTTCCGTGGAATCCGGGATAATTCGGACTAAAAATACCGTTTTGTTGGAGATCAGTAAAAGATTGCGATAATTATTGCTGTGTTAAAAACGGTTATAGGGATTAACCTGTTGATTATATATTAATTATTTATTATTTGGATCTGGTTTTAAAAATGGCACAGGTTATGCTTATGTCGGGCAATACATGGACAGCATGTTCCATTAATGTAACGCTTAGACACTAGGTGTTTTTTATGAAGACCACAATATATGAAGACCCTGACGAATGTAATTTCATATGGAAAAAATTGTGGCCGGTCAAAGGATTTTTTGATCTCTGGCAGGTCCGTTCCTGTTTTCATGATTCATATTCCAGACCCTTAAGTTTTCATGTGGTCGAGGACAACAATAAGGCAGTGGGATTTCTGGCATTGTGCTGGAATGAAGAAGAACAAAAATATGTGCAGTTTCCCGGAGAAACCTGGCGCGGAAAAACCTGGCTGGAGCAGAACAGGATCATCGCCGGGACTCCGGAAATCTTTGACGGGCTTATCGATTCCGTCCCAGGCCCTCTTCATCTTCGATATCTTAATGGAAATTCGTTAAGGGGGGTATCGGACCTGATCCGGACCGATGAAATGGGCTATATTTTCCTGCCCGGACAATATGAATATTCCTTTGAGAATTACCAACAGTCTTTTTCAGGCAAATTCAGGAAAAAGCTCAGGGCCGACCTCAGGAAATTCGAAGAAAAAGAGATCCGTTTCAGGTTTAACCGGTTTGAAGACATGGAGCGCATGCTTCAAATGAACCGGGACTTTTTTGGTGAGAATTCATTTTTTAGTGATTTGCGGTTCCATCATTCTTTTTTAAAGCTGGCAGGGTTTCTTGAAAAATTCGGGATGCTGCGGATCACAACGGTTCTCATTGACGGCGCCGTTGCAGCCATAGATATGGGCGCCCTCTGGCAGAAATCCTATACGCTTCTGGCCGGGGGAACCAGCCGGGAATTTCCCGGAGTTGCCAAACTCATCAATCTCCATCATATGGAGTGGGCCTGCCGTCAGAAAATTGAACTCGTTGATTTTCTCTGTGGTGATTTTAACTGGAAGGAAAGGTTCCATCTGACGCCCATCCCTTTGTATGAACTTTGTCTTGAAAAACAAAGGACGTCTTTGGAGGAGTTCCGGGAAAAATCAGCCGCCTGTGCTTAATCTCAGGCGCATTTTGAAATGGACATGGGCTTTGACAGAACCCAGGTCCTTTTCAAAAGGGTAAAGATCTCTTTGGGCATGCCGAACGGGAGATCCACAAGAGAAAAATCCTGGTTGATATCAATATTCTTGATGTATCTGCTTTCAAGGCCAGCCTCATTGGATATGGCGCCCACGATATTGCCGGGCTTGACCCCATGGCGCAGGCCCACTTCTATTCTATAGCGCTCCATGCCCTTTTCAGGAGGA